>JBAZSR010000102.1:0-12960 GCA_041662295.1 Elusimicrobiota bacterium | reverse complement strand
AGAAGACGAAAGTGAAGCTCCCGGAGATCGTGTCCCGCCACGACCGCTACCACCTGCCCGTGGGGCTGGCCGCGCTCCTGCTGATGGCGGAACTGCTCCTCTCCAACATCTTCTTCCTGAGGTGGCCCTAAAGTGTTCCGAAACCCGGCTCAGCTCCTGTGGCTCCTCCCGGCGCTCGGCGCCGCGGCGGCCCTGCACTTCTGGGCCGCGTCCCGCCGCCGGGCCCTCACGGAAGCGATGGGCAATCCCGCGGTCATCGACCGACTCCTGGCGCCGGAGGCCCGGCTCAGGCGCGGCGTCAAGGCAGGCCTTGCCGCCGCCGGCCTGTCCTTGCTGGTGCTCGCCCTGGCGGGCCCGCAATGGGGCGTCGAGCTCGTGGAGACCAACGCGCCCATGCGGCACGTCATCATCGCGCTCGACCTCTCCCTCTCCATGCTGACCGAGGACGTCAAGCCCAGCCGCCTCGAAAAGGCCAAGGCCGAACTCTCCCTGCTGCTCGAGTCCCTCCGGGGCAACCGGGTCGGCATCGTGGCCTTTGCCGGAGAGGCCGCAGTCCTCTGCCCGGTCACGATGGACATCGACGCGGCCAAGCAGATCCTCCAGGCGATGCGGGTCGACACCCTGCCCCGGCCCGGCACCGCGATCGCCAAGGCCCTGGACCTCGGAACCGCAGCCCTCGAGCGCTACCCGGGCGGCAAGGCCATGGTGCTCCTCACAGACGGCGAGGACACCGTGGACGGCCCCGCCAAGGTCGCCGAGGCCGCCGGCCGCGCCGGGGCGGCGGGCATCCAGCTCTTCCCGATCGGCATCGGGACCCCCGAAGGCGAGCCCATCCCGCTCAAGGGCGACGGCGGCGCCGTGACCGGCTACAAGAAGGACCGCTCCGGCAACACCGTGGTCAGCCGGCTCGGGGAGAAGGCCCTGGCGGACGCGGCCGCTGCCACGGGCGGGACCTACTACCGCTCCTCGGTCGGCGAGACCGAGGCGACCGAGATCGCAGCCAAGATCTCGTCCCTCGACCGCTCCGACGGCGTCATCGGGCGGAGCCAACGCTACAAGAACAAGTTCATGATCCCTCTGGCCCTGGCCTTCCTGCTCCTGCTGGCGGAGCTCCTCCTCCCCGAGACGGCCTTGCGCCGAGCGCAAGGCCGTGAGGGAATCTCCTATAATAAAAACGCCCTCGTTGACCCCAAAGGGCCCCTTTCCTCATGAACCTTTCAACGATCCTTTCGGCTTCCGCGGCCTTCGTCCTGCTCGCGTCCTGGGCCGCGGCCTCCGAGGCGCAGCTGCGCAAGGGCAACAAGCTCTACGGCAGGGAGGAATACCTCGAGTCGCTGGAGCAGTTCGGCCGCGCCGCCAAGGAGCGGCCCGCGGACCCGCGCCCCGTCTTCAACAGCGGCAACGCCCTCTACCGCCTCTCGGAGCTCGAGCAGGCGGCCCAGGCCTACGGGGCGCTCACCGAGGAGGGCCTGCCCCCGGCGCTCCGGTCCGGGGCCCACTACAACACCGGCAACGCGCGGTTCAACCAGGGGGATTATAAGGCCGCGGTCCGGGACTACCGCTCCGCCCTCATCCTGAACTCCGGCGACGAGGACGCGCGCCACAACCTGGCCCTAGCCCTGCGCAGCCAGAAGAGCCCGCCGAAGCAGTGCCCGAACCCCAAGGACCAGGACAAGAAGGACGACAAGAAGGGCGGGGGGGACAAGGACCAGCCCAAGCCGCAGGACAACAAGCCCCAGGACCCGGCGACCCGGCCCCAGGACCAGATGCAGAAGGAGGACGCCGAGCGCATCATGAGCGCAGCCGCGGAGAAGGAGAAGGCCGCCCAACAGCAGATGCAGATGTCCCAGCAGGCGGGCCAGAAGGACCGGCCGGAGGTCCGGGAGGACTGGTGAGGAGCCTGCTCCTCGCGGCCGCCCTGGCCCTCGCCGCAGGCCCCTCCCGGGCCGCGGACCTCACCATCCACGCCGGCGTGGACAAGACCTCGGTCGCCCTCAACGACCAGATCGTGCTCGAGATATCGGTCTCCGGGCCGCGCACCACCATGCCGGAGCCCAAGCTCCCCTCCCTGCCCAACTTCAGCGTCTACTCCTCGGCCAGCAGCCACAACATCTCCTTCGTCAACGGCAAGGTCGCCAGCTCCATCGTCTACACCTACGTCCTCGTGCCCCGCTTCGTGGGCAAGGCCGTCATCGGCCCGGTGAGCGTCGCGGCCGACGGGGCGACGGTCCAGACCAGCCCCATCGAGATCGAGGTCGTGCCGCCGGCAGGGTCCCGCGTCCCGGGCCAGGGACCGGCGAGCCCGCGCCCCTCGCCGCGGGGATCGCGGCCCTCGCCGGGGGCGCCGGACATCTTCGTCATCGCGGACGTGGACAAGAAGAAGCCCTTCGTCAACGAGCAGGTCACCCTGTCGGTCAAGTTCTTCACCTCCGTCCAGCTCCTGGGCAACCCGCAGTACGACGCGCCCAAGATCCCGGGCTTCCTCGCGGAGGACCTGCCCCCGGAGCGCCACGGCACCGTCGAGCACTACGGCCGCAGCTACTACTACTCGGAGATCAAGACCGCGCTCTTCCCCGCGAGCGCGGGACGGCTCGTCATCGGACCGGCCACGGTCCGGGCGCAGGTCCAGAAGGACGTCACCATCGACCCCTACGCCCCGGACTTCTTCCAGCGCTTCTTCTCCCAAGGCTTCGTCGGCTCCGAGGACAAGAACCTCTCCTCAGAGCCCATCGAGCTCAGGGCCGAGGCCCTGCCGTCCGAGGGCAAGCCCCCGGACTTCACCGGCGCCGTGGGACGCTTCAGCGTCTCGGCCGCGGTGGACCGCCTGGAGCCCAAGGCGGGCGAGGCCGTCAACCTCACGGTCACGGTGCAGGGGACCGGCAACGTCAAGGCCCTCGGCGACATCAGGCTCCCGGACATGCCCTCCTTCAGGGTCTACGACACGGTCAGCTCCATGAGCCTCGACCGGGCCAAGGACGTGGTCAACGGCTCCAAGGTCTTCAAGACCGTGCTCGTCCCCAAGGTCTCAGGCGGCCTCACCGTCCCCGAAATCACATTCTCGTACTTCGACACGACGCGGCGCCAATACGTCCAGGCCTCGGCCCCCGCCATCCGCCTCAAGGTCAAGGAGGGGGACGCCGCGGCCTCCGCCGGGATCGGCCCCTCGACCCCGTCCGGGCGCCTCTCGGCCGTGTCGGAGGACATCCGATACCTCAAGCCTTCCTCGAGCGCCTCCTCCGCGACCCGGATCCTGGAAGCGGTCGCCTCGGGAGGGAACGTCCACACCATCCCGTTCCTCCTCTTCGGCGCGATCCTCGGGCTGACGATGTACCAGGAGCGGGAGGCCTCCGACCCGAAAGGGCGGCGCTTCCGCGGGGCCCTCAGGGCCGCGCACAAGAGGATCCGGCAGGCTGAGGCCCTCCTCCAGGCCGGCGACGGCAAGGCCGCGGCCTCCATGCTCTCCGAGGCGCTCACTCATTACCTCGGGGACAAACTCGACGTCCCGTCCTCCGGCCTGACCGTGCGCCGCGCGCTCGAGCTCCTGTCCGCCCGGGCCCCGGGCCTCGCCGGAAGGGGCCTCGACCCGGTCCGCCAGGCCTGGGAGGAACTGGACCTCATGCGCTTCGCGCCCTCGGCGGCCCCTCACGGCAAGGGCCCGGACGCGGCCGCCCGGATGGAAGCCCTGCTCAAGACTCTGGAGAAGGAGATCCTCCGATGACCCTTTTCTTCCTCCCGCTCCTGGCCGCCGCGGCCCTGGCCGCGGAGCCGGCCTCTCCCGCAGCCGAGGACCCCTTTGCCAAGGCCGCCGCGCTCTACGCCGCGGCGGACTACCGGGGATCCGAGGCGGCCTACGCGGGGAGGCTCGCGGCCGAGCCCCGGAGCGCCTCCCTCCACTACAACCTCGGCAACGCCCTGTTCAAGGCGGGCCAGCTGGGCAGGGCCATCGCCATGTACCAGCGGGCCTTCGACCTGCGGCCCCGCGACCGGGACATCCGCTACAACCTCGATTTCGCGCTCAAGCGCGCGGGCGAGGAGCTCGTCCCTGCAGGCGTACCCCCGTTCCTCCACTACCTCTTCCACTTCCTCTCCGTGCAGGAGCTCGCGGGCCTGCATTGGCTCGCCTGCTGGGTTTGCCTCGGCCTCGCCTGCGGCGCCCTGCTGCGCCGCTCCGCCTCAGGGCCCCTGGCCTGGTGGGGCGCGGGAGCCCTGGGGGCCTGGCTCTTCTTCGGGGCCTGGTGGGGCCTGCGGGAAGCCTTCGAGCCCGACGAGCGCGGGGTCGTGGTCAAGTCCACCGCCGAGATACGCAGCGGCCCGGGCGACAACTTCAGCGTGGCCTTCACCGCCCCGGAGGGACGCAGGGTCTCGGTGCTCTCGGAGAACGGGCGCTGGGTGGAGATCGGCCTGGCCAAGGAAGGCGCCAAGGGCTGGATCCTCGTGGAATCGATCGAGCGGGTCGACCGGCTCTAGCCGGCTGCTAGGGCATCGACGGCGAGAAGGGCGTCGCGGGCAGCGCGGAGGACGCTTCCCTGCCCGGCGCGGTTGTCCCGGTCTTGGCCGTTGCGGAGAGGGCCTTGGCCCGACCCTTCTTGACCTTGCGGGTCTTGACGGGGAGCGGGGCGGGCTGCTCGGCAGGCTCCTCAGGAGCCGCGGTCACCGAGACCTCGGACGGGACCTCGGGAGCTGGCGCCGGGGCCGCCTTCTTGGCCTTCTTTTTCTTCTTGCGGACCGGGGCCTGGGGCTTGGGCACCTCAGGCACGGCTTCCACCTGGATCACCGGCTCTGCCGGGGCGGCGTCGCCCGCAGGGGAAGCTGGCGGAGCGTCGAAATCGGACGGCACGCCTCCGGGCCCTTGGCCTTCACCGCTGTCAGCGGGCTGGACCTGCTCCAAGGGAATGGGGGCGGAATCAGCCCCGCCCTCGTTGCCGGCAGGCTGGGTTTCCGGAGCGTCCGTTGCCGAGCCCATGTCCTGGCCGCCTTGATCCGAGCCTCCCTGATCCGGGGCCGGAGAGGCGGGGCCCTCGGCCGGAGGCTGGAGCTCTTCCCCGCCGGAAGGCGGTTCCTGGCCGCACGCGGGAAGAGCGGCGAACGCCCCGACCGCCAGCCAGACCATCGCCGAGCGCCGCATGGAGCGAATCATATCATAATGAGGGGGATTTGATATCATCTCGCCGCAGTCCCGTCCCGGGCCATGTCCTCCAGAGCGACCTCCTCCATCCTCGCGGGCCTCGCAGCAGGCCTAGGCCTTCCCCCGGTCTTCCACCTCCTGCTCCGGCACGGAGCCGGGCCGTCGGCCGCAGCCGCGGCCGCGGCAGGCCTCGCGGTTCTCGGGGGACTGGCCGGGGGCGCCTTCCGGGGACCCACCGGCCTCCTGGCCGGGGGCGCCGGAGTCCTGCTCTCGGGCCTCATCGCGCTCCCAGGCGTCGGCGTCCGGCTGACCCTGGCGGCTGCCCTGACCTCCGCGGCCGCGAGCCTCATCTTCGGCTTGAGGCGCCCGGCCGGAGAGGACACGCCGGGCGGCCCAGCGCCGGCCTTCCCGCCTCAATCCGTCCTGATCCCCGCGGTCCTGCTGGCTGCCGCGGCCGCGGCCGGCTGGACGCGGCTCGAGACCCTCCTGATCGGGAACTGGGCCTACGGGCTCTGCCTGACGCTCTCGGCCCTGCTCCTCGGCGCCGGCGCAGGCTCCTGGGCCGGTCCGAAGGCCGCGGCCCGCCTGGGGGACGGCCCCGCCGCTGACGATGGCCCGGCGCCGGAAGGATCGGCCCTGGCCGCGGCAGGGCTCCTGGGCGTCCTCGGCCTGCCCTTCACGCGCTTCATCGGACTCAACGCCGGCTCAGGGGAGTTCCTGCAAGCGCCCTTGCGGGGCCCCGCCGACGCGCTCTTCCTCATGGGCCAGCCCTTCCTCCTCGTGGCCTCGTGGTCGTTCCTCGCGGCCGCCGCTCTCTCGGCCCTGGCCGTCCGCCGGCCGTCGCGCTCCCCAGCCTTGGCCCTCGCTCTGCTGGCGAGCGCTGGCCCCTTCGCGGGCATGGCCCTGACCCGGGTCTCGGGACCGGAAGCCGCGATCGCGGTCAACAGCGTCCTCCTCATGCTCCTTGGCCTCGCGGCGGCCGGGGCCGGCCGCCTGTGGAGGGCGCCGGTCCTCTCCAAGGCCGCCGCGGCCGCCGTTGCCCTCGGGCTCTGGGCCGGCGCCGCCAACCAGGGCATCATGCGCGACGTCTGGACCAACCGGCTCGACGAGGCCTTCCCGGGGGGGGAGTTCCTCTTCCTCCGCGACGACGGTGACGAGAGCCTCGGCGCCTACAGGTTCGCGTCAGGCGTCACAATCGCGCTCGAGGACGGGGTCGCGGTGTTCCACGAGCCCTTGACCTTGGCCCGCTTCACCCGCATCCCCCTGCTGGCTCGGGACCGGGCAGCCGGCGCGCCCGCGCCGCGGGTCCTCTTCCTCGGCGTGCGCGACCCTCGGGCCCTGGCCGAGGCCCTGGCCAGCGGCGTCTCGGCGCGGGCCGTGGACCCGCACCCCGGCTACCCGGAACTCCTCCGCCGACTCGGCCAGGACGCCCCCGCGCTCGAGGGGCTCGCGGTCGCGGACGGCCTCCTGCGCCAGCGGCCGTCGCCCCGCGGCTGGGACATCATCTTCCTCGAGCCTCCGGCGCCCCTCGACTCGACGAAGTCCAGCCTGGCCCTGACCGAGGAAGCTCTCAGGGACCTTGCCGCGGGCCTGGCTCCGGACGGCATCCTCGCGGTCCTGCTCACCACGCCGTGCCGGGAGGCCTGGCTCATCCGGACCCTGGCCACCGCGGGCGAGAGCTTCCCGCACGCGCTCCTCATCGAGCTCTCCGGCCGCAGGCTCCTGCTCGCGTCGGACCGCCCGCTCCCCAAGCCCGTCGAACTCGTCTCCCGCCTGCCCGCTCCCCTCAAGCTCGACGAAGCGGAACTCATCGCCTTCCGCGAGGAGGGGGACTCCTGGTCCTCGGACCGATTGAGGTCCTGCCCGAACCCTGGCGTGTTCACCGCGGAAGGCGCAGGACCCGGGACCCGGAGGGGACTCGTCGAGACCGACGACAGGCCCCGCAACGCCTTCCCGCTGGCCGAGATACTCTCCTCCGGCCCTTCTGTCGCCCGCTGATGCGAGCCGGCGTATAGTATAATGGTACGGATGACCAGCGTCCCCACGCGCAGGCTCTACGCGCATGCCTTCGGCTGTCAGATGTCCGCCGCCGACGTGGCGGAGATGTCCGGGGCCATGACCGAGCGGGGCTTCACCCTCACGACGGACCTCTCCGAGGCCGACGCCGTGCTGGTGGGGACCTGCACGGTGCGCGACCACGCGGAGCACCGCGCCCTCTCCTACATCGGCAGGCTCCGGGAGTGGAAACGGTCGCGCCCCGACGGCACCATCATCGTGGCCGGGTGCGCGGCCGAGAGGCTCGGTCCCGAACTCAAGAGGCGCTTCCCCCACGTGGACCTCGTGGCCGGCTCCAAATCCGTCGACTCCTTCCCCGCCCTCGTCGAGTCCCGCCTCGCCGGCCGGGTCCAGGCCCCTCCGGTTCCCCGGGTCTCCGGCGTCGTTGCCTCGGTGACGGTCACGCGCGGCTGCGACGCGGCCTGCTCCTACTGCATCGTGCCCTCGGTCCGGGGCCCGGAGAAGCACCGGCCCGCCGAGGACATTCTCGCCGAAGTCCGGCGCAAGACCGAAGCCGGCGCCAGGGAGATCACCCTTCTCGGGCAGACCGTCAACAGCTGGCGCGGGGCCTTCGAGGGCAGGCCCGCATCCTTCGGGGACCTCCTCGGGCTCGTGGCCTCGGCGCCCGGGGTCGTGCGCGTGCGCTTCATGAGCCCGCACCCGAAGCACCTCGACGCGGCCGCGCTCCATGCCATGGCGGAGCATCCCGTCATCGCGCCGGCCCTGCACATCCCCGCGCAGTCCGGGTCGGACCGCATACTCGGGCTCATGCGCCGCGGCTACGACCGCCGGACCTACCTCGAGAAGGTCCGCCTGGCGCGGAGCATCGTGCCGGGCCTGACCGTCACCACGGACATCCTCCTGGGCTTCCCGTCCGAGACCGAGGAGGATTTCGCGGCCTCCCTCTCGCTGCTCACCGAGATGGGCGCCGTGTCCGCCTTCTGCTTCAAGTACTCGCCCCGCGCCGGCACGCCGTCTTCGGCGATGCCCGACGACGTCCCGCGCGAAGTCAAGGAGGAGCGCCTGGCCCGCCTCCACGAGAGGGTGGCGGAGCTCTCGGGCCGCTATCTCGACTCCCTCGTTGGACGGGAGCTCCCGATCCTTGTCGACGAGCCCGGCGCCGGCCGCGGGCCCGACGGCTTCCGGGTGAGGCTCGACGAGCCGGTCCCCGCGGGCAGGATCGCCACGGCCCGGGTCTCGGGCAGGGCCGGAAACCTTCTTTTAGCGAACCTTCGGAGGCATGCATGACCAACAAGACCAGCAAACAGCCGGATCGGCGACGCCACCACCGCTTTTCCCTCGTGGAGGGGCTCGTCGAGCCCATCACGGTGCGGTTCGACGGCGTGGCCGCCAAGGGTGAGCGCCCCAGCCGCGGCGCGGAACAGCCCGCCATCCTCACGGACCTCTCGGCCGGCGGCATGTCCATGGTCTGCTTCGCGGAGCCTCCCAAGGCCAAGAAGCTCGACATGGTGCTGAGCCTGCCGGGCCTCAAGTCCGTCCCCATCACGGGCCGGGTCGCGCGCCTGCACCAGAAGGGACAGACCTGGAACGTCGGCATCGCCTTCACGGAGATCAGCTCGAAGCACAAGTCGGTCATCAACAAGATGGCCAACGACAACCTCGACTGCGAGACCAGGATCTCCCTGAGCCTCCCGGACGCCTGCGTCCCGGACTGCTCCTTCCACCACCTCTGCGTCAAGCCACAGAAGATCGCCCAATACTGGAAAGCTCATTGACGCGGAGGACGGCATCTTCGACGGCCCCGAGGGCATGCGCCCGCCGGTAGTCGCTCTCGTCGGTCCCACCGCCTCGGGCAAGACGGAGCTCGCCATCGCCCTGGCGCGGCGGCTCGGCGGGGAGGTCGTCTCCGCCGACTCCCGCCAGCTCTACCGCGGCTTCGACGCGGGCACGGCCAAGCCGCAGTTCGGGCCGGACGGACTCGCGGTGGACGGCGCCGGCCCCGGCGCCCCCTACCACCTCGTCGACACCGCGGACCCTTCCGAGACCGTCAGCGCCGGCGCTTACGCGCGCCTCGCCGGCCCAATCCTCAAGGCCATCGCGGACAGGGGCCGGCCGGCCATCGTGGCCGGCGGGACCGGCCTCTACATCCGAGCCCTCCTCGAGGGGTTCGACGAGCTCCCCGAGGCCGACCCCGCGGTCCGGTCAGAGCTCTCCGCCGAAGCCGACCGCCTGGGCCTGCCCGCCCTGCACCAGCGCCTCGCCGAGGCCGACCCGGACGCCGCGGTCCGCATCCCGCCGGGCAACCGCCAGCGCCTCATCCGCGCCCTCGAGGTTCAGCGGATCACGGGGCGGCCCATCTCGAGCTTCTGGGGGAAGAAGGACGGGACCGCAGGCCCCAAGCCCCTCTACCTCTCCATCCGCTGGGAGCCGGACCAGCTCCGCGGCCGCATCGAGCGCCGCAGCAAGGCCATGTGGCCCGGCATCCTGACGGAGGTCCGCCGGCTCCTCGAGCGCTGGCCGCGGACCTCGCCCGCGTTCCAGAGCATCGGCTACCGCGAGGCGCTCGACTGCGTCGAGGGGCGCACGACCCCCGAGCAGGGCCTCCTCCTCATGACCCGGGCCACGCTCGCCTACGCCAAGCGCCAGAGGACTTGGTTCTCGGGCCAGGTCCCGGATGCGGTCCGCATCCCGGGCGGACCGATCGACGCCATGCTCGCAGCGGTATTGGCTGCGATCGAGCGAAAGGAAGAGCCCGCATGAGGGAGACGGCCTCTCCGCAGCAGGTCCCGGCATCCGCCAGGCTCGCCCTGCTCAGCGGCGTCTTCTGCACCGGGGCCGCGGTGCTGGCCCTCGAGCTCGTCGGTGCCCGCGTCATCGGCCCCTTCTACGGCACCTCGCTCTACTGCTGGGCCGCGGTCATCACCGTGACCATGGTCGCGCTCGCGCTCGGCTACGCCCTCGGCGGCCGGGCCGCGGACCGCGACCCGGACCCCGCCCTCTTCGCCGCGCTCACGGCCGCCGCGGGAGTGGCCGTGGCCCTCATCCCGGTCCTGAGGGTCCCGGTCCTCAAGGGCGCGGCCCCGCTCGGCGTGCGGCTCGGAGCCCTCGTGAGCGCGGCCGTGCTGCTCGGCCCGCCGCTGGCCCTGCTCGGCTCCCTGGGCCCAGTCGTGATGCGCCTGCTGACCCGCGACCTTTCCCGCGTCGGGACCAGGGCCGGCGAGGTCATGGCCGTGTCCACGGTCGGGAGCGTCTTCGGAGCCGTGGCCTCGGGCTTTTTCCTCATCCCCAACCTCAGGCTCTCCGTCATCCTCTACGGGCTCTCCTGCCTCCTGCTGGCCCTGGCCGCGGCGGCGTTCCGGATGTTCCGTCGCCGGGCGCCCGTGCGCACGGGCCTTGCGGCCGCGGCCGCGGCCGGCCTCGCGCTCCTGCCCGCCTCCTCCGCCGACGGGATGCTCTTCTCCAAGCAGTCGCCCTACGGCGAGGTCATGGTCTTCGACGCCGAAGGCCTGCGCTACCTCCTCGTCGACGGGGTCACCCAGTCCGTGGCGCGTCCGACGGAGACGCCCGGCAGGCTCCCGCCTTTCGAGACCGAGTCACCCTACCTGCACGCGCTCGAGCTTGGGGCATCCCTCAAGCCAAGCCGCGCCCTCTTCATCGGCTCCGGTGCGGGACAGCTCCCTCTCGTCTTTGAGAGCGTCCACGGCATCCCCTCGGACGTGGTGGAGATCGACCCGGTCATGCTCGAGGCCGCCAAGCTTTTCGGGGACATTCCTCAAGGGCGGCAGGGGGAGACGTTCGTGGAGGACGGCCGCGCCTTCCTCGAACGGAACGACCGGCGCTACGGCATCATCATCCTCGACGCCTTCGTGGGGGAGAACCCTCCCTACCAGCTCTTCACGACCGAGTCGTTCCAAGCCGCCCAGCGCAGCCTCGCTCCTGGCGGCGTCCTCGCGGCCAACATGGTCAGCCTCGTGGATTCCCGGAAAGGCCCGGCCTGGGTCGCGGTCCACAAGACCATGCGCTCGGTCTTCAAGGAGACCCGCGCCTATCTGGCCTCCCCGCCGTACAAGGGCCTGGCCAACATCGTGTTCTTCTGCTCGGACGAGCCCATCTCCGAAGAGCTCGTCCGTGCGCGGAAGGGCTCCCGCAGGGAGGTCCAGGAGGGAAGCGCCTTCGCCCTCGAGCACGAGCTGACCCCTTCCTCCGAGGAGCTCGCCGCGGCCCCGACCCTGACGGACGACTACGCGCCGGTCGAGTCCCTGCTGGCCGAGACGGCGCTGGCCTGGAGGGGCCTCGTCCAGGAGACCGCGGGCGGGGCGGTATTGCGCTGATGCAGCTCACCAAGGTCGCGGAGCGCGTCTTCCTCGTGGGCGTGGGCCTGAAATCCGAGAGCCGCGCATCCGCGGACAGCCTCGCCGAGCTCCAAGGTCTGGCCGAGACCGCGGGCGCCGTGGTGACCGGGAGCCTGAGCCAGTCCGTGCCCCGCTATCACCCCGGCACCCTCATCGGCAGCGGCAAGGTCCGAGAGGTCTCGGCTGCCGCGGCGGGCCTGAGGGCCCGCACCATCATCTTCGACGCGGAGCTCAGCCCCGCCCAGCAGAAGACGCTCGAGCAGGAGACGGGCGCCAAGATCATCGACCGCACCCGGCTCATCCTCGACATCTTCTCCAAGCGTGCCCGCACGGCCGAGGGTCGGCTCCAAGTCGAGCTCGCCCAGCTCACCTACATGCTGCCCCGCCTGACCGGGGCCTGGCGCTCCTTCTCCCAGCAGGTCGGCGGCATCGGGACCCGGGGCCCGGGCGAGCGCAAGCTCGAGTACGAGCGCCGCCACATCCAGTCCCGCATCCTCCACCTCCAACGGGAGCTCGAGCGCATCAAGGCGCGGCGCGAGGTCCAGCGCAGCCGCCGGCTCTCCGTGCCCGTGCCCCTCATCGCCATCATCGGCTACACCAACGTCGGCAAGTCCACGCTCCTCAACAAGCTGACGCAATCCTCCCCCGCGGGAAGGAGGGCGGACGCCGGCGTCTACGCCGACGACAAGCTCTTCGCGACCCTCGACCCCACGACCCGGCGCGTGCGCCTCCCCGACGGCACGCGCGCCGTGGCCACGGACACGGTGGGCTTCATCCAGCGCCTGCCCACGACCCTCGTGGCGGCCTTCCGCTCGACCCTCGAGGAGGCGGCCATGGCCGACTGCCTCCTCGTGGTGACCGACGCCACCGCGCCCGACTTCGCGGCCCAGGACGCGGCCGTGGACTCCGTCCTCTCCGAACTCGGCGCAGGGCAGGTGCCGGCCGTGCGCGTCTTCAACAAGACCGACCTGCTCGGACCGGCGGAGCGCCGCGAGCTTGGCCGCGCGTTCCCGGACCGGCCCCTCGTCTCGGCCGCGACCGGCAACGGCATAGCGGCCAGCCTCGACCGCGTCCAGGAAGTCCTCGGCCGCAGGTGGCTCCTGCGCGAGCTCGACCTGCCGCACACGGCCGGAAGCCTCGTGGCCTCGGTCTACGCCAGCGCCCAGGTCCTCGGGGAACGACATTACGGCACCAAGGTCCGCTACCGGATGCGCGTCACGGCCGAGAACTGGGAACGGCTCCGGGCCCTCGCTTCCCGCCTCTGAAACTTGACGCGGGACGATATTTTGCTAGACTAGACAACGGATTTTTCATGGCACTGCCGAGCGTCGCAGGGCTCACCATCCTGAGCTACCTCCTGGGAGGCATCCCCACCGGCTATCTGACCGTGCGCTGGCTGCGCGGCATCGATATCCGGCAGCACGGCTCAGGCAACCCGGGCACGGCCAACGATGCCGGATATCGATG
>JBAZSR010000101.1:0-13111 GCA_041662295.1 Elusimicrobiota bacterium | reverse complement strand
CGCAGGGACCATATCATCACGGTCGAGGACCCCATCGAGTTCGTGCACCAGAGCCAGGGCTGTCTGGTCAACCACCGCGAGGTCGGCCGGCACACGCGGTCGTTCTCGTCGGCGCTGCGCGCCGCGCTGCGCGAGGACCCGGACATCATCCTGGTCGGCGAGATGCGGGATCTCGAGACCATCCGCCTCGCGGTCGAGGCGGCCGCGACGGGGCACCTCGTGTTCGGCACCCTGCACACCATCAACGCGGCCAAGACCGTGGACCGCGTCATCGAGGTCTTCCCGCACGAGGAGCAGGGCCAGATCCGGAACACCCTCTCCACGAGCCTCAAGCTCGTGGTGGCGCAGAACCTCTTCAAGCGCATCGACAAGAAAGGGCGGTGCGCCGCGCTCGAGGTCATGGTGGGGACCACCGCCATCCAGAACCTCATCCGCGAGAACAAGACCTACCAGATCCCCTCGACCATCGAGGTCGGCAAGAAGCAGGGGATGATCACGATCGACAATGCCATCATGGAGAAGCTCGAGAAGAAATGGATCTCCATCGAGGAGGCGTTCGACAAGTGCGTGGACAAGGCGAAGTTCCTGCCGCTCCTCAAAGAGGTGCCGGCGGACTACTTCGGCTGAGAGGCGCGGACCTTCGGAGGATGCCATGAGAAAAGCGGAGATCGACCACATGCTGGAGACCATGCTCTTCAGCTACCCCAACGTCTCGGACCTGAACATCTCGGTGGACCGCCCCCTGCAGGTCGAGGCCTCGGGGCAGTTGGCCAAGGTGCCGATCCAGCCGGACGTCGACAGCCTGACCCCGTTCCAGACCGAGATCTTCGCGATGAACCTCATCAGCAACAACCGGAGGCTCGCCCGGATGCTCCTGGAGCAGGGCTCCTGCGACAGCTCCTATTACCTGGAGGGAAAGGCCCGATTCCGCGTCAACATCTTCTCCCAGCGTGGGAACTACTCCATCGTGCTGCGCAAGCTCGAGACCCAGATCCAGAGCCTCAAGGACTTGAAGCTCCCCGCCGCCTTCGGCAAGATGTCCCAGGAGAAGAACGGCCTCATCCTCGTGACGGGCGGCACCGGGAGCGGCAAGTCCACCACCCTGGCGGCCCTCCTGCGCGAGTTCAACGAGACCAAGTCCATCCACGTCGTGACGCTCGAGGACCCGGTGGAGTTCGTCCACCCCAACATCAAGGCCACCTTCAACCAGCGCGAGCTGGGAGGCGATTTCGACGCCTTCTCGAGCGGGCTCCGGGCGGCCCTGCGCCAGGCGCCCAAGGTCATCCTGGTCGGCGAGATGCGCGACCGCGAGACCGTGGAGCTGGGCATGAAGGCCGCGGAGACCGGGCACCTGGTCCTGAGCACGCTCCACACCATCGACGCCGGCCAGACCATCAACCGCATCGTGGGCATGTTCAACCAGGAGGAGGAGAAGCAGATCCGCCAGCGCCTGGCCGAGACCATCCGCTGGATCGTGGGCCAGCGCCTTGTGCCCAAGGTGGGGGGAGGGCGCCTCGCCATCCACGATATCCTCGGCAACAACCTCCGCACCAAGGAGTCCATCCTGATGGGCGAGTGCGAGGGCAAGACCTTCTACGAGATCCAGGAGATGAGCCAGCCCTTCGGGATGCAGACCTTCGACCAGGCCCTGCTGGAGTCCTTCGAGAAGGGCCTGGTGACGGGCGAGACCGCCGAGCTCTACGCCACGAGGAAGGCCACGGTCCAGAGGGGCCTGGACAAGGTCCGGCAGGAGCGCGGGGAGGACACCAGCGACATCGAGGGCCTCGCCATCGACACCGACTACGACAAGATGGTCGAGGAAGCGGCGAAGGTCGGCAAGGAGGAGTGACCATGGACATCATCTGTAATTCCTGTTCGACCAAGCTCGTCATGCCGGACGCCCAGGTCCCCAAGGGCGTGGACGCCTTCAGGGTGAAGTGCCCCAAGTGCCAGGGGACCATCGCGGTCCAGGTCAACAAGCCGGCCGACAGCGCGGCGCGGCCCGGCCCGGCGCCTCTGGTCCCGGCCGGGGAGCACGATTTCGTGGAGGGCCGCAAGCTGGCCATGGTCTGCATCGACGCCCCTCAGCAGAGCTCGGCCGTGCAGGCCAGCCTCGAGTCACAGGGCTATACCGTGCACGCTCCGGCCAAGGCGGAGGAGGCGGTCCAGCGGTTCAGGCGTAGCCGGTACGACCTCCTCGTCGTCCACGAGGCCTACGGCGGCTCGCCGGAC
Source organism: Elusimicrobiota bacterium (assembly GCA_041662295.1). Taxonomy (GTDB): domain Bacteria; phylum Elusimicrobiota; class Elusimicrobia; order UBA1565; family UBA9628; genus JACQWX01. Next base: position 10,879 of record JBAZSR010000101.1, on the reverse strand, counting down.
CAGAACCTCCTGCTCAAGACGATCCAGCCCATGGCCATGGCCCTTCGGCGGCACACCTGCGTCGGGCTGGTCTCCAGGGAGGCGCAGACCCTCGACCACATGACCGCCTTCGCCAGGAGCGTCAACTTCGTGATCTCCGAGAAGGACCTCGACAAGGCCGGGGCGGTCATCCGGCAGGCTGTGGGGGACAACGACCAGTTCTATCGCAGCTTCCGCGAGGCTCTGAAGGAAGCCGGCAGGATCTAGGGGACCGGAGGCCAGGCCGATGCTCTACGAAGACAAGATCAAGCTGCTCCGGTCGCTGAAGGTCCTCAAGCAGATGCCGGAGCGGCAGCTCGCGGGCCTGGCCGAGTTCCTGAGGCTCAAGGAAGTTCCTGCCGGCGGCGTTGTCTTCGAGGAGGGCTCGACGGGCATGAGCCTCTACTTCGTGGCGAGCGGCCGCGTCCGGATCGTCAAGCGCATCGGCGAGGGCGCCTCCTCGGACCTGGCGGTCCTGGGCCCCGGCGAGTACTTCGGCGAGATGGCGCTCGTTGAGGAGGTCCCCCGGTCCGCCAGCGCGGTCGCGTCGGGCCAGTGCGTGCTCTTCGAGCTCTTCCGGGGCGACCTCAGCCGCTGGGTCAAGGCGAACGCGCCTCAGGCGGTGCAGTTCTTCGCGGACCTCCTCCAGGTCCAGTCCCAGCGCCTGCGCCGGGCCTCGAACGAGCTGGCCCTGCGCTCCGAGCTCGAGGAACTCATCGACGGGCGCAAGGAGGACCCCGCGGTCGTGACGGGCAAGGTCCTTGACCGCTTGCTCCGGCGCCTCGAGGGCTCCTGGTCCGGCGCGGTCTACCTCCGCAAGGGCGCGGACGCGGAGCCCTCGCTTTCCGCCGAGCGCGGCCCCTGGCGGTCTGCGGAGGCGGCCGGGAAAGCCGCGGCCCCGGAGGCTGCGGCGGGCGGCTGGCTCGACGACGCGTCCTTCCACGCCCCGCTCGTCTGGCGCGGGGCCGTGATCGGCCGCCTCCTCCTCCACGCGGACGGCTCCGCCAGGAAAGAGGACCGCGACAACGCCGTGGGCGCCATCACCGTGACCGCGCGGCTGGCCGCCGCGGCCCTGGCCGTCGCCTAGTCTGCGGCTGCCGCAGGCCGCCCTGCTCCCTGATCCGCGCCTGCCGGGTCCGTCTCCAGGGACGATTCTTGGATGGCGGGCTTGCTTTTAATATCATGTGACGGCATGGATACCCTGGCGGTCTGCCCCCGGTGCGCGTCGCCCCTCAAGCCCGGGGACACCAGCTGCGAGACCTGCGGCCTGCCGCTGGAGCTCTCCGAGGTCGGCAGGGACGCGCCTGGCTCGGTGGTCTGCATGCACTGCGGCGGCCGCATCCAGGCCAATGAGACCTACTGCCACTTCTGCCTCCAGCTCAAGCCTCAGGCCGGCGCGGCCTTGCCGGCGGGCGGAGCCCGCAAGCGCGTCGGAGGGTTCTCCGCGCTCCTGTCGGCCTTTTTCGGCGTCGGCGTCATCGTCCTCGGCACCTTCCTGTATTCCAAGACCATGAAGGAGGACGCCGCCGACGTCGCCGCCCGGGGACAAGAGTCAGCCGTGGCCGTGAGCACGGTCCCAGCCGCCGCGGTTCCGGCAGCTGCCCAGGCTGAGGCGTCCACGAGCGCCGCGGCTGGGGTCGAGGGCGCGGCGCCGGCCGCGGCGGCTCCGAAGGTCTCGACGGAGACGCTCGTCCTGAGCCGGGTCTACGACCTCCTGCTGCTCAAGGACCGGCCCGACGCGGGCATCGTGTTCATCGACGCGGTCTCAGGCAAGAGGTTCCCGGCCACGATGGCCGACAAGGGGGCGTTCCGCGCGGTCCTCCCGAACGTCGCCGCGGACGGCTACTCCGTGGAGGTCCGGATCAACGGCAGGCCGGTCCCGTTCCTAGAGGACGACGACCCGCCGTACAGGACCGTGGGGCTGGAGAAGAGGCGGGAGGCCGCGGAGCTCCTCCGGGATCCCAATCTTGCGCATGTCCCCCTCGTCCCCTCCCCGGAACAGCCTGCCGTGACGTACGACATCGCGATCGTGGCGCCGTAGGCGCCGGCGCCCTCATGCCTGCCATCGAGCTTTTGGCCCCTGCCAAGGACCTCGACTGCGGCAAGGCCGCCCTGGACTGCGGCGCGGACGCGGTCTACATCGGCGCCGCGGAGTTCGGGGCTCGCAAGGCAGCCGGCAACCCGGTCGCGGACATCGCCGCGCTCGCGGCACGCGCGCACCGCTATTGGGCCAGGGTCTATCCCGCGGTCAACACGCTCCTGACGGACGCCGAACTGCCGCGGGCGGCGAAGCTGCTCTGGGAGCTCTACGACGCGGGCGTCGACGGTCTCATCATCCAGGATCCGGGCCTGCTCGAGCTCGACCTGCCGCCCCTGCCGCTGATCGCGAGCACGCAGATGCACAACGGCTCCCCGGAGCGGGTCCGGTTCCTCGAGGCCGTGGGCTTCAAGCGCGCCATCCTCGCGCGGGAGCTCTCCCTCGCGGAGATCCAGTCCATCAGGGAGAAGACTTCGCTCGAGCTGGAGTGCTTCGTCCACGGCGCCCTCTGCGTGAGCTTCAGCGGCCGCTGTTGGATGAGCTGGGCCTTGGGCCGGCGCAGCGGCAACAGGGGGGACTGCGCCCAGCCCTGCCGTAGGCGCTTCGTCTTGCGGGACATCAACGGCCGGGTCCTCGCCCGGGACAAGCACCTGCTCTCCCTCAAGGACCTCGACCTCTCGGCGCACCTGGAGGCCCTGATCGACGCCGGCGCGACCTCCTTCAAGATCGAGGGCCGGCTCAAGGACGCGGACTACGTCAAGAACATCACAGGCCATTACCGGACGCTGCTCGACCCCATCCTCAAGCGCCGCGGCCTGGCCAGGGCCTCGAGCGGGACGGTCGCGCTCGGGTTCACCCCGGACCCGGCCAAGACCTTCACCCGGGGCCGCACCGCCTACCGCCTCCTCGGCGGCCTCGCGGACGTCTCTTCGCCCGACACTCCGACCGGCGTGGGCGAGCCCATGGGGCGGGTCGCGTCCGTGGGCCGCGGCTTCTTCACGCTCCAGGGGGGGGCTCCGGCGGCCGCGGGCGACGGCCTGTGCTGGCTTGACGGCCGCGGGACCCTCGAGGGCGCGTACGTGCGCGAGGTCCAGGGCCCGAAAGTGTTCCCGGAATCCATGGGTTCGCTCGGGGTGGGGACCATGGTCTGGCGCAACCTAGACCGGATTTTCCAGAACCTTGTCAGGAAGGCCCGGCCTTCGAGGACCATCGAGGTCGTCCTCGAGCTCTCGGAGGCGGAGGACGGCCTGGCGCTGACGGCGGTCGATGAGGACGGTGTGGGGGCCGAGGCGCGACTCATCGGGGAGCGCTCCGACGCGCGGGACCCGGAGCTGGCCGAGACCGCGGCCCGGACCCAGCTCCAGAAGCTGGGCGGCACCGCGTTCCGGTCAGCGGGCCTGGAGCTGCGCTGGTCCAAGCCGTGGTTCGTCCCCGCGGCCGGGCTCAATGCCTTGCGCCGGGACCTTGTCGCCCGGCTGGAGACGGCCCGATCGGAGGCTCGGCCCAAGGAGCGGCCCTCGTTCGCGAAGAACGCCGCGCCTTTCCCCGAGCCTGAGCTGGACTACCAGGGCAACTGCCTCAACGCGCATGCGCGGGCCTTCTATGAGCGGCACGGGGCCAAGGTCGCGGAGCCCGCCGCCGAATCCGGCCTGGACATGAGGGGCAGGACCGTGATGACCACGAGGCTCTGCCTCCGCCGTCTCTATGGGACCTGTCCAAAGCTGGTGTCAGAGATTGCGCTTGTTGCGTCTTCCATGGAAGACGCAACAAGCGCAATCTCTGACACCAGCACATGGTTTCTCGTGGATGAGGAGGGCAGCCGGTTCCGGTTGGAATTCGACTGCGCCGCCTGCCTGATGAAGGTCGTGTTCGAGGGCCGGATTGACACTCCCAAGGCTGAAAAGGCAAAGTAGCCGACGATGATGCCCGACGAGAACCCGATCCTCAGGTTCATGGCGCGGGGGACCTTCCTGAGCCTGCGGGCGCTCCTGCACGACATCGGCTCGCGGCAGCCGGGCTCCGGGGATGGCCGGTCGGCGCTCCAGGGCTTCGTGGCGCCCGCCGTGGTCTTCGAGCCGGAGACGGGCCCGGCCGAGGAGATCTCGATCAGAAGCGTGGACCTGCCTTTCCTTTATCAGGAGGACGCAGGGCAGGCGCGCGAATACCTCGGGACCATCCTCAAGGCGCGGGCGGGCGGCGAGGCCGCGCAGAAGAAGCTCGACGCCATCAGCGCCCAGCGCTATCGCGTCTACCGCGAGCGGCTCAAGAGGGTCCGCGCCGCGGAGGGGCCCTACCTCGTGCCGTCGACCAGCGAAGCGGACCACGGCGTCGATTCCGTCAGCCACAAGGGCTCGATCCTGCTGAGGCTCTGCCGCCTCGGCTACCCTGTCCCGGACTTCGTCATCCTCACGGCCCAAACCTACACCGAGGGTAAGGAGGTCTTCGACCGGGAGCTCGGCCGGGCCCTGGGGGCCTTGGAGGACCTCACGGGCCGCCGCCTGGAGGCGGACTACGACCCTCTGGTCTTCGCCATGCGCTGCGCCATGCCGAACTACTACCCCGGGGTCATGCCCACCTACCTCAACGTGGGCATCACGGAGAAAGCCCTTCCGGGCCTGAAGAAGTTCCTCGGCGCCGAGGCCGCGGACCGCATGTACCTCAACAACCTGCGGAACCTGCTCATGTTCGCGGACCGGCAGGGCTACGAGTCCCTCAAGGAGCGCTTCCAGCCCCAGTACGATGCCCCGGAGCTCGCGGAGATGGTGGGCCGGGCGTCGGAGCTCGTCCGCCGGGCCGACCCCAAGCTCCTCGAAGACGTCGCTTATCAGATCGGCACCATGGCCGAGCAGGGCCTGCGCTACTTCGAGGAGAACGGGGACCTGCTCCTGACCCTCTCCCGGGGCAAGAAGCAGTACCCGGCCATCATCATGCAGAAGATGGTCTGCACCGTCCGCCACCCCGAGGCCTGCGCCGGCATGCTCTTCAGCCGGCACTCCAGGTTGGGCACGGGCTCCGAGCTTCTCACCGCGCGCAACATCTTCGGCGAGGAGATCATGACGGGCAAGACCCCGACGGACCAGACGGTCTTCAAGGACCGCTCGGAGATCCGGGATTCCTTCCCGGCTGTCTACCACTTCGTGCCGCACCTGACCGAGCTCGAGCGGGAGTTCGAGACCCCGCTGGCCATCGAGTTCGCGGTGGAGGCCACGGACCGCCACCAGGTCTTCGCCCTGCTCCAGTTGAACGCCGCCGGGCTCACGGGCCGCGCGGCCCTGCTCTCGGCCGTGGACATGCACCAGGCCGGGATCATCTCGAAGAGGCGGGTGACCGACCTCATCGCGCCCTGCCACATCAAGCAGATCGAGTCCGACACCATCGACTCGGCCTCCATCGCGGAGCTCGAGCACTTCTGCGCCGGGGTGCCCGTGCTCGCGCGCGCGGCGGCGTCGGCCCGGATCTACTTCTCCGCCGAGTCCGCGCTCCAGGCCAAGAGGCGCGGGGAGAAGGTGTGCCTCTGCAAGGACGGCTTCGAGCCCACCGACACCGTGGTGATGCAGGAGATGGAAGCCATCCTCAGCCTGACCTCGGCCGCCATCCACGTGGTCACGATCTGCCAGAGCTTCGGCACGCCCTCCCTGCTGAACCTCGAGCGCGCGGGCGTCCGCCTGACGCCCGAGGGGCTCGTCAGCCGCGACGGCAGGGTCATCAAGGAGGGCGACTGGGTGTCCATCTCCTCGAGGAGGATGGCGCTCTTCAAGGGCATGGCCACGTTCAAGCCCGCGCGCCTGCTCCGCTACATGCGCGGCGAGTCCGTGGAGTTCGAGTCCGCCGACGAGGAGGAGGCCTTCAAGGCCATGGCCTACTCCTACCGCTACTACCAGCAGCTCGTCCGGAACATGCGGGCGGACCAGATCGGGACCCTCAAGGAGGTCATCCGCCTGGTGAACCTCGACCTGCGGGGCGAGGTCCGCGAGGCCACGGACCTGGTCAACGGCTGGTTCGACAGCCACGAGCCCCGGTACGTCGAGGAGGTCCTGCGCTCGGAGATGGGCGACCACCTCGACCAGCACAGGGTCTTCGACCTCCTGAGCCTCGACCGCCGGATCCGCTTCTTCAAGATGGCGCTCGCCAAATGCGAGAAGGACCGTCTCTCCGGCTACAGCGCGGGCGCCTTCATGCTCGGGCGCTTCCTCTCCCTGGCCCAGCCCGTGGCCTTCTGGAAGCCCTTCGCCCCGGGCCGCCTCGCCCAGATGGTCAACGAGTGGCTCCTCTTCGGCAAGTACATGCAGATCATCTTTGACGTCGGGGAGCGCCCGGTCAACAGGGCGCGCAAGAGGATCCTCGTCGAGGGCCTCGGGGAGATCGGCCTCGAGCCCAGGATGATGCGGCCCCTGATGGCGCTCAAGCTCAGCCGTCCGGACTGGGAGGCGGTGGCCGCTGCCATGCCGGAGTGGGCCGACCCGCAGGCGGTCCGGGTGTTGACGGCGCTCCAGGAGCCCTACGGGAGCTTCTTCGACTTCTCCCAGCCGTGGTCGCTGGCCGAGCTCGAGAAGCTCTGCGCCGCGGAAGGCCTTCCGGTCCCCGGGTCCGGGGACCGCTGAGCCGTTTCCGGCCGGGAAGGGGCACATAATGTAGAATGGACGCCTGATATGGAGAAGATCGGGACTTTTGGCAAGGGAGGGATCGGCAAACCCGCCAAGGACGGCAAGTCCGACCGCAACCGGCTCGAGCCCACGCCCATGAACGACACGTCGTTGGACGGGGGCTGGTAGGCCGTGGCAAGGAACCCGGTCTCTCTAGCCCAGGAGCTCTTGGCCTTTGTCAGGGAGAACAAGAAGTGGTGGCTTCTTCCGATCCTTCTGTTGTTCTTGCTCCTTGGCGGACTCGTCTGTGTGAGCAGCACGGCCGTCTGCCCCATCATGTACATGTTGTTCTAATCGAGCCGAATGAAAGGGAAGACCATCCCCGAGCGATCCGTGTTCGGTCCGTGGCTGGCGAAAAGACTCGCCCTTTCCCTCGCCAGCTTCGTCCTGACGTTCGCCGTGCTCGAGGCCGGAGTCCGGGTGTTCCTCCGCCTGCCCGTTCCGGTCCGCTGGCCGAATGGGATGTTCGTCAACACGCTCCCGCTCGTCAATGGTTGGGACAGGGTCAGGCGCTACGAGGAACTGGAACGGCCGTCCTCCCTCAGCGAGCGCAAGGAGCCGGGAGAGGTCCGGGTCTTCGTTTTTGGAGAGTCGAGCGTGGCGGGAAGCCCTTGGGGTCCGGAGATGTCCTCTCCCGCCATGCTCATGGACAGTCTTGCCGGGAAAGTGGGCAGGTCGAAGTTGACCGTCGTGAACATGGGAGTCGAGGCGTCTACCACCATGGACGCGTACTACTACTTGATCTCGATCCGGAAGTACGAGCCTGACTTCATCATCTTCTACCTCGGGAGCAACAATCGCTACGACGCCGATTTGGAGATGTGTTTGCCCGCCAACCTGCCGGCGGTCCACGCGGGATGGCGCTTCCTGGTGGAGCGCTCCAGGCTGCTGGCCTTCTTGAGGATCATGGGTCCTGTGAAGCTGGTGCAAGGCGCCGGCTGGGAGGAGCGTCTCCGCATCTTTGGAAAGCCGCGGTGCGACCCGGAGGCGGGACTCCAGGCCTGGACGGACATCCTGGTCGAGACGGCGACGGGCATGGGCGCGGCCGTGGTGGCCACCTCTCCCGCCCTTAACGTCCTTTTCTACTTCGAGAATGATAATGTTTATCCAACCGTGGATTGGACCCACAAGAGATTCTATGAGAGTCTGGATCCTGATTATCGTACCCTGCTTCGGTGTTTCCTGTCCCCGGCCTGCGATGATGATGAGGGACTGAGGGCGGCGCTTTACTCGAAGGAACGCCTCGAGCGCGAGGGGTCTCCGGACACGAGGGCGCTCGGTATGGGCCGGGCCTGGGCACGCTCCGCGGCCCGTTACGGTGCGGACTACGTCGATTTCCGGAGGATTCTCGCCGACATCTCTCGCGTGGGCAAGCCGGCCTCCCCTCTCATCTTTGACGAGGTCCATCTTTCCCTGGAGGGCAACTGGCTTCTGGCGGAGCAATGGCGCGCGAGAATCGAGGGACGCATCTCAAGCAGCGGGTCCTCGACTCCTCCGAGGACATCGCCGCCCGATCTTTCGGAGAGTTACCGGAGGCTCTCTTATCCGCATGAACGCATCCTGCTCGAGCAGGGGGTCGATTATCTTTGCAGAAAGAATCCTCTGTTCGCTTACCCCCTGTTGAAGCAGGCGGCGGACCGGTTCGGCAACAAGAGCGCCGCGCTCTTGATCCAGTGGCTCCGATACATGGCAGGCCTCAGGCCCGGTCTCTCCGCGAGGGAAAGGGCCAGGCTGGATGCCCTCGATCCGGCCGACTATTGGACGCGGGCAGGCAGATACCCTAAGCACGGAGAGCTTGCGCGCGGTCCAAAGGCGGATTAGTCCGCTTTCCTTCCATGCGCAGCCATCGCCGCCGCTCCGTCTTCCTTTTCCTCTGGTGCATGCTGTGCGTTGCCGCGCCTGCGCATGCCATCGCGAACCCCTTCTTGATCTATGCCACGCTAAGCCTCTCCCTCGAATTCCTGCTGGGGGTATTCCTGCTCCTGCCGTTCTGGCTGTGCCGCGCCCGACTGCTCTGCCTGGCATCGCCCTGGCGACGGCGAGCGCTCGTTGCCGGACTCGTCCTGACATTCATGGGGGTCTTTTATTTCGGCATCCCGGACTGGCTGGCCGAGCACCGGGGTTGCGGGGGCGGAGAAACCTACGCGTCGACATGTTTCCCCATCGGCCGCTTCGCAGAGACCCTGGGAGTCGGCGAAGAGGACATCCTGCTCGATGTCCGCCTGCCGGCCCAGTATGCGATGTACCACATCCGAGGAACCTGCAACGCCGACCCGCAATCCCTCCTGCGCGACAAGGCGTTCCGCGAGCAATTGCAGGAAAAGGGTCGCCGCATCTATCTGGTGAGCGAATTTCGCCAGGTCACAGCCTCGCTGTACGGCGATCTGCTGGATGACGGCTGCTCCACTGACACTTGGCGGATCCTCGAAGCAGGCGTCATGTTCTTCCGATATCAAAAGGACGTGAAGGACAGGCCGTCCGTGCTCAACAATCGCATGACCCACGAGGAAGCGAGCAGCTTCCGCGATCTCAACAGCCCGGATCTCTTCAACAAGACGAGCGCCATCCCCTTGCTCGATCATGACGCGACATGCTTCCTGCCTCATGCCAAGAGGCTCGGCCAGCAGCTCGCTTACAAAAACGGCCCAGCCTATGCGCGCGGCCAGCCATGGTCGATCATCGGCAATCATCCTGCTTGGCGCCAGCGGTGCCCGGCCTTCCTTTTTGATGAGGAAGCCAAAAGCCTGACCAAAATCCTGGTGGAAGATGTCAACCACCTCCCGCGAGTGTCTGATATCGTTTTCCCGGGGACGGGACAGACGCTCGTGACTGGGGTCATCAACACGAGCGTCGAGGCGCTGGATCGCGTCCATGGCGCGCCTATCCAGAGCGTCGTCTTCCTTTGCGGGGACATCGTGACGTGCTCGGCGGCTGAGACTCTGGCCAAATCGATCCTAGGCCGTGGGGATGCGGTCTACGGATATGTTCTCGAACAGGAGCATCCATACTACCTGTCGTTCCGGGACATGCCGCGTGCCGTCTTCCTCCATCATCCGTTCGACGCGGCCCCCTGGCTCTTGGCCGGCCTCGCCATCCTCGTCGCCATGGGGATTCGCGGCCATGTCGAGACTCGTTTGGCCCGACCGCATCCTGCGCCGGCTGGCCATGGCGCCGCCATTCCGCGCGAGTGGTTCGTCCGTGTCGGCGGAGGCGTCGCTCCCTTGCTGATCTGGGCGATGCACGTCGAGACGTCGAACCATCTCGTCGAGGCCAGCAGGGGACTGGGCGGCATCTTTCTCAGCGATGCCGTTCGGACGGGGCATCCGCTGATTTCCCTCTTTCCCCCTGTCATCGTTCTCTTGCTGGCGGCCGTTGTCCTGAGGTTTCAACCCCGGGTCGGCGGCACATGGGCCTCACGGGCCTCATGGGCCGCGTATTGGGCCGCGGTCGCGCTGGCCGTCCTGTTGATCCAAACGCTGGACTACACGCGTCAACCCACAGCCTTCAATGCCGGTGTGTTCGCGGCGATCTTGGCCGCACCCTGCGCCCGCGAGGCGCTGGGGATTCTGCTCTATTGGCGGGCTCGAATCATCCATGTCCTTCACGGAGGTTCTCCTCCCGGCATCACGGTCGTTCCCCTGGCTTTTTCCGATTGGGACATAGGCCGCAGCCAGAAGACGCGCTGGCTGGCGCAGTCCGCTGGCTGCGGTGTTACCATACCGGAAGGATACGTCGTCTCCACAACCATCCAGGCCTACCGATCCCTGCACGCGGATGCTCCCCGCCGCCTGAGGCGCGCGTTGTCCCCCATGTTCCGGTCGCTCCGGAGCGGCTTGCTTGTCGTGCGCAGCGCGGCACCCGGCGAGGATGAAGCAGGCGCGCTCACGGCAGGCAGGTACACCACCCTCCGGAATGTTCGCCATGAGGATGTCCCGAGATCCATCCTGGAGGTGATCGAAAGCTATGCGCGCGGCGGTATCCCGCCGACGACCCCTGTTTCCGTCCTTATCCAAGAGCAGGTTGCCGCCCAGCTCGGCGGCGTCGCCTGCAGGGAAGGCGCTCATCAGGGCGGCTCGATCCTGGTGGAGGCCGCCGAGCAGGACACCGTCTCGGTCACGGCAGGCAATGGCGCTCCTCTGTGGGGCCGCATCGGCGCATCCTCCGGCGAATGGATTTCGGG
>JBAZSR010000100.1:0-13160 GCA_041662295.1 Elusimicrobiota bacterium | reverse complement strand
TTTAATGGGTCACTACCTCCATCGCTGATAGCATTGACCCTTTTAAAGGTCAATGGCGTGGACTGGTCCGAGGGCAGGCATCTGATGCGGGCGGCGCAACCCTCGTCCTGGTGGCTGCCATCATGGACGACCGGGAGCTTGAGCGCCTCACCAAACACCTGGGCCTTTCCTCCGACCTGCCCAAGACCCTCCCGGCCAGGTCGCGTCCGCCGCCCCCGGAGGGGGACTCCTGCGAGGAGGACTCGCAGTTGGACCCCCGAGCCGACTTATGACCGAAGCGTTCGCAGCCGAACGCGAGGGAATGCTTGAGCCAAGCAGGCGAAACCATACGCTGGCATCGATGCCCTTCCCGCCGACTAAAGACCCCGGCGCAGCCGGGCTCTGCCCGGCCGGCGGGGGTTCTCCTGGCGAGATGTCCTACCTTTCGCCGTACCCGCAGGGCCAAGGGGCCCGGAGGGTGCTGGGGGCAGCGCTTCCAATCTGCTTATCTCCAGGCTCGAGCCTCTGGCCTCGCTGAACGGCCGTGAGGGACAGACCGGGCGATCTTGTATAATCCCCATTTGATGGGCGAACCGATGAAGGCTTTGGGACCGGCTCGATTCGTCTGGTTATTGTCTATGCTCGCCGTCGCAGGCGCGTCCCCTGCATGGCCGGAGCCCGTCCCGCCGGCCGACGGGGAGGGCCGCGCTCCGATTGCGGCGCCGATGACCAAGCTCAGGCGCCAATTCAAGCCGCTCGAGGGCCGCATGGCCAGTTGGGCCGGCTTCTGCGGGGGCTCCCACACCCATGCCGCCGCGGTGCTCGAGCGCCTGCGGCAGCGCGGCTCGCTCCCCGAGGACCTGCGGGGCAGGCTCTCGGCCCTCATCGAGCACATCCGGGAGCTCTGCGATGCCGCGCACCTCGACCGGCAAGGCTGGTCCTTTGAAGAGGGGAAGGCTCTCGACGCCTCCGCGCGCTCTCTCCATCTTGAGGCCTCCGGCCTCATCGACGAGCTGGATACGGCCTTCAGCCTGGCGCTGGAGGGCAAGCCCGAGGCGGACCGCAGATACATGGCGCTCGCGGGGGACCGGGTCAGGCTCCTGCGGGCGGAGGAACGCGTCCTTCGCAGGCAGATGGAACTCGTGAAGAAGGGATCTCCGCTCAAGGTCAAGGAGGAGTTCGAGGCGCTCGACAAGAGGTTCAGGGAGTTCGAGGCCGATCTCCGGGTCGTCGACGCGTCCATGCGGGAGCTGTCCTCCTCGATCGGCAGGGACGTCGAGCGTGCGGCGGAACGCCTCGCCTCGGTCGAGAACGATCTCGGGAACAAGGGCTTCGTCAAGATGACGGCCGAGGGCGTGGACCTCTCCGGCCAGTTCCAGGAAGAGGTCCGCGACCAGGGGCAGGTCGGGACGTGCTCCATCTTCGCGGCCGTGGGCCTCCTCGAGGCGGCCCTCGCGCGCGAAGACGGGGAGACCATCGACCTCTCCGAGATGTGGGTCGCGCGGCTCCAGGCCAAGAAGTTCCTGGCCAGCTCCAGCGACTGGTACATGTGCACCTCCTGCAGCTTCTGCATCTACGACTCGGACGACGGGTCCATGGGCGCCTTGAGCATGTTCCAGGAGGGCGGGATATGCCGGGAGCAGACCCTGCCCTACGTTTCCTCCCGCATGGGCTCGCTGGAGGAAGACCGCACCAAGCCCGGCATCATCGACCGGTACTGGCGCGGCATCAGGAACCTGTCGCCGACCTCGGCCAAGGCAATCGTCAAGGAGCGCGAAGCCCTGCTCTACAGCCTCTTCCTCCCGGATTCGGACCCAAGGATCCAGGCGTGCCGGGCCGAAGCCGCCGGACTCGCGGACCGGATCAAGGACATGGAGTCCGTGTCCTTCGGCGGCCCCACGGTCGCGGACATCCTGGAATCCCTGGACCTCGGCCTGCCGTTGGCGATCGGCCTGGACAGCACCACGGAGCGTCCCTCGGAACTCATCAGTGTGGGCGGGTCGCACGCCCTCCTGGTCGTGGGCTACGACATGGGCAAGAGGGTCTTCCGCATCAGGAACAGCTGGGGGACCTGGGACCCGAACTACGTCTTCTACGGCGGCGAGCTCTCCTTCGACCAGGCGCGGGCCTCCTCCACGGATCGCGCCCGCCCGATCGTGGATGCCATCATCTTCCTCTCGCCCAAGGACCGAAGCCGGCTCTGCGTCGAGACCGGCGGCAGGCTCCCGGGCGGCCTTCAGCTCGCCTGCGACTAGCTCCGGATGCTCTCTGGCGTACTGAGTAGTCCGCGGGCTCTCCAGGCGAACATTGCCATCATGAGGGCCTTTGTTCGTTTGCGGGAGATGATGACTCAGCTGCGGCGGTGCCTCTTCTTGAGGAACCGCTCATAGAATTTCGGCTCCTTCTTGCCGGCCTTGGGCTGATGCCTGGGCCCGTGCTTGGGCTTGGGCTGGGACTGGGGCGGCTCGGAGGAGGGCTTGCCGAGATGCTGCTTGGCATGAGGCGGTCGGGCCTGGCCGCTGGGCTGGGAAGCCTGCGGCTTGGGCGTGTCGCCCAGGGACAGGTCGAGCTCGCCATTGCCCTCGTTGACGGCTTCGAGGCGGACCTTGACCCTGCTCCCGAGGCCGAGGCTCGCCCCGCGGACGAGTCCCGAGGCGCCCGAGTCCTGCAGAGTGACGAAGACCCCGAACGCGGCAGTGCCTGAAACCACGCCGCTGAAGACCTGGCCGACCTTGGTCCGCATCAGCTCGGCGCGCAGGATGTCCACGGAGCCGCGCTCGGCGTCGGTGGCCACGCGCTCCCGCTCGGAGCAGTGCACGCCGTGCTCCTTGAGCCCGGCCGCCAAAGGCTCGCTGGGCTTGTCCTGGAGGAGGGCTTTGACGGCCCGATGGGTCAGAAGGTCGGGGTAGCGCCTTATGGGCGAGGTGAAGTGGCAGTAGGCCTTGGAGCCCAGGCCGAAGTGGCTTCCGGGGATGTGCGAATAGGTCGCGAGCTTGAGGGTGCGCATGACGAGCATGTTGACCGTCTCCTCGAGCGGGCTGCCCACGGCATGCGCGAGCACGGCTTGCAGAGCGCTCGAGGGACCCCCCAGCAGGGCGCCGGGCGGGCTGATCCCCATCTTCTTGAGCTCGGTCCCCAGGGCCACGAGCTTGCGCGGGTCGGGATCCGGGTGGACGCGGCTCAAGAAGGGCATGCGCCGGTCGAGGAGCCGAGCCGCCACGGTCTCGTTGGCCAGGAGCATGAACTCCTCAATGAGGCGGTGACTGCCGAGCCTGGGGCGCTTGACGACCTCCACGGGCCGGCCCCTAGCGTCCACCCGCACCTTGAACTCCGGCATGGACATATCCAAGGCCCCGCGCTTCATGCGCGCCTGGTTGAGCGCCTTGTACAGGACGCCCATCCGCAGGAGGGTCTCATGGACGTCCGGGTCCACGTCGGAAACGCTTCCGCCGTTGAGGAGGGCCTCGACCTCGTCGTAGGTGAAGCGCCTCCGGCTGCGGATGACGGTCTCGGCCACGGAGCTCGCGAGCACCCGGCCGCTGGAGTCCACGTCCATGAAGGCCGAGAGGGTCAGCCGTTCCGCATGGGGCATCAGGCTGCAGAGGCCCTCGGAGAGCTTCGGCGGCAGCATGGGCACGACCCGGTCCGCCAGGTAGATGGAGGTGGCGCGCTGGGCGGCCTCGGCGTCGAGGGCCGTCCCCTTCTTCACGTAGTGGGACACGTCCGCGATGTGCACGCCCAAGCGCATGATCCGGTGATCCCGGACCTCGAGGGAAACGGCGTCGTCGAAGTCCTTGGCGTCCTCGCCGTCGATGGTGAAGAGCGGCAGGCTCCGCAGGTCCAGGCGGCCCTCCCACATCCCGTGAGAGACGCTCTCCGGCAGGCGGCGGCTCTCGGCCAGGACCGGCTCCGGGAAGCCCTCGGGCAGCCCCAGGCTGCGCAGGATGGCGCGCAGGCGGACCCCCGCCTCGTCGGGCATCCCAAGGGCCTCGCAGACCTCGCCGCCGGCCGTGTCCCTGAGGGTCGGCCACTGGGTGATCCTCACGACCACCATCTGCCCCTCGCGGGGAGCGATGCCCCGTGCGAAACCCGTCACGCGGACCGCGTCGCGCTGGTCCGCGCCCTCAGGCGTGGCGAGCCAGTGCTTCCCCAGACGCCGCAGGACGCCCGTGACGCTCGCGCGGCTGCGCTGGACGACCCTCACGATCTCGCCCACGGGCCGGCCCGTCCCCCCCGGCGTCACGCGCGCGGCCACCCGGTCGCCGTCCATGGCGAGGCTCAGGGTCCGGCCGCGGAGCATGAGGTCCTCCGTCCCCTCCGCTTCGGAGAGCAGGAACGCGAACCTGCCGTGATGCTGGACCTTCCCTTCGATGAGTCTGCCTTCGTCGTGCCTTGCCATGGGGCCATTGTGACATTTCTTTGGTAGACTTTCGCCCCATGGCCATCCTCTTGAGCTGCCAGGGCCTTTCCAAGAGCTTCGGCCCGAGGCCCCTCTTCGAGAACCTCTCGTTCGGGCTCTTCGAGGGCGAGCGGGCCGGGCTCATCGGCCCCAACGGCGGCGGCAAATCCACCCTGCTCAGGATCCTGGCCGGCGTGGAGGCCCCGGACCAGGGCAGCGTGTCTTCCAGGCGCGGCCTGCGGGTCGGGTATCTGGCCCAGCAGGACCGCTTCGATGCAGCGGCCGAGGGCTGGAGCGTGCGCCAGGAGCTGGTCTCGGCCCTGCAGGGCCTCGGCCTGCAGGACTACGAGGTCGACTCCCGCGCGGACGCGGGGCTTGGCCAAGCCGGATTCCCGGACCCGGGCCAGCCGGTCGCGGCGCTCTCGGGCGGGGAGCGAAAGAGGCTGGCCCTGCTGTGCCAGACCGCGCGCGCGCCGGACCTCCTGCTCCTCGACGAGCCCACCAACCACCTCGACCTCGAGGGCGTGCGCTGGCTGGAGCGCTTCATGTCGGGCCTGAGGTTCTCGTTCCTGGTGGTCACCCACGACCGCAGGTTCCTTGAGCGCGTCACCAACCGCGTGATCGAGCTCAACAAGCGCTACAGCGAGGGCCACTTCAGCAGCGCGGGCAACTACAGCAGGTTCCTGGAGAACAGGGAGGCCCTCTTTTGCGTCCAGGAGGCCCGGGAGGAGTCGGTGGCGAACATCGTGCGCGGTGAGATCGCGTGGCTGCGCCGGGGCGCCAAGGCGCGCACCACCAAGCAGCAGGCCCGCATCGACCGCGCCGGAGACCTCATGGACGAGCTGGCGGACCTCAGGTTCCGCAACAGCCAAGGGGAGGCCGCGGCCATCGATTTCACGGCCAGCGACCGCAAGACCAAACGGCTGGTCTGGGCCAAGGGCGTGGGCAAGAGCATGGCAGGCCGCCCGCTCTTCAACGGGCTGGACATCACCTTGAGGCCCGGAGACAAGCTGGGCCTGCTCGGGGCCAACGGCAGCGGCAAGACCACCCTGCTGAGGATGCTGGCCGGGGAGCTCGCGCCCGATTCCGGGAGCGTCAAGCTCGCCGACGGCCTGCAGGTCGTGATGTTCGACCAGCACCGCGACCAGCTGGACCTGGACTCAAGCCTCCAGCAGGCCCTGTGCCCGGCGGGCGAGCACGTGCTCTACAGGGGCAGGCGCATCCATGTCGCAGGCTGGGCCGCCCGCTTCCTGTTCCGTCAGGAACAGCTCAGCCAGCCCGTGAGCCGGCTCTCCGGGGGCGAGCAGTCGCGCGTGCTCATCGCGAGGCTCATGCTGAAGTCCGCGGACCTGCTGCTGCTCGACGAGCCGACCAACGACCTCGACCTGCCTTCCCTGGAGGTCCTGGAGTCGAGCATGCAGGACTTCCCGGGCGCCCTGGTGCTGGTCACCCACGACCGCTACCTGCTCGACCGGGTCAGCCGCGAGATCCTGGCGCTCGACGGCCAAGGGGGCGGCCGCTTCTTCGCGGACCTGTCGCAGTGGGAGAACAGCGCCGCGGCCCAGACCGGGCCGTCATCCTCGAGCGACTCTCCGACGGCCGGCCAGCCGGGCCTCCCCAGCCTCACCCCGAAGGAGTGGCGCGAGCTCAAGAACATGGAGGCCTCCATCAAGGCGGCCGAGGCCCGGGTGGAGCAGGCCCGCGAGGGGCTCCATGATCCTGCCGTGGCCGCGGACCACGCGGAGCTCGTCAGGCGTCAGGAGAAGCTCGACGAGGAGCTCCGCAAGGTCGACGCCCTGTTCACGCGCTGGGCGGAACTCGACGCCAGGCGTTGATGAAATCCGCGACCTGAAGGGCGAAGATCCCGGCCACCGCGGCAAGGAACCACGGAAGCCCCCAGCGCAGGCCCACGGCCTCCAGCAGGTTGGAGGTGAAGTGCGCGATGATGGGGATGAGCAGGATCCCGGCGCGGTCATAGAGCAGGACGAGCAGGACCCCTGCCGCCACCCTTGCCGCGAAGCCCGCCCAGGTGAACCCGTAGACCATCATCAAGGACCGGATGAGCCGGGACACATCCATCCCAAAAAAGTCGAGCACAACGCTAAAATCGATGAAGTGGAACCCGGAAAAGATCACGCTGGAAACGATGGCCGCCAGCCACAACCGACGGCAGCGGCCGCTGGACTCAGCAGCGTCGAAGAGCGCCTTGAAGAGCCCCTTGCGGAATATGAGCTCCTCAAGACCCGCGCCGATGAGGAAGATATAGACCAGCATGTCGAGAGGCATCAACAGGACCTGCTTGAGCATGGGGGGCACGGTCTCGTCTTGGGGAAAGAGCCCATAGATGCCGTAGTAGGTCAGATAGCTGGAAAGATAGACCCCGATGCCCCAGAGCATCCCTGCCGGCGCCAGCGCCAGCAGCGGCTTGGGATGTTCGGACAGCTCGCTCCACCAATGCCCGAGGGAGCGCAGACCCTGCCATTGCCCGCAAGCCCCGGCCCTGACGAAACCCCACCCAGCCTCGGGATAGAAGCGCCAAGCAGCCAAAGCGGTCCAAAGTCCAGCGCTCAAGGCCAGCACGGCCAGGACGCCCCGGAACCCCGGGATGCCCGGCAGAGCGTCGAGGGAGCCGAGGTCCGCCGTGAGCAGGACCACCATGCGCGCCGAATAGAGGGAAGCCAACCCCATGACTACGTTGGCCGCGGCCGGCACCAGAATGGTCCCTGCGCGGCAGTAGGCATAGACCAGCGCCAGCTGGATCCCCAGCAAAGGAGCGGCCTGCATCAAGGCCATGCCGCTGAGCATGACGCAGGAGAGATAGCACGCGCCTGCGACAGCGGCCGCGGCGAGCTCAGGATCTTGGCCCTTGAATCCCAGCCGGCGGAACAGAGCCTTGAATCCCACGAAGCCGGCCAGCACATAGACCTGTCCCAGCACCTCGATGGCCGTGACCCTTGCGACGAGCTCCGGCCAGGACTGCCGCAGGAGCCATTGCCCGGTCTCGGTCCCGGCAAGGCCCAATCCTCCGGAGACGAGCTTGACCGGAGAGACCACGACCGCGCCTGCCAGCATGGCGAGCAGGGCGATGGGGACCCAGCGCATGGCCGCCCCCAGGCCGCTCAGCAGCCAATGATAGAAGGCCCGGAGTGAACCGCCTCCGACTTCAGCCTCGAACCGGCCATGCGCCGCGAGACCGGCATCGGCCTGACGGATCAAGGCCGTGATGGTGGGCAGCCAGCGGTCTAGAAGACGCTTCAAGCCCCCTGAAGCCTCGGGCAGACGCAGCGCCGAGTCCTGCGCCTCCCGGGGCGCACCCAGGAACTTGGAGACAGCCAGGCAGAGCACGCCCACGGCGGTCAGCAGGCTCAACGGCACAGGGACATCGAGGACTCTCAGGCCCGCGGCGCCGAAGGACGCATAGCCGCAGACCTTCAATGCCAGGTAGGACAGCTCGTATCTTGCCACGTTGATCGGGCCCATTAGAAGCGACCCCTTTGTGCGGTTATTATGCCGTTAATTCACCGGCAAAGCCAGGGAACTTTTTGAGGCCTCGCTCGTATATATTATGAAGCGGGGATCATTGTCTGCCTCCATTGAAAGTGCTTGAATTGCGTCAAGGCGATGGAGTTCGCCTGAACCGCCCCGGAGACGGGGCTGATGACTCCTACCGGCTCGGTAGGGGTTTCTTTTTGTGGGGTCTGACATGGACACGATCTACGCCGCGGCCTGCATCACGTTCCTGGTCTTCATCGCCAGCGTCGTTTCCGTGGAGCTGGCGCTGTCTGCCGCCATCATCGAGATCGCGGTCGGCGTCATCGCCGGGAACTTCCTGGGCCTCGAGTCTGCCCCCTGGATGGACTTCCTCGCTGGGTTCGGCGGCATCCTGCTGACCTTCCTGGCCGGGGCCGAGGTGGACCCGGAGATGATGCGGGAGAAGTTCAAGGAAAGCGTCCTCATCGGCGGGGCTTCCTTCGTCATCCCCTACCTGGCGGCCATCGCCGCCTGCCGCTGGGGCGCGGGGTGGACCTGGAACGCTTCCCTCATCGCCGGGTGCGCCCTTTCCACGACCTCGCTGGCCGTGGTCTACGCGGTCCTGGTGGAGACCGGCTTGACCGACACCGCGATCGGGAAGATCATCATGGCCGCGACCTTCGTCACGGACTTCGGGGTGGCCATGGCGCTGTCGTTGACTTTCGCGGAATACAACCGCTTTACGCTCCTCTTCATCCTGGGCTCCATCATCCTCATCGCGGCCGCCAGCCGCTGGCTGCCCAGGGTCTTCCTGCGCTACGGCAAGAGGGTCATCGAGCCTGAGATCAAGCTCCTGTTCTTCCTGCTCTTCTGCTTCATGGCCCTGGCCAAGCTGGGCAAGGGGCACGCGGTCCTGCCGGTCTTCATCCTGGGCCTTTGCCTGGCGAGCATGTTCCGCGAGCACCGGGAGCTCCAGAAGAAGCTCCGCGTCGTGGCCTTCGCCATGATCACGCCGTTCTTCTTCCTCAAGGGCGGCATGAGCGTGTCCCTCCCGGCCATCCTGTCCCAGTGGCCGCTCTTCCTCATCCTCTTCGGGGTCAAGGTCGCGGCGAAATTCGTCGGGGTCTGGCCCCTGGCCAGGCGCTACGCCCCGGACCACGCGGAGTACACGACGCTCCTGATGAGCACAGGGCTGACCTTCGGCACCATCGCGTCGCTCTACGGGCTGCAGGCCGGCCACATCGACAAGGGACAGTTCTCCCTGCTCGTGGCCGTGGTCATCGGCACGGCCGTCGTGCCGACCTTCATCGCGCAGAGATGGTTCTCCCCGGCCATGCCGGAATCCGAGGCGGACGAGCTGCTGGCTCGCGAGGAGGAGAGCGCCTGACCCTCAAGATCGGCTGAAGGCCGGCCTCAGCCGCAGCTCGTCGGTCACCCTGATCCCCTCGAGGAAGGTCAGGTCGTGCGAGACGACGATGACGGCTCCTTCGAACCTGCGGAGCGCTCCCTCGAGGAACTCCAGGTTCACGAGGTCGAGGTTGTTCGTGGGCTCGTCGAGGATCAACAGCTGGGGCGCAGGGGAGGAGAGCAGGATCTTCGCCAGGGAGGCCCTCAGCCTCTCCCCCCCGCTCAGGGTGGACACGCCCTGGAATGCCTTGTCCCCCTGGAAGAGGAACTGGGCGAGCATGTTGCGGATCTCGGCCACGGTCTTGGAGGAGCCGGCCCGGACATTGTCGAGGACGCTCAGCCCCTCGTCAAGCGCCGCCGAGTGCTGGTCCAGGAAGCCGTAGGCCGCGCCCCCGAGCTTGAGGCTCCCGGTGGGGCGGCCATCGAGCTCCCTGAACCCGGTCAGGAGGTTGAGCAGGGTCGTCTTGCCCGAGCCGTTGGGCCCCGTGATGCAGAGGCGGGAAGGCCCGTGCATGTAGAAGGTCACGCTCTGCGCCCACAGGTCGCGCTCCGTGCCCGCATACCTGAAGTTGAGCTCCCGCGCATCGAAGACGAGCTTGGATGCGGGCAGGGCCGTGTCCGGGAAATCGGCGTAGATGACGGGGTCGAACTTCTGCGCCTTAAAGGCGCCGCGCGCGGCATCGACCTTGGCCTCGAGCTCCGCGTCCGCGGCTGAGCGGACCTTGCCGAGGGTCTTCTGCGCCTTCCGCTTGAGGCCGCCGAGGATGATCTTCGGCATGCCGGTCTTCGGAGCGGATCTGGCCGCCTGCCTCATGCGCTTCTCCTGCTTGCGGAGCTTCTCCTCCCTTGCGGCCGCGGCCCCGTCGCGCTCCTGCGTGGCGGTCTCGAGGCTCCTGGACAGCCTGGCCCGCTCCCGCACGCGCTCTCCTTCATAAAAGGCCCAGTTCCCCCCGAAGACCGCCAGCCCCTTGTTGGAGAGCTCGAGGATCGCGTCCACCGAGCCGAGCAGTTCCCGGTCGTGCGAGATGACGAGCAGACCCCTCCTCGTCATGCGGACGAATTCCAGCACGCTCCGCCTCGCGGCCCGGTCGAGGTTGTTCGTGGGCTCATCGAGCACGATGAAGCCGGCTCCAGAGGCCAGCTGTTTGAGCAGGCGGACCCTGGTCCATTCGCCGCCGCTCAAAGACAGGCAGACCGCGTCCTGACCGATGCCCTCCTGCAGGGCCGCGACGGCCCCGGCGTCGGCCCCGCCCGCGCCGGCCCAGAGCCCCTCGAGATAGTCGCGGACAGGCATCTCGGGCGGCGCCTCGAACTGGGTGAAATAGGAGACGCGGCAATCCCTCCTGATGCGGCCTGCGGCCGGGGAGAGTTCGCCCTGGGCGAGCCTGGCCAGAGTGGACTTGCCCACCCCGTTGGGGCCGATGAGCCCGTACTTGCGGCCGGCCGCCAGGGACAGGCTCAGCCCCTTGAACACGCGCTGACCATTGGGCCACTCGAAGTCGACGGACTCGAAGATGATCGCCATGGGGTCGTCGAGGATCAATCCCCGGACGGGACCCAGGCCGCGCCCGCTCCGGGGCCCGAAGAGGTCTCCACCCGGCCATCGGCGTCGGCCCAAACGGCGAGAGCCCCGGGGAGGGAGCGCGCGATCTCAAGGGCACGCTCCCGGCCGAGAAGCACGGCCGCGACCGAGGGAAGGTGCTCGACGGACGGGTCCGGGAGCGCGAGCGTGAAGCTGGACATCCCCTCCAGGGGCCGGCCGGTCCTGGAGTCGAGGATGTGGCAGAACCTGCGGCCGTCGATCTCCACGAAGCGCTCGTAGCTCCCCGAAGTGAGCACCGCCCCTCCCTGGGAAAGCCTGAGCATGCCCAGCAGTCCGGCCGGCCGCAAGGGGTGCTTGATGCCAGCGGTCCAGGCAGGGGACTTGGCTCCCCAGGCCAGGAGGTCGCCGCCGAGGTCGAGGAGCACGGCCGGCTTCTGGGGCAGGCTCCGCTCCAGGATCGCAAGGCCCCTGCGCAGGGCGTAATCCTTCACCGTGCCGCCGAGGTTGATGGACACGGGATCGTCGAACCGGACCATGCGGCGGACGGAGTCGAGCCTGACCGACTTCCAGCCGGTCTTGGCGCGTGCCGCGGAAAGCTCCAAGGACGACGGCATGCGGCCCTGCTTGGCGCAGACCTTCCACAATTCCCAGACCGGGCTGAACGTCGCGTCAAAGGCCCCGCCGGTCAGCCGGTGATACTCCTGAGCCTTCTCCAGCAGGCCCCACAGCTCCTCCGAGACCGGGGTCCACTCCCTGAGAGCGGAGCGGTTCAGGGCGGAGAGGCTGCTCTTGGGATCGTGCCAGCTGAAGACCCCTTCGATGCGGCCCCACTCCGCGAAGACTTCCTCCGCCACGGCTCGGGAACGCTCCTCATCGAGGCCGTAGACCGTGACCGAGGCGCGGGTGCCCATCAGGAGCCGGCCGTAGTTCCTAGGCTCCGGGGCCCGGGAGCATGCGGCCGCCAGCAGGCTCAGGAGGAGGACAGCGCGCGCCGCGGCAGGGGAGGCAGGACGACGATGGTCTTTTTCGGGCATTTCTGGACGCAGACCTGATGCTGTTCGCACTTGGCGAAATCGTGGCGGGCGAGGTTGTCCGAGACCGCGATGGCCTTGACCGGGCAGTTCTTCTCGCAGAGCCTGCAGGCGATGCACCCGACCTTGCAGATCTTCATGGTGTCGGGCCCCCTGTCCCGCGAGCTGCACGCCACGATCACGCGCTTGGACTCCTCGACGAGGCGCATGAGGCCGCGGGGACAGGCGAGCACGCACCGGCCGCACGCCGCGCACTTCGCCTCATCCACCACGGGCAGGCCGCGGACGCTCATCGCGATGGCGTCGAACGGGCAGGCGTCCGCGCAGGAACCCATGCCGAGGCACCCATAGGTGCAGAGCTTGCCCCCGCCGCCCACGAGATTGGCCGCCTGGCAGGAGATGATCCCCTTGTAGGAGAAGCGCTCGGGGCACTCCGCCCGGCCTCCGTTGCAGAAGACGCGCGCGAAGCGCCGCTCGAACGCCGCCGCCTCCTTGCCCATGATGTCCGCGAGCTTCGCGGCAACGGCCGCGCCGCCGACCGGACAGCGGTTGAGTTCCATCCCAGCGCACGCCACGGCGTGGGCGTAGCCTCCGCAGCCAGGGAAGCCGCAGGCCCCGCAATTGACCCCGGGAAGGGCGGCCAGAGCCCTCTCTTCCCTGGGGTCGGTCTCCACCGCGAAGATCCTCCCGGCCAGGGCGAGCCCCGCCCCGAGCAGGAGCCCGAGGACCCCGAAGCTCATGACCGCGGAGAGGATGGTCTCGGTCATGCCTGGATCCCGAACATGCCGGCAAAGCCCATGAAAGCCAGAGACAGCAGACCCGCCAGGATGAAGGCGATGGGATAGCCCTTGAAGGCCTCCGGCACCGGAGCCTGGTCCACGCGCTCGCGCAGGGAGGCGAAAAGGACGATGGCGACGCCGTAGCCGGCTGAAACGCCCACGGTGTAGACGAGGCTCTCCAGCAGGCCGTAGCCGTAGTCGATGTTAAGGAAGGCCACCGCCAGAATGGCGCAGTTGGTGGTGATGAGGGGCAGGTAGATGCCCAGCGCCCGGTAGAGGGCCGGAGCGCTCTTCTTCATGAACATCTCCACGAGCTGGACGAGCGCGGCGATGACGAGGATGAAGAAGGAGGTGCGCAGGAAGACGAGGTCCAGCGGCAGGAGGACGAAGTGGTAGATGCCCCAGGTCACCAATGAGGCCATGGCCATGACGAAGGTGACGGCCCAGGTCATGCTCACCGCGTTCTCGAGCTTGTTCGAGATGCCGAAGAAGGAGCACAGGCCCAGGAAGCGCATGAGCAGGATGTTGTTGACCAGCATGGCCCCGAAGAA
>JBAZSR010000099.1:4325-13430 GCA_041662295.1 Elusimicrobiota bacterium | reverse complement strand
AGGCCCAGGAACAGGACGGCGAGGAAGACGGCCATCTCGGCCGAGGCCAGGCCGCCGACCTCGCGGCAGACGACCGCCCACGGGAAGACGAAGAGGGTCTCCACGTCGAAGATGAGGAAGAGCAGGGCGAAGACGTAGAACCTGATGTTCAGCTTGACCTGGGTCGTGCCCACGGTGGGCATGCCGCACTCGTAGACGGTCAGCTTGCGGGCGTAGCCGAGGGAGGGCCGCAGGAGCCACGCGGTCACGAGCGCGCCGGCGGCGAAGAGGAGCGCCAGGAGCAGGAGGGCGAAGACCGCGCCGAACCCTCCCATCATGGCTGTTTCTTCTGGATGAGGACCTTGTGGGTCTCTCCCATTCCGTCCGGGTGGATGAGGGTCTTGATCTTCAGGAGGGACCCGTCCCGGGCGGCGCCCGCGGCCCGCGCGGATAGGCGGTCCAGCAGGAACCGTCCCAGGGTGCTGAAGGACTCGAGCTCCAGTCCCAGCCGGGCGCCCTCGCGGATGACGGTCTCGAAGTCCACGTTGGCGGTGAGGTCCCGGCCCGGGGCCGTCAGGCGGTCGTCGACCACGTGCTTGCGGTAGCAGCGCGGGGGATTGACCGCGCTTGGGCCCATGCGGGCGCCGTAGTCCACGGTGATGAGGGACCCCGCCGTCAGGCGGGCGGAGACGGCCGAGAGCCAGCGCAGGGTCTCGAGGCTGACGGCGTGCCGGAGCCCCTCGGCTTCCTCGGGAAGGCTCCGGGCGTAGGCCTCGAGCTCCGTCGTCGAGAGCGCGCCCAGGGACTCGGCGCCGTCGGAGCCGACGTAGACCTCGTGGACCTCCTCCCCCCGCCGCTCGAGCAGGTGGAACGGGAGGGCGTCGAGGAGCTCGTTCGAGAAGAAGACGCCGGCCGCGGGGTCGAGCTCTGTGATGTCTGAGAGGCCCGAGACGCGCATGCCGGTCTCGGAGAGCTTGAGCACGCTCGAGACGAGGAGCCGGCGCTCGCGCTCGACCAGGACGTAGCGGACGCCGGCGGCGCGGCCGGGGTGGTCCCGGCGCAGGGCGGCGATGACCTGCTCGGCCAGGAGTCCCGAGCCCGAGCCCATCTCCACGATGGAGTACGGCCGGGGGACGCCGGCGCGCTCGAGGTCGTCGAGGCGCCGGGCGATCTCCTCCGCGAGGGTCTCACCGAAGACCGGGTGCAGCTCCGGGGCGGTGAAGAAATCCTCTTTGGGCGCACGCTTCCCATAGAACCCGCCCTCGCCGTAGAGGGCGGATTCCATGAAGTCCCGGAAGGTGACAGACGACGCCCCCTGGGCGACCGAGGTGGTCAAAAGGACCGCCGTGAGAGAAGGTCTAGAGGTCTTCCGCGCCGAGGGTCTTCTTGCCGCCCTCGGTGTTGACCTTGTTGATGGACGCCTGCACGATCTCGGAGACCTTCTTCGAGAGCGCGTCGACGTAGTCTCCGCCGGTCCGCAGACCCGCGGTCTTGACCATCGCCTTGACTTTGCTGACCACGACCAGATTCTCTGCCATGCAACTCCTCCTGTCGAGATGCTCTTGCTGCTGTCCGCCCCTTTCAGGGGACCTCATTCAACAAAATGTGCCGCCTTTGTTCAAGTGCGGACGCCCGGCGCTCGTCTTTTTCCGCCTGGCCGGGCCGTCCCAGGGCCCGCTGGATGCGGCCGCGAAGGGCGAAATAGCCGGGCTCGGAGGGACGCAGGAGGATCGCGGCGTCGGCGTCCGCGAGCGCGGACGGGGCCTTGCCGAGGGCAAGGAGCGCCTCGGCGCGCCCGGCCAGGGCGGGGTCGAAGTCCTTGGAGATCTTCAGGGCCCGGTCGAAGTACCCCAGCGCGGTGCCGGGGTCGCGGTCGCGGAGCGCGAGCTCGCCGATCTTGGCGTAGGCGGCCGCGTTGCGCCGGTCGAGCTTCACCGCGGCGTAGAGGTCCGCGGCCGCCTTCGCGCGGTCTCCGGCCGCCGCCCTCTTGAGGGCCCTGCGGTAGCGCGCGTCGCTGGCCTGGCCGGCGAGCTCCTTCTTGAGTCCGGGCTTGAGAAGGACCGCGGCGTCGAAATCCGCGAGCGCGCCGTCGTCGTCTCCGAGCTTGTAGCGCGCCGTGCAGCGGTTGGCCAGGGCGCGGGCGTTCTTGGGGTCGCGGGCGAGGGACGCGTCGAACTTCTCGAGCGCGCCGGGGTAGTCGCCCTTGAGGAGGAGGACGATGCCCGCCGCGTCGAGGTCCTGGGTCTTGCGAACGGCGGCATGGGACATCCCGTGGTCTTGGAGGAGGAGAAGGAGAAGAAGAACGGCGCCGGAGAATCCTGGCCGCGCGATTGGGTTGTGCACTGGTGGATTCTCCGGCGAAAGATTGGCGCGGGGTGGAATTGAACCACCGACCTGACGCTTATGAAACGCCCGCTCTAACCTCTGAGCTACCGCGCCGTGGTCCGTGATTATACCAAACAGGACTTCAATATGGTATATACTGGGCTGACACCATCACAGGGTAAGGGGAGAAGCCATGAAAACCGCGTCGAAGAAGATCAGGGTGGTGCTGGCGGACGACCAGACCCTTTTCCGCGAAGGCATCCGCGACTTGCTCGAGAATGAGAAGTGGGTCGAGGTCGTGGGCGAGGCCGGCGACGGCCCCGAGGCCATCAGGCTCGTCAAGAAGCTCAAGCCCGACGTCATCCTCATGGACATCAAGCTCCCCCACATGGACGGCATCTCCGCCACCCGGCAGATCCACAAGGAGTGCCCGTCCACCAACGTGCTCATGCTTTCCTCTTACGAGGACGAGTCGCACGTCATGGAGGCCATCCAGGCCGGGGCCAACGGCTACCTCTCCAAGATGCTCCCCGCCGCCGAGCTCGTCAACGCGCTCAAGGCTTTCGCGGACAAGGGCGTCATGATCCCCCAGCCCGTCATGAACAAGCTCATCGACGGCCTGCGCCAGATGGGCAACGTCAACGCCGAGGCCTCGCTGGTGGCCCTGACGAAGACCGAGATCAAGGTCCTGGCCCTGCTGGGCCGCGGCAACTCCAACAAGGAGATCGCGGCCAAGCTCGAGTGCAGCGTCAAGACCATCAAGAACCACCTCAACAGCATCTTCCAGAAGCTCGGGGTCTCCAACCGGACCGAGGCCGTGGTCAAGGGCATCGACATGGGCCTCATCTCCCCCGAAGACCCCCACTGATCCGGCGTCAGAGCCGCTGACAAGCCCTGACCAGGTGGCCCCGGGGCCGCCTCTTTTCACGCCCTGCGTGTAACAATCCCGCAATTAGCCCCTTCCGGCCCTCTGTTATACTTCTATTAATAGGGTTCCGGCCCATGTCCCCATCTGCCAAGCGCGTCGCGCCGCTGTCTTCGGCCTTGCTGGCCGCGTGCTGTCTTCTCCTGCCCGGCTTGGGATTGGCCGCCCCCTTCCCCTACGCCGGCGGAGACCGCATCCCGACGGAGGCGGTCGAGCGCTCCCTCCAGGGGAAGGTCGTCCGGGTCGACAAGATCCTGCCCAGCCCGTTGTCCCGGATGAGGACCTCCGGTTCCGGGGGCAAGGAGGGCCTGGAGCCCGCGGTCAAGAACTTCCAGTATCTCCCCGACGTGGGCAACCAGGGCAGCCAGGACAGCTGCACGGCGTGGAGCGTCTGCTATTATCTCAAGACCCACCTGGAGGCCAAGGAGCGCGGCTGGGCCCGGCCCAGCCCCACCAATTTCCCCAACCGCGTCATGAGTCCCGCGTTCTGCTACAACATGACCAACGAGGGCGAGGACCTCGGGGGCTATCGGGACGTCGTGGCCCAGTTCGTGGTCGAGCACGGCGCCGCCAACCTCCAGGAGATGCCGTACAACGCGGCCGACTACGTCACCTGGCCGTCCGAGACCGCGTTCCGCAACGCCATCGCCAACCGCTCCGACAGCGTGGTCGATTTCCCGGTGAACAGCCCGGCGGGCGTGGACAACCTCAAGCAGATGCTGGCCAACGGCGATCTCGTGACCATCGGGTTCCCGGTCCACGAGAACTTCTGGGACAACTACCCGAACAACGCGACCGGCATCAACAACGGGGTCCTCTACGCCAACGACCTCAACGCCTCCATCGGCGGCCACGCGGTGACCCTCATCGGGTACGATGACAACAAGTCCTACAACGATGGAGCCCCGAAAACCGGGGCGTTCCTCGCGGTCAACTCCTGGGGCAACCAGTGGGGCGTCTACGACAGCGACATGGGCTCCAAGGGCTTCATGTGGATCGCCTACGCCTACGTCATCAACTATATCGAGGCGGCCCGCACCGCGGTGGGCATGGTGGACCGCGCGGGCTACGTCCCCACGAAGTACGGGACCTTCAGGGCGACGCACTCCAAGCGCGCCGATCTCTGGGTCCAGTTCATCGGCGGCGACAACCCGGTCTCCCCCAACGAGGATTGGCTCGCCGACGTCCTGGTCAACGACGGCGGCGATTGGCCCGTGGACCAGAAGATCGTCTTCGACCTGACCGACTACCCCGTCAATCCCTACAGGGACAACTGGCTCGGCGTCAACGACTCCAATTTCACGGGCGAGACGGGCGTGATCACCGAGATGGGCATCGAGCTTCCCGCGACGGGCTCGAGGTCCTCGGCGGACGTGCCCAAGAACACCGTCAACAACAGCGACATCTACGTCAACCTCGCGGCCCTGCCGGTCGCGGCGCCCACGGGCTTGAGCGCCGCGGTCTCGGGCGAGAGCCAGATCACCTGGTCCTGGAACGCGGTCGTAGACGCCCTCTCCTACAACGTCTACGTCGCCTCCAACACCGCGACCCTGCTGGGCAACACCGTCGGAACCTCCTTCGCCAGGACCGACCTCACGGCGAACACCTACACCGGCGTCGTGGTGCGCGGGGTCAACGGGCACGGCCAGGGCTCCCCGGCCATCGGCCCGAGCACGGCCACCTACGCCCCGGCGAGCGCGATCACGGCCGCGACGCCGGGGATCTACAGCATCGCGGCGGACTTCAACACGGTCTCCGGGAACTCAGGCTACCGGGTGGACGCCTCCACGGCCTCGGACTTCACGGGCACGGTCTTCTCCACGGCCTCGGTCAACCCGGCGTCGAACAGGCTGACCGTGGAGGGGCTCGCCCCCTCGAAGGGCTACTACCTGAGGATCGCGGCGCTCAACCAGCTGGGAGCCCAGACCCTGGCCGCCTACGGCCCGCAGGTCTTCACCCAGACCAACATCACGGCCCCGGGGCCCGGGAGCTTCAGCGAGTACGGCAGCCGCCAGCTCCGCCTGAGCTGGACCCCGGGCGGGAACCCCGCGGGGCTCGTCTACACCGTGGAGGGCTCGACCGCGTCGAACTTCACGGGCACCGTGTCGAGCGCGGCCGGCGCCGACCTCTATGCGAGGCTTTTCACGGGCCTCCAGGTGAACACGAGCTATTATTTCCGCGTCTGGGCCGCGGGGGGGCCGGCCTGGAGCACCGGCCCGGTCGCGACCTATGCCCTGTCCCCCTCCACCGCGACTCCGCTCTTCTTCGGCGTGGGCGGCCAGGCCTTGACCGTGGCCTGGACGGCCAACGGCAACCCGCCCGGGACGCTCTACGAGGCCCAGGTGTCGAGGTCGGCGGATTTCTACACCATGCCCGTGGTGTCCTCGGCCACGCGGAACACGTCCGCCTCGTTCACGTCGCTGACCCCGAACAGCCTCTACTACGCCCGGGTGCGCGCGGTCAGCCACGGCGGCCAGCCCGCGCCCGCGGCCTATCGGACTCTGTCCTCGACCGGGACCCTCGCGGCCGCGATCGCGCCTGAGGCCCCCTTCTTCCAATCTGTCGGCGCCGCCAGCCTCGTGGCGCTCTTCAACAGCGGGGCCAACCCCGCCGGGACGGGCTACGTGGCCCAGCTCTCCACCGCGGCCGATTTCTCGACCGTCCACAGCCAGGTCATCGGCGTCATGGCGGCCGGGACCAACCAGGTGCCCTTCACGGGACTGGAGTCCAACCGCCGGCTCTATCTCCAGACCGCGGCGTTGAACGTGACGAACACCCCGACGGCCTTCACCCCTGCCGGGGGCAGCACCGCCACCATCCCCGTCCCCCCCGCGTATTCCTCGGCGACCGTGCACTTCACCTCCATCACCTTCACGTGGTCCTCGGGCAACCGGCCGGGCACGGTCTACGACGTCCTCGTGGACGACGACCCCGGGTTCGGCAGCCCCGACGCGAGCCAGACGACCGGGCTCTCGTCCGCCACGGTCTCCCTGTCGTCCAACACGCGCACCTACTCCCGGGTGAGGGCGCGCTCGCTCGAGCCGGACAACCCGCATAGCGCCTACGCGGACCTCGCGCCCCGCTATACCCTGCCCGACCTTCCGGCCGCGGACCCCGCCGGGGCGTTCGTGTCCGTGACCTTCACGAGCGCGGCAGTCCGCTGGCAGGCGCTCGCCTTGGCCCCGCCCTCGGCCACCTGCTCAGGCTATCGTTTCCAGCTCTCCTCGTCGCCCGTCTTCATCGGGACGGTGCACTCTGACGAAGTCTCGGGCGCGGCATCCACCGGCGGCTCGCTGGCTGGGCTGCGGCATTCCACCACCTACTATCTGCGCGTCGGGGCCTTGAACGCCGACGGGGAGGCCGCCTACCGCGTGATGGGCTCCACCCGCACTCCGGTGCCGCAGATATCCTCGGGCTCGCTCTCCGGGTCCCTGGAGCTCAGCGTGGTCCCCCCCTACCCGGAGGTCCGGCTCATCCGGGCCTCCATCGCGGCGCGGACCTTCGCGGTGGGAACGCCGATCGAGCTCAACACCTCGGTGGAGGACGTCCTCCCAGCCCTGGCCGGACAGCCGGAGCTCGCGCTCCTTGGGCCAGGGGTCGGGTTCTCCCTGAGCGCAGGCGGCGTCCAGCCTGTCCAGCCTTTCCCGGTGACCCTCCAGTACGCGCTCCCCCTCGGCGCGGACCCGCGCCTGCTGATGCTGGCCCGGTACGATGAGACCTCGCGCAAGTGGCTGCTCCTGCGCTCGAGCGTGGACCAAGGGGCCAAGACCCTGACCGGGCTCGTGGACCACTTCTCCTTCTTTGCGCCGGTCCTGGCCCAGCCCGGCACGGCGCTCTCCGAGGTCGAGATCTACCCGATCCCGTGGGAGCCCGAGTCCCGCGACCCTCTCCAGGGGGCGGCTGCCCTCACCTTCGTGAAGCTCCCGGCCGGGGCCCGGGTGCGCGTCTACACGATCATGGGAGACATGGTCGACGAGGGGACCGCCAACGGCTCCGGCGTCCTCCACTGGGACGGCCGGAACACCCGGGGGCACCGGGTCGGGCCCGGGGTTTACCTCGCCGTCATCGAGGCCAACGGCGCCCATGACGTCCGGAGGATCGCCATCATCCGATGAAGACGATCCTTCTCGCCGCCCTCCTCGTCTCGGCCGCGGGTCCGGCCTTCGCCTTCCTGGACAACACCGGCGGGTCGGCGGCCCAGTTCCTCCAGATCGGCGCCGGGGCGAGGCCGTACGGCATGGGCGACGCCTTCTGCGCCGTGGCTGAGGGGCCGGACGCGATGCATTGGAACGTCGCGGGCCTGGCGGGCATGAAGGCGCCCTCCTTCTCCTACACCCACGCCGAGCCCGCGGCTTCGGTCCGGCACGAATACGCGGCCTACGGCCACCCGGTCCCGTTCCTCAAAGGGACCCTGGGCGTCTCTCTGACCTATATGGCCGCAGATTCACTGCCCGTGGTCACCAACGCCAACCTCGAATCCGGCAGGTTCACCCCCAACTCGGAATCCTTCTCCCTGGCCTACGCCACGAAGTTCGGCATCGGGGAGCACCGTTCCTCCCGGGATTACTACGGGGAGTACTGGAACGTCCCCGGCGTCCACCGGCCCCTGAGCCAGGGGGTGGAGCCTTGGACCGGGACCCTGCAGGCCGGGATCGGGTTCAAGTACGCGCGGGAGAACATCCACAAGCGGAGCGGCAGCGCGTTTCTGTTCGACGGGGGCGTCCTCTTCAGGCCGGTCTGGCTCAAGGGGCTCGCGCTCGGGTTCGCGTTCCGGAACCTCGGGGAACAGCTCCGCTTCATCGACTCCGGACGGGCCGCCCCGGCCGAGTTCGACTTCGGAGCGGCGTACCTCGTGCCTGTCAAGCGCAGCCGGTTCCTGGCGGCGGCCGGCGTCACCGTCCCCTACTACGGGTCCCCGGAGGGGCGGCTGGGGCTGGAGTACGGCTTCCGGCTCAACAAGTCCCTGGAGGCGGCCCTGCGGCTCGGCATGAAGAGCCGGACCTTCGACGACCTCGACCCCGTGACCGCCCTGACCGCCGGCGTCGGCCTGGGGATGGGGAGGACGACGGTCGACATCGGCATCCAGCCCATGGCGGAGCTCGGCGTCGGCTACAAGGTCAGCCTCGGCTACCGCTTTTAGGGGTCAGATCTTGAAATTTGAGTTTTCCCTGGAAAACTCAAATTTCAAGATCTGACCCCAATACTTACCGATCTTATCGTTTGGAGGCGGCGGATTTGAGCATCATCATCCCGATCTCGTTGCGCTGGATCTGGTTGGTGCCCTCGTAGATCTGGGTGATCTTCGCGTCCCGGACGTATTTCTCGACGGGGAAGTCCCGCATGTAGCCGATGCCGCCGCACATCTGGACGCAGTCCACCGAGACGCGCATGGCCGTGTCGGAGCAGAAGACCTTGCACATCGCGGACTCCTTGGTCCAACGCTTGACCTTCAGGGCGTTCATCTCGTCGTAGACGATCGTCCCGCACTCCAGGGCCTTGGCGATGGCGGGCTGGAGCGCGCGGTCCATGGCCCGGGTGGTCGAGTAGAGCAGGGCCCGCGCGGCCTCGATGGAGGTGCCGCAGTCCGCGAGCATGTGGCTGATGGCTTGGAAGCTGGCGATGCTCTGGCTGAACTGCCTGCGCACGCGCACGTAGGCCAGGGTCTCGTCGAGCGCCCCCTGCGCGATGCCCAGGGCCTGCGCCGCCACGCCCGTGCGGGAGTTGTCGAAGGTCACCTGGGCCACGTGGAGCCCGAAGCCTTCCTTGTAGAGGACGTTGGCTCTTGGGATGCGGCAGTCCTTGAAGACGAGCTCGTAGGTGGGGTTGGCGCGGATGCCCATCTTGGTCTCCTTTTTGCCGAAGGAGAAGCCGGGTGT
>JBAZSR010000099.1:1536-4315 GCA_041662295.1 Elusimicrobiota bacterium | reverse complement strand
CTCCCCGGGCGGGGTTGACCGTGGCGAAGACGGTGTAGATGTCGGAGACCTCGCCGCCGGAGCAGAAGTTCTTGATCCCGTTGAGCACGTAGTGGTCCCCGTCGAGCCTCGCCGAGCACTTGATGGCCATCGCGTCGGAACCCGCCTCCGGCTCGGTCAGGGAGAAGGCGCCCAGGCGCTTGCCGCTCGACATGTCCGGCAGGAAGCGCTGCCGCTGGTCGGCGGTGCCGAAGAGGAGGATGGGGATGCCGCACAGGCCCGAGGCGCCGCAGGCCAGCGCGATGCCGCCGCAGGCGCGCGAGAGGGCCTCGAACGCGAGGGCCTGCTCGAAGTTCAACCCTCCCAGGCCGCCGTACTTCTCGGGCAGGTAGACGCCGAAGAGGTCGGCTTTGCGGAGCTCGTCGACGACGGGCCAGGGGAACTCCTCGGTCTCGTCGTAGTGGGCGCGGACGGGCTTGATCTTCTCCTCCGCGATCTTCGCGCAGAGGTCGATGATCATCTGCTGGGTCTCGGTGAGTTCGTAGTCCATAGGGTCTAGAATCCCTCCAGGGCTTCTTGGGCCGCTGCCTGCTCGGCCTCCTTCTTGCTTTTGCCGGTCCCCTTGCCCAGGACGCGGTGGCCCAGCCGGACGACGATGGAGAAGGTTCGGTCGTGGTCGGGCCCCACGGAATCGAGCAGTTCGTAGGTCGGGGTCTGCTTGTGCTTCCTCTGCAGGACCTCCTGCAGGCGGCTCTTGTAGTCGGTCTCCACGAGGCCGCCGAGCTCGACGAGGCACCAGCGCTTGATGAAGGCCGCGCCTGCCGCGTAGCCTCCGTCCAGGAAGATCGCGCCGATGAGCGCCTCGAGGGCGTTGGCGAGCACGCTGGACCTGTTGCGTCCTCCCGAGTTCTCCTCCCCCACTCCAAGGTAGAGGTATTTCCCCAGGTCGAGCTTCTTGGCCCAGAGGGCGAGGCTGCCCCGGGAGACGAGCTGGCTGCGGAGCTTGGAGAGGGTCCCCTCGCGTTCGTCGGGGAAGCAGATGTAGCAGTGGTGCGCGACCACCGCGGAAAGGATGCTGTCTCCCAGGAACTCGAGCCGCTCGTTGTAGATGTCGGTGCGCGACTCGGAGGCGTAGGAGCGGTGCGACAGCGCCTCACGCAGGAGCGCGGGGTCCTTGAAATGGTACCCGACGGCTTCTTCCAGGGACTTGGTCATGCCCGGGAACAGGGCCCCCCGGCGCGTGCCGGGGGCCTGCGGGCTTCGCGGGCCCCGGGACCCCGCCTCCTCAGGAGGGGCGGGGTCCCAGGACGCGAAGGCTATTTCTTCGCGTGGGCCGCGATGTACTCGATGGCCTGGCCGACGGTCTGGATCTTCTCGGCCTGCTCATCGGGGATCTCCGTGTCGAATTCCTCTTCGAGGGCCATCACCAGCTCGACGGTGTCGAGCGAGTCGGCGCCGAGGTCGTTGACGAAGTGGGCCTGAGGCGTCACCTCTGCGGCGTCCACGCCCAACTGCTCGACGATGATCTTCTTCACGCGGTCTGCGACGTTGTTGTCGGTCATGCTCTCCTCTGTGCTTTCAGGTGTAGCCTCCGCCGTTGACGGCCAGGACGGCGCCGGTGATGTAGGAGGCGTCCTCGCTCGCCAGGAAAAGGATCGCGCGCGCGATGTCCATGGGCTCGGCGATGCGGCCCAGGGGGATCTTCTCGAGGAAGTGCTGCCGGACCTCCTCGGAGAGGCGGTCGGTCATGCGGGTCCGCACGAAGCCGGGCGCCACGGCGTTGATGAGGATGTTGCGGGAGGCGAGTTCCCTGGCGCAGGACTTGGAGAAGGCGATGAGGCCTCCCTTGGAGGCCGAATAGTTGGCCTGGCCGGCGTTGCCTTCCTGCCCGACGAGGGAGGAGACGTTGATGATGCGGCCCCAGTGGGCCTTCATCATGGGCCTGGCCGCGGCTTTCGTGAGGTGGAAGGCCCCCTTAAGGTTGACGTCGAGGACGAAGTCCCAGTCGGCATCGGACATGCGCAGGAGGAGCCCGTCTTTGGTGACGCCCGCGTTGTTGACGAGGATGTCGAGGCGGCCGAACTGCTCGAGGCAGAACGTGACGGCGTGTTCGCACTCCGAGAGCTTGGTGACGTCCGTTCGGCAGGCGGCGACGGGACAGCCTTTGGCGGCCAAGGCCGCCGCGGCCGCGTTCAGGGCGGCCTCGTCGGCGTCCGCCATCACCACGCGGGCCCCCTCCTGGCAGAAGAGTTCCGTCGTGGCCAGCCCGATGCCCTGGGCCGCGCCGGTCACGATGGCGGCCCGGCCCGGAAGGCGCCGGTGGTCGGGGTCCTGGGGCTGAGGGGAGACTCTGTCGGTCATGGGGCGGCCTGGGAGGCGCTGGGCTCGAGGCTGCGCTTCATCTCCTCGAGCGAGCGGGCGATCTGCGAGAGGGCGCCGGCGTCCACGAGGGACCGGGCGGCGCGCAGGGCGTTGGCGATGGCCTTGCCGTTTGATTTGCCGTGGCAGATGATGACGATCCCGTTGACGCCCAGCAGGGGCGCTCCGCCGTGCTCGTCGTAGCTCGTCTTGCGCTTGAGGGCCGTAAAGGCGCCCCTGAGCAGCAGCGCGCCGAGCTTGTGCGCGGAGCTCGTGATGGAGGCTTTCAGCAGGCCCATGACCGTGGCCGCGGTGCCCTCGATGGTCTTGACCACCACGTTGCCCGTGAAGCCGTCGCACACGACGACGTCCGTGGTCCCCGCGGTGATGTCGCGCCCCTCCACGGGGCCGAAGAACCTCAGGGAGCTCGCGCGCAGCAGTG
>JBAZSR010000099.1:0-1526 GCA_041662295.1 Elusimicrobiota bacterium | reverse complement strand
AGTGGGAGCGCCTCCCGGACGAGGTCGTTGCCTTTGGAGTCCTCCTCCCCGATCGAGAGGATGCCCACGCTGGGCTCGGCGATGCGGAGCACGTGCCGGGCGTAGACCGACCCCATCATCCCGAACTGCACGAGGTGCCAGGGCTTGCACTCGGTGTTGGCTCCCCCGTCGATGAGGACGCAGGTCCCCCGCGCCGTGGGGAGCGGGACCGCGATGGCGGGCCGGAGCACGTCGGGGATGCGCTTGAGGTGCCAGAGGGAGGCCACCATGGTCGCCCCGGAGTTCCCGGCCGACACCATGGCGGCGGCCCTACCCGAGGCGACAAGCTCGGCGCAGACGAGGATGGAAGCGTGGGGCTTGCTGCGGCAGGCCGCCGAGGGCTCCTCGGCCATGGCGACGGTCTCGCGGCAGTCGACGATCTCGAAGCGCGGGTCGCCGGGCTCGACGCCCCGGGCCCGGAGGGCGGACTCGAGCTCGTGGGCGGGGCCGACGAGGATGACCCCGAGCGCGCCCTGCCCGCCCTGGGACGCCGCGGCCACGGCCCCCTCGACGTTGGGGGCCAGGCCGAGGTCGCCCGCGGCGGCGTCGAGCGCTACTTTCACCGCTATTTCTTTTCTTCCGGACCCTGCTGGCCTTGCTGGCCGGCCTGGCCTTTGGCTTTCTTCTGCCGCGGGGCCACGACGAGCTTGCCGTTGTAGAAGCCGCACTCAGGGCAGACCGTGTGGGGTCTCATGAGCTTGCCGCAGGCAGGATTGCTGCACTTGCTCAGGGAGAGAGGGTCGAGCTTCCAATTGGAGGCCCGGCGGCTGTCACGGCGTGAACGGGTGTGTTTTCTTTTTGGATTAGGCATAGTATATCCTTATGAGCGTTGAGAATTCTATTTTGTTGGCTTGATCAAGTCAATGGTTTCCGCTCTTGCTATCGGCCTTTCTTGCTTCCGGCCTTGGCCCGCGATGTCCCTGATGAAGTAGGCCTTCTTGTCTTTGATGTCGAAGTAGACGCGGATGAGGATCTCGGCCAGAAGGCCCATCAGAATCATCTGGAATCCGACCGTGACCAGGAAGATGGAGATCTGGAAGAGGGGCTGGTCCTTGACGAAGATGTGGTGGACGAACCTCTGGTACAGGGTGAAGGCGGCCAGGACCGCCCCGAGGAGCCCCATGGCGAGCCCCCAGCCGCCGAAGAGGTAGATGGGCTTGGCCATGTAGGCGGACATGAACTTGACGGTCAGCAGGTCCAGCAGGACCTTGAAGGTCCGGGAGAGCCCGTACTTGGACACCCCCAGGGTCCTGGCGTGGTGGCGGACCGGGACCTCGGCGATCCTCGCGCCAAGGAAGCCCGAGAGGGCGGGGATGAAGCGGTGCATCTCCCCGTAGAGGCGCAGGGGCTTGAGGTAGGCCGCGCGGTAGGCCTTGAGGGTGCAGCCGTAGTCGTGAAGGTGGACGCCCGTGATGCAAGAGATGAGCCAGTTGGCCGTCTGGGAGGGCACGCGGCGGGTGAGCCAGGGGTCCTGCCGGTCCTTGCGC
>JBAZSR010000098.1:7851-13431 GCA_041662295.1 Elusimicrobiota bacterium | reverse complement strand
GAAGCCCGCCAGGAAGTGGGCCTGGGCCGCGTCCGGCGGGGCCACTGCCTTCTCCATCCAGGTCTTCCTGAGGCCCCCCAGGGCCTCGTCGAGCCTGGCCGTGTCCTGGGCAGCGACCTTGCCCGAGGGGCCCACGGCCCGGGTCGAGGAGAGCTCTGGAGTGATGCTCCGGCAGTAGGCGGGCCACCCGGCTGTCACGAAAGCCTTGTCTTCGGGCTTGTCCGGGATGTCCGCCAGGAAAGCTTTCAAGGACCGGGGAAGGGACGGCGTGTGCCTCAACCCTGACCAAGCCTTGAGGGCCGTTCGCGTCTCGGCGCGCATCCCAGGCTCGAGGGGCAGTTCCAAAGCCTGGACCAGCTGGGAGACCGAGAGCGCCTGGTAGACCCTGCGCAGGGCGGACTCGTCGCGGGAGTCGCCGGTTGCCAAGACGCGCTCGCGGAGGTAGGAGGCCCTGTCCAAGAGGCGCTGGTCGAGGTCCTCGCCCTGATCCGTGGGAATGCCGCCGCGCACCGCTGCCACGGCCGTGGTCCTGGCCTTGAGGACAGGCTGGGAGTTCATATAGGCCGAGATCCTCGCCA
This sequence comes from Elusimicrobiota bacterium, assembly GCA_041662295.1. Lineage (GTDB taxonomy): Bacteria > Elusimicrobiota > Elusimicrobia > UBA1565 > UBA9628 > JACQWX01. The sequence continues at coordinate 12,853 of JBAZSR010000098.1, read as the reverse complement.
GGAGGCCGGAAAGGCCCGTCTTGGGAGCCTGTTTCTTCGGATTGGCGTAAGCCGCGAAAGAGGGCCCGACAGACAGAAGAACGACGACGGCGGCGCACAGCATCCTCTTGGTCATGGTGTCATTCAAGCAATGGACGGGCGGCCTTGTCAATGAGCGCGGAGGCATTCCAGGCTTGCCCCGGCCCGTCGGATTGTGTTTGATAGCTGGCATGGCGCGCCGCCTCGGCGTCTTCCTTAAGACACTGGTCCTGGGGGTTTTGTTCCTGGCCCTCCTGGCCGGCGCAGTCTCAGTGGCCTTGCGCCTCTTCCTTCCCCAGGACAAGCTCCGGGATCTCGTGGTCGCCGACCTCGAGCGCCGCCTCGACCGCGAGGTCCGGCTCGACGCGGTCTCCCTCAGCCTGGTGCGGGGGATGGTCGTGGAGGGCCTTGAGATCTCCGAGGAGGAGGGGTTCTCCGAAGGCGTCTTCGCCGCGGCCGGGACAGCCAGGCTGACGCTCCGGTGGACCGCCCTGGCGAGGCGCAGGCTCGTGGCGGACTCGCTCTTCCTCGAGCGCGCCCGCTTCCATCTGGTGCGGAGGGTCGACGGGACCCTGAACATCCCGGGCAGCGGCAGGCCCAAGCGCCCCCGCCGGCCGCGGCAACAGCGCGCAGCTCCCCTGGAACTCGACGTGCGCCATGTCGAGGTGGAGGGAGGATCCTTTTCCTATCGCAACCTGATCAAGAAGACGGGCTGGGAGCTCACGGACATCGCGATCGGAGCCTCGAACGCGGCCGCTTCAGGAGGGTTCCCGGTCGAGGTCTCGATGCACGCCAAGCGCTTCTTCACGGAGAGCATCCTCGAAGGAGACGTCGCGGCCTCAGGGTCCCTGAATCTCGGGGGCTTCGACCCGGACAGGATGTCCGCCTCCGTCACGGAGTTCCGCACCTCCGCGTGGGGCATCGACGCGGCTGCCTCGGGCACGATCCAGCCCTTCAGGCTGCCAAAGTTCCGCATCGAGGCCGCGCTCATGGAAAAGGGGGCGGTCGTGGCCCAGGGGAAGCTCGACATCGACGTGGTCCCCGGGACCTTGGCGGCGGCCGGCCGGAGGAAGAAAGCCCTCGACATGCGGGTCTCCGCGGCCGTGCCCCAGGCCGGACTCGACTCCCTGGCCCGGCGCATCCGCCTTCCCCAGGGGCTGCCCCGGCTTCCTGAGACCCGGGTGGCCGGGACCTTCAGGCTCCAGGCCGGAGACCTCGAGGTCCGGAGCTTCCAGGCCGCAAGCCCTGTGGGGAATGTCTCCGCCTCCGGCCGTCTTCTGGAGTTCGGCCGCAAGGCCAGGCCCTTCCTCGATGTCTCCGGGGACGTGGAGATCCCCGCCTTCACGACCAAGGACCTCGGGTTCCTGGCCAGGCCGCCTCAAGGGCTCTCGGTGCCTGCCTCGCGCGTCCGGACGCGCCTGAGGCTGGAGCCCCGCGTCGTGGACATCCGGAGCCTGGCGGTCGACCTCGGCCCCAGCACAGTGGAACTCTCCGGCCGCCTGGCCCGGGACCCAGCGGGCCGGACCTCGCTGGTCCTCAACGCCGGGAAGGTCTCCCTGGATGCTGAGCTCGCGGCCGGATTCGTCCCGAGGACGCGCAAGCTGGGCCTCTCGGGCCGCGTCGACGGCACCCTCTCCGTGGAGGGAGAGCTTCCGGCGCTCACGGTGCGGGGCGGGTTCTCCCTGAAGGACCTTGCCGGCGAGTTCAAGGGGATCCAGGTCTCGGGGCTCTCCGGAGACGGGGTCCTTTCAGGCAAAAACGTCTCCATGCGGAGGCTCGAGGGCGCGGCGGCAGGCGGCAGGCTCGTCCTAGCCGGGCTCTCCGTGACGGGTTTCGGCCGCAAGCCCAGGGTCTCTTTCGACGGCACGCTCGACCGGCTCGACCTCGAGCGGATCCTGGAGTCCCGGGCCCCCGCAGCCTCCGGCCCTGGGAGAGCCCCTGCGGCCGGACCAGCGGGCCCAGGCCGCAAGCCGCCCGTGCCCATGGCACTGCAGGGGACCTTCCAGATCGGAGAGGTCCTCCATCCCTTGTTCTCGGCCCGGGACCTCAAGCTCGAATGGGACCTCCACGACGCGACCAAGGACCTCGCGGAGATCAACGGGGCGTCAACGGTGACGATCGCCTCCGGCAGGTTCCGCAGCCTCGACGCCCTGTGCTCGCGCTCCGACGTGGCCAAGGTCCTGCTGTTCCCGCTGCTCGCGATCCAGCAGGTCCAGCGTCTGCCCGGGCTCAACGCCCTGCCCGACATGACGGACGTCGCCTTCACGCGCATCCGGGGCGCGTACGCCTTCCGCGACGGGGTCATGGAGGTCCGGGAATGCCGCCTGTCGAGCCTCACCCTCGACATCGACGTGACCGGGACAGCGGACTTCCACGGAGACGCCCTGGACCTCCAGACCACGGTCCGGGTCCTCAAGCTCCCGGTGCCGCTCAAGTTCGGCATCAGCGGCACCCTGCGCCGCCCCAAGGTGCGCCTCAACCCCGTGGCCAGCGTCCTGAGCCCGATCATCGACCCGGTGCGCGGCATCATCGAGTTCTTCTCGCCGAGATAGCCCGCGGCCCTGGCCAGGCCGAAAATTGCATCGGCCCGCCCAAAGAAATACACTTGGGTCATGGTCCACGCCAACCCGCTGGTCGCCGCCATCGGCAAGCCTCCCGAGGACTTCACCCGCCGGGACCTCCTCAAACTGATCGCACGCAAGGGGATCCGGAGCATCCACTTCCGCTACCCCGCCATCGACGGCAAGCTCAAGGAGCTCAAGCTCCCTGTCAACGACCTGACCGACGCGGAGGCCGTTCTCGCCGAGGGCGAGCGCGTGGACGGCTCGAGCCTCTTCAAGGGCATGGTCGACGCCGGGCGAAGCGACATGTACGTGGTCCCGATGTACCGTACCGCGTTCCTGCACCCCTTCGTGCCTGACTGCCTCGTGCTCCTGTGCCGCTTCATCGACCAGAACGGCCGCCTGGCGGCCCTCACGCCGGACAACGTGCTCAGCCGCGCCGAGGAAGCCTTGAAGGCGGACAGCGGACTCTCGATGCTCGCCCTTGGGGAGCTCGAGTTCTACGCCGTCTACCCGGACGCGGAGGACCTCTACCCCGGCACCCCGCAGGCCTTCTACCACGAGTCCTCCCCCTGGGTCAAACTCGGGGACCTCAGCGAGGAGATCCTGCGCGCGGCTGCCTCCATTTGCGGAGGGGTCAAGTACTGCCACTCCGAGGTGGGCTATATCGGAGCCTCCGCCGGGGACCTTCCCCAGATCCGCGGCAAGCGCATGAGCCAGTATGAGCTCGAGTTCCTCCCTGCCCCGCCTCTCGAGATGGCCGGGCGCCTGCTCACCGCCAAGTGGCTCATCCGTAATTTCGCGGCCCGGAGAGGCATCCTCGTGACCTTCGCGCCCAAGCTGAGCCTCGGCGACGCGGGCAGCGGACTCCACATCCACACCGAGCTCGTCCGGGGCGGCCGCAACGCCCTGGTGGACGCCAAGGGCTCCCTGACGCCTGCGGCCTTCGGGCTCATCGGCGGCCTCCTGCGCCACGCCGGCAGCCTCACGGCTTTCGGCAACACCTGCGCCGCCTCCTACCTGCGCCTCGTGCCCCACCAGGAGGCCCCGGTGCGGGTCTGCTGGAGCGCGGCCAACCGCTCGGCCCTCGTTCGGGTGCCTCTGGGCTGGAGGGGGATCGACAACCTGGCCAGCAGGGTCAATCCGCGCCAACGGCCCGACTTCCGCGGCGCGATGTTCGGACAGACCGTCGAGCTCCGGTCCCCTGACGGGTCCGCGGACGTCTACCTCCTGCTCGCGGGCCTGGCCGTGGCCATCCGTGAGGGCCTGGCGGACCCGAAGTCCTCGCGCAGGCTGGTGGACCGCTGCAACGTGGCCACCAACATCTTCACCAACCCCAAGGCCCTCTCCCGGCTGGAGGCCCTGCCCCGCAGCTGCTGGGAATCGGCGCAATCGCTCGAGCGCCAGCGCGGCGTCTACGAGAGCCGCGGAGTGTTCCCGCCCGAGGTGGTGGACTTCTGCCTCAAGCGCCTGGCCGCCGAGAAGGACCAGGGCCTGGCCCGCAGCCTCGCCAGGCAGTCCCAGGCCGGCAGGGCCGCGGCCCTGCGGAAGGTGATGTTCTCCTCGCTCCACTGCATGTAGCCGGGCCCAAGGTCAGGCTTCCCGCCAGGCATCATGCTTGGGCCAAGCTTGGCGCCTGCGTCCAGCATCAAGGGGCCGCTGACTCTCCCTGCAGGTGGCCCCGGGGCCACCTGGGGGAATGGCCAGAGTGTGTCAGTTTGTTCCAGAGCTGGAATCACGAGCCAGCAAGGACACGGCAGGTGGGAACGCTGCTCAGCAGGGATCCAGGCTAGAATTTCAGCCGGACTCCGAGGTTGAAGACATTGTCCATGAAATGGGACCGGAAGTCCCCGGCGTAATCGAACTTGAGCGCCAGCCTCCTGCCCCGCTCGATGGCGAACCCTCCGCCGAGCATGGTGCCGTCGCGGGCATAGTCCCCGGTCTTCACGGAGAAGACCGAGCCGGACCCGCTGAGCTGGGCCTCGATGGCGCGGCTCTGGCTGAGGAGTTCATGGCGCCACCCCAGGCTGGCGTAGGGGCTGAAGGAGTAGGCGCCGGCGTCGAACCTCTCCGAGACCTTGACCCCGACCCGCGAGCGCAGGGATTGGGCGGTCTGGCGGCTCACGCTCAGGTTCAGGGCTCCTGCGCCGTCCTCCGTGAAGCCTCCGATCATCATGCGGTCGTAGCTCAAGCCCGCGAATGGAGAGAGCGTGCCGAGCAAGGTCGTCTTGAGGTCGTAGCCCGCGCCCAGGTCCAGGTTGACCTCGCCTCCCATGGGAGCGGCAGTGGCCGTGCGGGACAGGCCTCCGAAGGCAACGACGCGCTTGGTGGAGAACAGGTCCATGGCGCCCCCGAGGTAGGCGTCCGCATGGAAGTCCTCGGTGAAGGCCGTGGCGTAGCCGCCGAAGCGGGCGCTGTGGCTG
>JBAZSR010000098.1:3751-7841 GCA_041662295.1 Elusimicrobiota bacterium | reverse complement strand
TTCCACGACCCCTTCGGAGGGCGCGTAAATCGACGCGTGCCCCCGCAGGTAGCCGGCCGCCAGCCCTACGGCGAGCCCGTCGCGGATGAGCCGGTCCGCGCCGGCCGTGAAGCCCGCGCTGTTGAACGCGTAGCCCGGCTGCGTCCCGGAGGGGGTGCCTGCCTCGCGCAGCCTGCCGTCGCGGTAGATCCCTGAGCCGAAGAAGCCCCAGGAATCCGCCACGCGCTCCTCCTCCAGCGGCTCCTCGCCGCTGTCGGCCAAGCCCGCCTCTGCCACGAGGATGCCCGGGAAGGGAGAGGCTGGACGCTGGGGGGAGGATGCCACGGCCCTTTGCCCGCGGCCCAGGCTCGCCAGCGCTGCCATGCGCTGACTGAGCGCCCCGGCATGGACGCCTGAGGCGCCCATGCTCACCCCTGCCATGGAGGCCAGGGCAACCGGACCGACCCGGTCAAGGGCCGCGCGCATGGACGGCAGGTCAAGGGTGTTGAGCTCTCCGACCACTGCGGCAGCGTCGCCCGACGCGCTGGTCCGGAGCGCTTCAAGCCCTGAGCCGACCGCGGCCTGGTTGCTGTCAGCCCCCAGGGTGCGCAGAGGAACGAGGCTCGCGGTGAGCGTCACGTCATTGGCGTTGTAGGTCGGGGTGAACGTCAGTGCCGCGGGGCCCGTGATGGAGGCAAAGGTCCCGGTCAAGCCGCCCGCGGCCGTGATGGGCTTGAAGGTCTGGCCTGAGGCCACGACCTGCGGAGCGAGGCGGACCACGAGGGTCCCGGTCCGGGTCGCGTCATTGAGGGTCACGGTCCCGGAGGCCGCGAGGTTGGTCACGGAAGGCTGGAGCGTCAAGAAAAGGTTCCCGCCGATGACGGCGTTGCTCACGCTCTGGGTGTAGGCGCCCATCTCGAAGGTCCCGGCCGCGGACACGGTCAGGGCCTTGTTGGCCGGCAGGGCGTTGTTGGCGCCGATCTGGAGGACCCCGGCGCTGACCGTGGTGCCGCCGGCATAGGTGTTGTTGGTCCCGGTCAGAAGGAGGGTCCCCTCGCCGGTCTTGGTCAGGCCGCCGGCGCCGGAGAGCACTCCGCTGAGCTCCAGGGTCTTGCTGTAGGCGTCGAACGTGGCCCCGCCGCCGTTAATCGTCATGTTCCGGGCCGAGGTCAGCCCCCGGCTGGACCTGAGAGTGCCTCCGTTGAAGGTCAGGATCCCGGACGCGCTGCCCAAGCTGGCATCCGAGATGATGTCGATGGTCCCGGCGTCGAGCACGGTGCCGCCCGAGTAGGTGTTGGCAGCGCGGAGATAGAGGATGCCTGTCCCCTTCTTGGTCAGCGAACCCGTCCCGCTCACCGTGTAATAGAAGGCCGAGTCCATCCCGGCGCTGTCAACGATGCCGCCTCCGGCCCCGAGGATCACCTCCCGGTTGGTCACGACCGAGGCCGCGGTCTTGAGGGTGCCGCCGCCTTCGAGGGTCAGCGACCCGTAGCCCAGGACGAGGTCGCTGTCGATGCTGAGCGTGCCGGCGGAGACCGTGGTCCCGCCCGAGTAGGTGTTGATCCCGCTGAGGACCAGGGCCCCTGCCCCGGTCTTCGCCATGGACCCTTCGCCGGAGATCAGGGCCGTGATCGTCCAGTCCTGGCCCGCGTTCGTGTTCTTGAAGGTGGTCGCCCCTCCGAGGGCGAACCCGTAGGGCCACCCGGCCACGGTCGCGGCCGCGGGCGCGGCGCTCGCGTCCAAGGTCGTGTTCGCGGCCACGGCGTCGAGACTGCTGAGCAGGGTGATGGTGCCGCCGCTGCCCGCGCCCCAGGCCAGGATGTTGGAACCGCCGGCCCCGTTGGAATCCAGGACCGCCTGCCGGAAGGTCCCGGCCCCGGAGTCGCCGGTGCCGGTGATGTTGTAGGTCGCGGCAGAGGACGGACCCGCCAAGAGGGCGGCCGCGCAGACCGCTGCAAAGGCTTTTTTGAGAGTCTGGAGCAGCTGGCGCAGTCTCGGCATTTTCATCATGAAAAATATATCAAATACGAGGGACCGGCGTCAGACGTCCACCGCCTTCTTGAGACCGTGGCCGATGGCCCTCTTGAGAGGATTGAGCACGGCGAAGATGCCGGCCCCGGCCGCCAGGGACAGGCCGGTCAGCATGAGGAAGAAGTGCTCCTTGGGCATCTTCTCCCAGAAGGTCCCGATATAGCCCGAGAGATAGTTGCCGAAGAAGCTCGAGAGGAACCACATGCCCATCATCATGGAGACCCACCGGACCGGGGCCACCTTGGTCACGAGGGAGAGGCCCACAGGGGAAAGGTAGAGTTCGCCGATGGTGAGGACGAAGGTGCAGGCGGTCAGCCACCCCATGCCGGCCTTGCCTCCGCCGAGGCAGACCCCGGCGGCAGGGAGCATGATGAGGAACGAGAGCCCCAGGAGCACGCACCCGATGGCCATCTTGGTCACGCTGGGCGGTTCGACCCCACGACGCTCCTGCCAGGACCAGAACCAGGTCAGCACCGGGGTGAAGATGAAGATCATGGCGGGGTTGAAGGATTGGAACCAGGAGGCCGGCATCTCCCAGCCGAGGATCATCCGGTCCGTGTTGGCGTCAGCCCAGAGGGCCATGGTGTTGCCCTGCTGCTCATAGACGGCCCAGAACACGATGTTGAAGAGGCAGAGGACCGCGAGGGCCGCCATCCTCTTGAAGTCGTCGGAGGTGAGCGGTTCGGCCGCCGAGGACCCCGCCGCCTCCTTCATGAGATTGTCCGGGGCCAGGTGCTTCTGCCCCCAGAGGTAGACGGCCAGGCCCGCCAGCATGCCGAATCCGGCTGCCGCGAACCCGTAGTGCCACCCGAGCTTCTCACCCAGGGTGCCGCAGATCAGGGGGGAGAAGAAGGCGCCGAGGTTGATGCCTACATAGAAGATGCTGAAGGCCCGGTCCCGGTTGTGGTCCCCAGGAGCGTAGAGACTGCCCACCTGGGTGGAGATATTGGGCTTGAAGCAGCCGTTGCCCAGGACGAGGAGCACCAGGGCCGGGAAGAAGAGCGACTCGAACGCCATGAGGAAATGGCCCACTGCCATGAGCACGGCGCCGATGATGACGGCGCGGCGCTGGCCGATGACCTTGTCCGCGAGGAGCCCCCCGAAGAAGGGGGTGAAATAGACGAAGCCGGTGTAGAGCCCGTAGACCTCGGAGGATCTCTCCTGGGAGAACAGGAGCTGCTTCGTCATATAGTAGACGAGCAGTGACCGCATCCCATAATAAGAGAAGCGCTCCCACATCTCGGTGAAGAAGAGGACGTAGAGTCCCTTGGGATGGGAGTGAGGAGCGGCGGACGTCTTCGACATGGAGGAGGATTATACCAAGCTTAGAACCGCAGGAGGGGCAGGACGCTGGCCCGATCGTCCGTCCAGGCAGGGACCGAGCGGACGGAGCGGCCGGCCAGGTCGTCCCAGCCCGCCTCCCTGAGGAGACGGAGCCGCTCCCCGGACCTGGCGAGGACCGCCCAGCGGCAGGGGTAGAACTCCCGGGCCAGAGCCGCTGGAGGATCGGCGTGGCGGACCGCGGCCTGGAGACCGAGATCCCGGGCCAGCCCCGCCAGAAGGGGCCTCATGTCCAGGAACCTGTTGGAGATGTTGCAGAGGACGAGGCCCTCCGGCGCGAGCTTGGAGAGGTAGAGGTCCCAAGCTTCCCGGGTGAGGAGGTGCGCCGGGACCGCGCCGCTGCTAAACGCGTCGAGCACGATGAGGTCGTAGGAAGCGCTCCCCGCGGACGCAAGAGCAAGCCGGGCGTCCCCGGTCACGACCTTGATCCTGGCCGGGGAATCGGAGAGGAAGGTGAAGTGCCGCCGCGCCAGGGCCTCGACGTCCGGATCGAGCTCATAGAAGGTCATGCCGGTCCCGGGCATCCCGTACGCGGCCAGCGCTCCAGCGCCGAGGCCCACGACCGCGGTCTCCCGGAACCCCGAGCCCAGGAGTCGGAAGACTTCGCCCGCCGGAGAGAGCCGGTGGAAATAGGCCAAGGGCTCCGCCCGCCTGGCCGGGTCGAGGCTCTGCATGCCGTGCAGGGTGTTGCCGTGGAAGAACTTGCGCAGGCCTTCCTCATCCACGACCCTGCAGATCC
>JBAZSR010000098.1:0-3716 GCA_041662295.1 Elusimicrobiota bacterium | reverse complement strand
AGAAATTGCGCACGGACGGGCTCCCAGCGCCGGGGCGCGACGCAAGCCAGCCAGCGGCGGCCAGGCCAGCGAGCAGGACGGCCGCGCCAGGCTTGAAGGCCCGGAACCTGCTCCAGCGATCCTGATCCCGGACCACGAGTGAGGCCAGGCACAGCCCGCCCGCGACCAGCCACTCCAAGCCGAGCCAGCCGATCCCTCTGCCGAGGAAGGGCACCAGCACTCCCATGATCAGGCCTCCGGCCAGGCCCCCGGCTGAGACGCAGAGATAGAAGGTCGGCGCCGAACCCGACAGCCGGGGCCTGGAGGCGGCCAGGGAGCCGTGGCAGATCATGGCAAGCAGGAAGAGCGCGCCGACATTGAGGAGGACTCCGGCCAGGGCCGGAGAGCCGGCTGCCCAGAGGACTGCCAGCAGGGGCGCGAAGGCCGCGGCCAGGAGCCCCAGCGCCCTGCCCGAGAGCCGGAAAGGCTCGGCCTTGAAAGCCAGGATGAAGGTTCCCAGATAGACGGCCAAAGGGATCACCCAAAGCAGGGGCACGGCGGCCAGGGTGTCCGAAAGGAACCGCGTCGCGGCCAGCAGGGCCGCGCTGGGACCTGTTGCGAGCAGGACCCACGTGAGCGGGCGCACGGCTCCGTCGGAGTCCCCCTGAGGCCCCGCGCGCCCTTCGGGCGCGGCCCCAGCGGCCTCAGGATGAGCAGAGCCGCCGGAAGGGAGCACGAGCAGATGCAGCCCAGCGTAGAGGACGTAGAGCGCCGTCCAGACCCGCAGTTGGGCGCTCACGGTCAGGAAGGGTTCCAGGACGAACGGGTAGGAGAGCAGGCCCAGCAGGGCGCCCGTGTTGGACGCGGCGTAGAGGACATAGTGGTCCGACCGGACCGCCCGCCGGCTCTCGAGCCACGATTGGACCACGGGCACCGTCGAGGAGATCGCAAGGAAGGGCAATCCGATGGATGTCGTCAGGGCGGAGAGGAGCCGGAGCAGGGGCCCGCCGGGCCCAACAGCTTCAAGACGCAGCGGCAAGCAGGCCGCGGCAGCGGCGGCCAGGAGGGCCAGCTGCAGCGCGGCCTGCGCCCTCGGCCGGAGCAGGGAGGTCGAGACTCTCGCGTAGAGATAGCCGGCCAGGAGCGCGGCCTGGAAGAAGACCATGCAGGCCGTCCAGACCTGCGCGCCGCCACCGAAGGACGGAAGGGTGAGCTTGCCCGCGATGAGCTCGAGGACAAAGAGCAAAAACGAGCCCAGGAAGACGACGGCCCCAGCGGCCACCCGGGTCTCGGCCGGGTTCTAGCGCCCAGCCGCGGCCGCGGCGCGAGGCTTGCCGCGGCGCAGGTTGGCCTTGACGACCTTGGCCAGCCGCTTGATCCCCTCGTCGATCTGCTCGACCGTCGGATAGGAGAAGTTCAGCCTCATGGTGTTGTGGCCCGTGCCGTCGCAGTGGAAGGCGGAGCCGATGACGTAGGCCACGTTCTCCTTGAGGGCCTCGTAGAAGAGCTCGTCGGCGTTCATGTACTCCGGCAGCCGCAGCCAGAGGAAGAGCCCCCCTTCGGGCCGGGTCCAGGAGATGCCTTCTCCTTCGGGCATGCAGCGCTTCAAGGCCGCGACCATGGCGTCCTTCTTGGTCTTGTAGAGCTTGCGAAGGTTCGCCACGTGAGGCTTATAATACCCCTGGCCGAGGAACTCCGCTGCCATGAGCTGGCAGAGGGGGGAGGTGCACAGGTCCATGGACTGCTTGAGGACCGCGAGCCTCCGGATGATGCTCTCGTGGGCGATAACGAAGCCGAGCCTCAGGCTCGGGGCCAGGGTCTTGGAGAAGGTGAACAGGGAGACCGTGTTGCCCATCCTCCCGAGCTTGAAGAGCATGTGGGGGTCCTTGCCCTCGAATCGGATGGCGCGGTAGGGGGAGTCCTCGATGATGAGGACGTTGTACATCTCGGCCAGGCGCACGACCTTCCGGCGCCGCTCCTCGCTCAGGGTCACCCCGCTCGGGTTCTGAAAATCGGGCACGATGTAGACGAACTTATAGTGCTCCTCCTCGTCACGGAGCTGGCGGAGCCGCTTCTCGAGGTCGTCGACCAGGAGCCCGTCGTCATCGCCCCGCACCCCGAACATCTTGGCGCCGGCGGCCGTGAAGGCCTGGAGGCCGCCGATGTAGCTCGGCAGCTCCACGATGATGGGGTCCATGAGGTCGATGAAGGCCTTGCCCGCCAAGTCGAGGGCCTGCTGGGAGGCCGTGGTGACGAGGATGTTCTCCGGCCTGATGACGATGCCCTCGTCCTCGCGCAGCATGCGGATGATCTGTTCCTGGAGCTCGGGGAGGCCCTCGGTGGGCCCGTACTGCAGGGCGCGGGCAGACTTGGTCCTGAGGACGTCGGCCGCGATGTCCGCGAAGGTCTCTGCGGGGAAGGTCTCCGAGCCCGGCAGACCGCCGGCGAAGGAGATGATCTCCGGCTTGTTGGTGAGCTTGAGGAGCTCCCTGATGACGGAAGCCTTGGTCCTGCGGTTGATGGCGGCGAGGTTCTTGACGAGGTCGATCATGGCTCCCCCTATCTCTTTAGCAGATTCTGCAACATTTCGGCCCGAAAACGAACGCCGAGGGTCCTGGACGAAGGGGACCTCCGGCGGCGTCCTCTACTTTCTGAGGCCCGACACAGGCGCGCACTGCGGCTCGCAGGCAGTGCGGTGGTGGAGGAAGACCCGCCGGCCCTTCTTGATGGCCACCTGCGGGAAGGTCTTGGTGGCGATGACAAGGCCCGTCCCGGCCTTCAGCCTGGCAGTGACGTTGTACGTGCCCGGCTTGAGCCTCATGCGCGCCATGCGGATCTGCGAGGGGACCGTGGTCCAGCCCCGGGTGTCCGCGACCTCGGTCGCGGCCGCGGCGACGCCGGTCGCGATCTTCGTCAGCATGGTCTCCCAGGAGTTCGCGCCTTTCTTCTTCTCGACCTCTTTGTTGATGGTCTGGGCGATCATGTACTTGATCGTGGCGCGGGCAATGGCCTTGGTGCGGATGAGGGCCTGCCGGTCCCGAAGAGCCTTGAAGGCGATGGCCGAGACGTCCTCCATGAGGACCGCGTCGGCCGTCTGGCCTCCGACCTCGATGTCGGAGCCCGTGATGGTGAACGGATCCTGAATGTACTCCGGGTAGGAGACCGTGATGGCCTTGCCCGTGATGCCGGCGCGGAGCGCGTTCTGGAACTGCGCCGAGTTGCGCTCCGCGTCGTCCTTCATGTCGTTGGAGTTGACCGCGAGCATGGCGTCGTTCCAGGCGACCTGGAAGGTCTTGCTGACCTTGATGGGCGCGACCCCGACGTAATGAATGAACACCAGCTCGCCCAGGTTCATGTCCTCGGGAATGTCGAACCTAGGCAGCTGGGTGTTGTAATCCGAGGTGTACCACCCATAGGCCTTTTCCGCGGCCTCGAAGGAGATGCGGGCGTCGTCCGATTTGCCTGCCTGCTCGTAGAGCATCCCATCAAGATAGCGGGCAAAAGCGTCGTCCTTGTAGGTGTTCTTCTTCTCCTTGTTCCTGTTGAGTTCATCGAGGAACACCTCCACCTTGCGCGACTCGACGAGGGCCTCCTCGATGTCGCCCAGGAACACGTAGTTGAGCGCCCGGAAGACATGGAGCAGCGCGCGCTCGAAGGATTCGCCCGCGTAGTCCACGGTCATATCGTTGATCATCATGGACCCGGCCGCTTTGGTGGCGGACTTGGTGTAGAGCTCC
>JBAZSR010000097.1:0-13510 GCA_041662295.1 Elusimicrobiota bacterium | reverse complement strand
ACGGACTTGCGGTACTCGAGGATGCCGGGGTTGACGTAGCTGGCGTAGGAAGAGGCGGTCTCCTCGGTGATGGACGCGCGCTCCTCTTCGGTGAGCTCGGCCTTGGCCACGATGTCGAGGGTGCGCTGGGTCTGCTTCAGGATGTCGGCGGCGGAGATCTTCATGGCGCTCCTCAGGAGTCTCGCGGGGTTCGGCGGAGGAATCGGCCCTTCCCGGTCTCGCCCACGAAGCGGCCCTGGAGGACCATGGGGCGTCCGCCCAGGAACACGTCCCGGACCGCGCCGTGCGCGGTCCGGCCTTCATAGGGGTCGTAGTCCACCTTGAGGTTCTGGTTCGACACGGTGAAGGTGTGGGTCTTGCGGGGGTCGATGACCACGATGTCCGCGTCCGCTCCCGGGGCCAGGCTCCCCTTGCGCGGGTGGAGGCCGAAGATCCTGGCCGGGCCGGACGCCGTGACCTCCACGAACCGCTCCGGGGTGATGCGGCCCTTCTGCGCAGCGTCCCACAGCAGCGGCATCCGCGCGCCGATGCCGGGCGCGCCGTTGGGGATCTTGGAGAAGTCATGGCGGCCGTCGGCCTTGCAGGGCGCGCTCCCGCGGCTCTTCATGGGGAAGGAGCAGTGGTCCGTGGCCACGGTCTGGATCTCGCCGGCGGCCAGGGCGGCCCAGAGCCGGGCGTCGTTGCCGCGCGGTCTCAGGGGCGGCGACATCACGAATTTGGCCCCCTCGAACCCGGGGCGCTCGTACTCCTCGGCCGTGAGGGTGAGGTACTGGGGGCAGGTCTCCGCGAGGACGCGGACTCCGCGCTTGCGGCCGCGGCGGACCTCGGCCAGGGCCGCGGCCGTGGAGAGGTGCACGATGTAGACCGGGGCGCCGGCCATCTCGGCCAGGGCGATGACGCGGCCGGCCGCCTCGGCCTCGGCCGCAGGCGGCCGGGTGAGGGCGTGGAACCGCGGGCCGGTGTTCCCCGAGGCGAGCGCCTCCCGGACGAGCGCGGCGATGACCGGGCCGTTCTCGCAGTGCGCGGACACCAGGGCCCCGTTGTCCCGGCTGCGGCGCAGGACCTTGAAGATGTCCCCGTCGTCGGACATGAGCCGGCCCGGGTAGGCCGTGAAGACCTTGAAGGAGGTCACGCCGAGCCCGACCAGGCGGTCCATCTCGCGCAGGCCGCGGTCCGAGGCGCCGACCATGGTCATGTGGAAGCCGAAATCCACAGAGCACTTGCCCTCGGCCCTCCGCATCCAGGCCTGGAGACCCCGCTCGAGGGACCCTCCGGGCCCCGGGGCCGCGAAGTCGATGATGGTGGTGGTCCCGCCGAGGAGCGCGGCCTTGGACCCTGAGGCGAAGTCGTCGGCGGTCGCGCCGCGGCCGAAGGGCATGTCCAAGTGGGTGTGCACGTCCACCCCGCCAGGCGCCACGATCATCCCCTTGGCTTCGACCGTCCGCGCGCCGTCCGCCGGCCGCAGTCCTTCGAGATGCCCGACCGCGGCGATCCTGCCCTCGGAGACGGCGAGGTCGGCCACGGACCTGCCGGACGAAGACACGACGGTCCCGCCCTTGATGACAAGGTCCCAGGGCCTTGAGGCGGGCTCGACGCGGCCGGTCACGCCCCGCCCCCCTGGCCGTGGATGCGGCTGTTGAGCTGGGCCAGGCGCTCTCCCACGGCGGGGACGTCGAGGCTGGCCTTCTCCGCGGGCATGACCGAGGCCTCGTCGATGGGCATGCGCAGGCAGTAGCGGTTCTCACCCTCGTCGAACTCGAACTGGGTGCCGTAGACCTGGGGCTGGCTGCAGGAGACGAGGAACCGGTCCAGGGTGGCCGCGAGCAGCCAGCGGGCCGGCCGGTGCCCGCCCACGGCCGAGAGGACCGCGAGCCGGTGGGCGGCAAGGAAGTCCCGGGCCTCCGAGCCGTGCTGGAGGATGACCGCGGCGTGGTAGAGGTCCGCCGGGGACTTCACGGTCCCCTGGGACATCATCTCGTAGATGAGTTCGCGCCTGAGCCTGTCTCGGGCCGAGAGGTCGTCGACCCGGGCCTTGCTGTGGTAGACGCTCTCCCGGTCCTTCTGGTCGCCCAGGTAGAGCTCGCGCAGTCTTCCGTTATCCATGTGCTGGTGCCGGGTGTTAACTAAATTTACTAATCCATAGGATTAGTAAATTTAGTTAACACCCGGCACCATTATATATAATAGGCCCAACGAATGGCTGAATCCGATCCCCTCATCGGCGCGACCGTCGGCCCCTGCCGCATCGAAGCTTTCATCAGCAAGGGCGGGATGGGCCGCGTATACCGGGGCCGGCACCTCGCGCTCGACCGAGAGGTCGCGATCAAGGTCATCGAACCCCCCCTCGTCAACGGCGACGCGGTGATCAGGAGCGTGGTGGCCGAGGCCCGCGCCGCGGCCAAGCTCGAGGACCCCAGGATCGTCCAGGTCTACGACGTGGGCATCCAGGGCGCCCTGTGCTACATCGTCATGCAGCTCTTGCGGGGCGAGACCCTGGAGCGCTTCGTCGGCTGGCGGCGCTTCCTGCACCCCCCGGAGGCGCTCCGCATCATGAAGGACGTGGTCGGGGCCCTCGGCGCCGCCCACCGCGCGGGCATCGTGCACCGCGACGTCAAGCCCGGCAACGTCATGCTCGACGAGACCGGCGCGGCCAGGCTCATGGATTTCGGGATCGCGGGCGCTGTGGGAGGAAGCGCCGAGGCCGCCGGCACCGTGGACTTCATGGCTCCGGAGCAGGCCTTGGGGTCCCAACCCGACCCCAGGACCGACCTCTACGCCTGCGGGGTCATGTACTACTTCCTCCTGACGGGCAAGCTCCCCTACCCGGGCGAGGGCGGCCAGGCGGCCATCCTCAGGCATCGGGAGTGCCCCATCCCGGACGTCCGAGCCGCGGACCCCAGCGTGACGCGCTTCGCGGCCAGCCTCATCAGCCGGCTCATGGCCAAGACCCCGGACGGCAGGCCTGCCAACGCGGACGAGACCCTCAAGGCCCTCGACTCGCCGGAGATGCTCCAGGAGAGCGCGGTCGTGTCCGCGTCCGCCGGCGACGACGCCCCCATGCCCTCCCCTCCGCCTCCGGTCCCCATGAGGGACGTGACGCCCACCCCGGTCTCCAGAACCATCTTTCTCGCCCTGACGGTCGTGGCTTTCGGCCGCCAGTGGTTCTCCGTGGTCCAGGCCGATTGGATGGCGGCCGGCGTCGTCTCAGCCCTGTTCCTTCTGCCGTTCTACCTCGTGGACAGGCGCGGCTGGCTGAGGAAGACCCTGGCCGTCCTGCTCTTCGCGGGCATGTGCCTCTCGTTCTACAAGTTCGGTCTTCCCGGCCTCTCGGTCTGGATGCCGCCGGTCCTGCCGGCCATCGAGGTCCTCATCCTGCTCGGGCTGGGCTTGGCCTGCGCCCTGGGATCCCTCTGGGAGGGCGTATTCGACGAGGACACAAGGAACACCAACCTGGCCTTGTGGCTTCTTGGCGGCGCGGTCCTGATCCTCGCCGTGGGAGGAGCGAGCCTGCGCTTGAGCCTCCAGGGCGGCTCCGGGTTCTCCGGCATGGGTGGCTTGCTGGCCGGGGAACTGCGCTCCTTCATCAGCTCCCAGGGTTTTTGGCGCTGGTCCGGCTTCGCCTTCCTGTACGCCGGCTCCTGGGTCTTCTTCCCGAAGCGCAAACCCACCAGCCAGAGGGTCGAAGGAAGAGTCCTCGGCTACGTTTAGCCGAGGATTCTTCCTTCGAGGTGCCTGGTCCTCGTCCGCCGCGGAGCGGCGGACGAGGAGGTGCCAGGCTTCAGCCCCTGTAGCTTGGTCCCGGTTCAGAAGCCTGGCACCTGAGCTCAGAGCCTCTCCCTTGGCCAGGGACCCTCTGCGTGGGGCTCCATCCGATAAATCCGAAATCCTCGACGAAGGGTTTTGTCACATTGCAGCCGGATCCAAGCGGTATAAGGGGTCAATCCAGCGGGTTTCGCCCTCTGGCGGGCTTTGCGACAAAACTCCCGAGGAGAGTTCCGAAAAACGTGTTCAGGCCTGCCAGGCACCTCCTGATCCGCCGCTTCGCAGCGGATCAGGGCAGGAACTTCGCGGAGAACTGCGCCCAGACGGCGAGGCGGTGCGGGAAGACGCCGAAGAAGAGGGTCACGGCCAGGGCCAGGACCGCTGTCGTGTAGACGCAGGGCCCGAAGGTAGGGGCGAGCGCGCCCTTCTTGGCTGGGGTGAAGAACATCCGGTACGCCACGCTCATGTAGTAGTAGACGGCGATCACGCTGTTGAGCACGGCAACGACGGCCAAGCCGTAGTGGTGGGTCCCGACGGCGGAGCCGATGAGGTAGAACTTGCCGATGAACCCGGCCAGGGGCGGGATGCCGGCCAGGGAGAGCAGGAAGAAGGTCATGGCCAGGGCCGCGGGGAGCGAGCGCTCGGCGAGGCCGTTGAAGGAGTCGAGGTCGTAGGGGTCCCCGCCATGACCGGCGCCGTGGCTGGCGCGCTCCACGCCCAGGGCGTTGGCCACGGCGAAGGCGCCGATGTTCATGGCCACGTAGACGAAGGAGTAGATGAGGATCCCCTGCACGCCCATGGCGTCGCCGGTCACGATGCCCATCATGATGGTGCCGGCCTGGGCGATCGAGGAGTAGGCGAGCAGGCGCTTGATGTTGCGCTGGAACAGGGCCACGAGGTTGCCCACGGTCATGGTGAGGCCGCAGAGGAGGGACAGGAGCAGGGTCAGGTCCACGGACGAGGCAGGGATCAGGGCCACGAGGAGGCGGGCCAGGGCGCCCATGGCCGCGAGCTTGGGCGCCACGGAGAGGAAGGCGGTCACGGGCGTGGGCGCGCCCTCGTATGCGTCGGGGACCCAGAAGTGCATGGGCGCGATGGCGGCCTTGAAGCCGAAGCCCACCAGGATGAAGAGCAGGCCCGTCAGCGCGAGCGCGGCCTGGGGCTTGGCCGCGACCAGGGTCGTGGCGCCGGTGGCGCCGTAGAAGAGGGAGATGCCGTAGGCCATCACGGCCGAGGAGAAGGCGCCGAAGATGAAGTACTTGAGCGCCCCTTCGTTGGACTTGGGGTTGCGGCGCTCGTAGCCCGCCAGGATGAAGGAGGCGATGGAGACCAGCTCGAGGCTGACAAAGATCAGGAGCAGGTCCGTGGCGGAGACGAGGAACATCATCCCGGCCACGGAGAGGAGCAGGAGCGCGGAGAAGCTCCCCGCCTCGGCGTCCGGGATGCTCGCGTCGTCCATGGTGAGCAGGAGCGCCAGCACCGCGCTGACCAGGACCACGGCCTTGAGGAAGAGGCTGAAGGGGTCCACGGCCCACAGGGCGCCGACGCCGGCCAGCGGGGCCGGCCGCAGGAGGGCCGAGCCGGTCAGGGCCAGCGCGATGCCGCAGGCGAGGATCGCCAGGACGTAGAGGGCCCGCTTCCTGGCCGCGGGCAGGAGGAGGTCCGCGGCGAGCAGGCCCAAGGCCAGGGCGCTCAGCGCGAGTTCGGGCTTCAGGAGGGCGAGGTTCGCCATTATCGGAAGAGCCCCGCGAGGTCGACCATGGTGGCGTTCATCATGTCCAGGCACCACCGGGGCCAGATGCCCAACGCGATCATGAGGAGCGCCAGGGGCGCGATGGTGATCAGCTCGCGGAGGTTCATGTCAGGGAGCCCCTCCCACTTCTTGTTGAGGGGGCCGAGGAAGACCTTCTCGAGCATGCGCAGGAAGAAGGCGGCAGTGATGATGATGCCGAGGACAGAGACCGCGGTATGGATCTTCCAACGCGGGAAGGCGCCGAGGAAGCAGAGGAACTCGCTGACGAACCCGGCCATGCCGGGCAGTCCCAGGGAGGCGAAGCAGGACAGTGACATCAGGCCCGCGTAGACCGGGACCTTGGCGGCCAGGCCGCCGAAGGCCCCGATGTCCCGGGTGTGGGCGCGGTCGTAGATGACGCCGACGAGGAGGAACAGCGCCCCGGTGATGATGCCGTGGTTGACCATCTGGAAGGCCGCGCCGGAGAAGCCCGTGGCCGAGACGCCGGCGATGGCCAGGAGGCAGTAGCCCATGTGGTTGATGGAGGAGTAGGCGACCATCTTCTTCATGTCGTTCTGGGCCATGGCGCAGTGCGCCCCGTAGACGATGTTGACCACGGCGATGAGGACGAGGAAGGGCAGGAACCACTCGAACCCCAGGGGCAGCATGGGGTAGTTGACGCGCATGATGCCGTAGACGCCCATCTTCAGAAGCACGGCGGCCAGGATGACGGAGACCGGCGTCGGGGCTTCGACGTGCGCCAGGGGCAGCCAGGTGTGGAACGGGAAGGCCGGGACCTTGATGGCGAACCCGAAGTAGAACGCGAGGAAGGCCAGTACCTGGAAGCGGAAGCTCAAGCCCCCGTGGATCTTCATGAGCGCGAGCATGTCGAAGGTGTGGGGCTCGGCCTTGAAGTACATGGCCAGGATGCCCAACAGCATGAAGACCGAGCCGGCCAGGGTGTAGAGGAAGAACTTGATGGCCGCGTACTCCTTCTGGGGGCCGCCCCAGATGCCGATGAGGAAGTACATCGGGACCAGGGTGATCTCCCAGAAGACGTAGAACAGGAAGAAGTCGAGGGACTCGAAGACCCCGAGCATGCCGACCTCGAGGATGAGGAACCAGAAGCAGTACTCCTTGAAGCGTTCCTTGATGCCCAAAGAGGCGATGAGCGCGATGAGGGACATCAGGGTCGTGAGGATGACGAGCGGCGCGGAGAGGCCGTCCACGCCGAGATAGTAGTCGATGCTGACGGCCGTGGTGGAGATCCAGGCGTGCCGCTCCACGAACTGCATGGCCGCGGTGGTCCGGTCGAAGGCGAAGTAGAGCCAGGCCGTCAGGAGGAAGGGGACCGCGGCCGCGGCCAGGGCGACAGCCTCGATGGCCCGGCGGTTGTCCTTGGGCAGGCACAGCACGACCAGGGCCCCGACCAGGGGGATGAAGGTGATCAGCGAGAGGATCGGTAGTTCCATCGTTTCATCCTATTCCATCTCTATTTCATCTCAGGATCGCGAACAGGCTCACCCCGACCGCGAGGTAGAGCAGGTACTCCTGGACCTGGCCGCGCGCCACGAGGCTGCGCAGGCCCCTGCCGGCCACGTCCCGGCTGAGCCAGCCGCAGCCGTCCACGGCCTGATCCACGAAGAGCGCGTCGAAAAGGTGGCTGATCTCGGCCGCGATCCGGGTGAGCAGGCCCCAGCCGTCCACGAAGATCTTGTCGATGACCTCGGTGTCGGCCCAGCGGCAGAGCTCCGCGAGCCGGTCGGCGGCGTCCACGAGGGCGAGGAAGAAGGCGTCGAAGCCCCAGCGGTTCTCCAGCAGGTTGAAGACGGGCAGGAACCGCTCCTTGAGGCGGCCGGCGCGGCTCTGGTCCGGCCCGCCGTAGAGCGAATAGGCCAGGGCGATGAGGGCCATGGCCGCGGCCGTCATTCCCACGGCCAGGACCATGGGGTTGAGGCCGTGGGCTCCCGAGCCGGCGGTCTCCGCGGCGTGGGCGCCGGCTTCGGCCGCGCCCGAGCCCACGAAGGAGGCGAAGGCGTGGCCGTGCTGGAGGAGCCAGCCGGAGACGACGGCCAGGCCCGCCAGGATGAGGAGGGGCACGGTCATGGCGGATCCGGATTCCTCGGCGTGCGCGACACGCTCCCTGTCGCGGGCTTCGCCCAGGAAGGTCATGAAGAGCATCCGGAAGGTGTAGAAGGCCGTCAGGCACGCGGTCAGGACCAGGAGGGCGAACATGGCCGGGCTGTGTTCGAAGACCTTCTCGAGGATCATGTCCTTGGAGAAGAACCCGGCGAAGGGCGGGATTCCGGCCAGGGCCGCGGACCCGATGGCCATGGTCGTGAAGGTCAGCGGCATCCTTTTGGAGAGCCCGCCCATGGAGCGCATGTCGTTCGTGTGGACCGCGTGGATGACCGAGCCCGCGCAGAGGAAGAGGAGGGCCTTGAAGAAGGCGTGGGTGGTCAGGTGGAAGAGCCCGGCGGTGTAGCCCCCGACGCCGAGGGCCGCCATCATGAAGCCGAGCTGGCTGACCGTGGAGAAGGCGAGGACCCGCTTGATGTCGTAGGGCACGAGGGCCATGGTGCCCGCGAGGAACGCGGTGACCAGGCCCGTCCAGGCCACGGCCTCCATGGCAAACGGGCTGGCCAGGAAGACGAAGTAGCACCGGGCCACGAGGTAGATGCCGGCCGCCACCATAGTGGCCGCGTGGATGAGGGCCGAGACCGGGGTCGGGCCCTCCATGGCGTCCGGCAGCCAGATGAAGAGCGGGGCCTGCGCGGACTTGCCCGCCGCGCCCGAGAGGAGCCCCAGGCCGATGAGGGTGAGCGCCAGGGGCGGCAGGTAGCCCATGCCGACGAGCTCCTTGAGGCGGGTGAGGTTGTAGGTGCCGGCGTAGGCGAAGGTCAGCAGGAGCGCCAGGAAGAAGCCCAGGTCGCCGAGCTTGGTGGTGATGAAGGCCTTCTTCGCGGCGTAGGGCGGGGCTTCTTTTTCGAACCAGAACCCGATGAGGAGGTAGGAGGAGACTCCCACGAGCTCCCATGCTGCGAAGACCACGATGAGGTTGTTGGAGACCACCAGCCCGAGCATCGAGGCCGTGAAGAAGGAGAGGTAGGCGTAGTAGCGCTTGAACCTGGGGTCGCCGTGCATGTAGCCCAGGGAGTAGACCTGCACGAGCAGGCTCACGAGGCAGACCACGGCGAGCATGACCGCGGCCGCGCCGTCGATGAGCACCCCGGCGCGCATGTCGAAGATGAAGGGCCGGCCGCCCAGGTCCGCGGCGAAGGAGTACCAGGTCCAGTCGGCCTCATAGGGCAGGACGGCCCTGCCCAGGGCTGCGTCGAAGATGATCCTCAGGGAGATCCAGAGGCCCGCGCCGATGGCGGCGATGCCGAGGTAGGGCATCTTGGAGTGCTCCCCCTCCCGGCCGAAGAAGAGGATGACCAGCGAGGCGGCCAGGGGCAGGAGCGGGACCAGCCAGACGTGCTCTATCATTCTTCCTCGAGCCTCCCCCGCGGCCTGGCCGAGTCCAGCAAGCGGCCAGGGGCGAGAATCGTGGGGGCAGCGGTCGTTCTCTTCATCCTCTTAAGATATCGATTTTTTCCATGTACACTTTGTCCCAGCGCCGGTAGATGGCGAGGACCAGGGCCAGGCCCACCACCACCTCGGCGGCGGCCACGGTCATGATGAAGAGGGCGAAGGCCTGCCCCGTGACGCCTTCGGGGTGGAGGAAGCGGTTGAAGGCGGCCAGGTTGATGTTGGCCGCGTTGAACATGAGCTCGATGGACATCAGGATGCCGATGACGCTGCGCCGGGTCAGGGCCCCGAAGATGCCGATGACGAAGAGGCCGGCGCCGAGGGCGAGGTAGTGGGCCAGGGTGAGGGTCATGTCTTTCCCCCCTCTTCCTTCTTGGTGAAGAAGACGGCTCCCAGGAGGGCCGCCAGCAGGACCAGGGAGATCAGCTCGAAGGGGATGACGTAGTCCCCAAGCATGAGGCGGCCCAGGGCCTTGGTCGCGGGGGCGGGCGCGGATGCCGCCGCGGTCCCAAGGTAGGCCTTCGCGGTCCGCCAGAGCCCGGCGGCCGTGATGGCGCAGACGAGGAGCGCCGCGAGCCACTCCTGGTTGACCTGCCGGAGTGTGAGGTCCGCGGTGCGGCCCATGAGCATGACCGCGAAGATCATGAGGACCGCGATGCCTCCCACGTAGATGAGGATCTGCGAGGCGAAGAGGAAATCCGCGCCCAGGGTCCCGAAGACGCCCGCGACCGCGGCCAGGCTCAGGCCCAGGAACAGGGCGCAGTGCACGGTGTTGCGCAGGGTGACGACCAGGACGGCCGAGACCAGGGCCACGGCGGCCATGAGGTAGAAGGCGATGGCGGTGATCATGGTTTGCGCCCTAGTCCCATCGGGGCCCCTTCTCGTCGTGCCGGGCCGGGACCTCTTGGATGACGATCTGCTCAGCCGGGTCGCGGAACTCGTCCTTGTCAGGGTCGTGGACCTTGCCCAGGAGCGGGAAGCCCGGCTTCCAGCAGCGGACCATCTCCGAACGGGAGAAGAAGACCAGCTCGTAGTCCACTGAGTGCCAGACGACCTTGGGCTTGAAGGGGCAGGATTCCTCGCAGAGCCGGCACCAGTTGCAGCGGCCCAGGTCGATGGCGTACCAGGCGGCCTTGGGGACCCTCTTGCCGGCCTCGTTGACCTGCGGGGCCAGCGCGATGCAGGCCGAGGGGCAGGCCTTCACGCAGAGCCCGCAGGCGGTGCAGCGCTCGACGTCGTAGAGCAGGACGCCCCGGAACATGGGCTCGGGGGCGAGCTTCTCCCGCGGGTACTGGATCGTGATGGAGGGCCTAAACAGCGAGACGAGGGTGACCCTCAGGCCCTTGCCCACGGCCCAGGCGTCGCGGCCGATGCGGGCGAGGTGGTCGATCAGAGCCATGCGAGGGTCGCTCCGGCCAGGGCCACGACGACGAAGCTCCAGGGCAGCATGAACTTCCAGTTGAAATCCATCAGCTGGTCCACGCGGAAGCGCGGCAGGGTCCAGCGCAGCCACATGAACACGAACATCATGGCCATGGCCTTGGCGAGCATCCAGATCCAGCTCGGGATGAAGGAGAGCAAGGGCAGCGGCGCCGCGCCCCCTCCGAGGAAGAAGACGGCCATCATGAAGCACGCCAGCAGGACGTAGGCGTACTCGGCCAGGAAGAAGAGGGCCCACTTCATGCCCGAGTACTCGGTCATGAACCCGGCCACGAGCTCGGACTCGGCCTCCGGGATGTCGAAGGGGACCCGGTTGGTCTCGGCCAGGGAGGCGATGAGGAAGAGAAGGAAGGCGATCGGCCCGGCGGGCAGCCAGAACACGAACCAGCGCGGCAGGAACCCGAGCCAGTAGCCCTGCTGGGCCGCGTCGATGGCGGCCAGGTCCAAGGAGCCCGCGAACATGAGCACCGGCACCACGGCGAAGATGCGCGGGATCTCGTAGCTGACGACCTGGGCGGCCGCGCGCAGGCCGCCCAGCAGGGAGAACTTGTTGCTCGAGGCCCAGCCCGCCATGATGATGCCGATGACCGAGACCCCCGAGACCGAGAGGATGTAGAGGGCGCCGACGTCGAGCTTGGCGGCCGCGAGCTCCTTGCCGAAGAGGACGGGCGCGAAGGCCAGGATCGCGGGGACGATGACCACGGCCGGGGCCAGGAGGTGCACGGCGCGGTCCGCGTCCGCCGGCGTGGCGTCCTCCTTGAGCAGGAGCTTGATGCTGTCGAGCGCGGTTTGGGCCCAGCCGTGGAAGCGGCCGGCCTCCATGGGGCCCAGCCGCGACTGCATGTGCGCGGAGAGCTTGCGCTCCCACCAGACCGCCCAAAGGCCGTTGAGGTTGATGATGCCGACCACGATGAGGATCTTGAGTGAGACCCACAGGATCTCAGCTGTCAGGTTCAGGGCCGCCAGCACGCGAGCGGGGTCGCCGAGGAGGCCGGAGGGGATGCCCCGGGCCAGGAGCTGCTGATGGGTGTAGGCCGCGGCGGCCAGGAGCATCTTATAGAGGAGGTCCCCCCACTTCGCGAGCTCGCCGATGAGCGCCCCGCAGACGAGGATGCCGCCCAGGATGGCCGCCAGCTGGACCGCGGCCTTGCGGTACTCGGGCTGGGACCAGCGCGCGGTCCAGCGCTCCGTGGGCCAGACCCGTGAAGACAGCAGGAGGCCCGCATCCTTGCTGTAGACGGGCTTGGGATAGAGGACCTTCGGTTCGGGCGGGAGGATGTCGGGCGTCATCTAGCGGTCCGTCTCTCCCAGCACGATGTCGATGGACCCGAGGATGGCCACGACGTCGGCGATCTTGCGGCCCACCAGGATCTCCTGGAGGATGGCGAGGTTCACGAACGAGGGGGCCCTCACGTGCATGCGGTAGGGGGCCGGGCCGCCGTCCGACACGACGTAGATCCCGAGGTCCCCGCGCGAGGCCTCGACGTGGGCGTAGGCCTCGCCCGGCGGCGGCTTGACGTTCTTCGCCACTCCCTTGGCCAAGAGGTCGCCGGAGGGCAGGCCGTCGAGGGCCTGTTCGACGATGCGAACGGATTGGCGCATCTCGAGGCAGCGGCAGTAGTATCGGTCCCAGCAGGAGCCGGTCTTGCCGAGCGGCACCTCGAAATCGAACTTCTCGTAGCCGCAGTACGGGTCGGATTTGCGGACGTCGTAGGCCGCGCCGGAGCCCCGCAGGTTGGGGCCGGAGAGCCCCCACGCCACGGCCAGGGCCTGCGGGATGACGCCGACCTCCTCGGTGCGGGCGAGGAAGATGGGGTTGAAGGAGAGCAGGTCGTCGTATTCCTGGAGCCGGGGCTTGAAGAAGGTCAGGAACTCGCGGGCCTTGGCGGCCCATTCGGGAGAGATGTCCGACATGACGCCGCCGATGCGGATGTAGTTGTAGGTCAGGCGCGCGCCGCAGAGCATCTCGTAGAGGTCGAGGATCATCTCGCGCTCGCGGAACGCGTGCAAAAACGGGGTGAACGCGCCGAGGTCGATGCCGTAGGTCCCGAGGAAGAGCAGGTGGCTGGCGATGCGGTTCAACTCGCACATGATCACCCGCAGGCTCTGCGCGCGGTCCGGGGCCTGGACCGCGAGGAGCTTCTCGGCCGCCAGGCACAGGGCGAGGTTGTTGGGCATGGCGGAGACGTAGTCCCAGCGGTCGGTGAGGACCACGCACTGGTGCCAGCTCCGGGCCTCGGCGAGCTTCATGGTGCCGCGGTGGAGGTAGCCGATGTCCGGCTCGGCCTTGGTGATGACCTCCCCCTCGAGGGTCAGGCCCACGCGCAGGACCCCGTGGGTCGAGGGGTGCTGGGGGCCGAGGTTGACAAATAGTTGGTCAAACTTTCCCGCAGGAGAAGCGGCGGCTTCTCCTGCGGAAGCCGTCGTCCGTTTGTGAAGGACTTCCTTAGTCATCGTATTGATCCTTCACATGGACGTAATCCTTCCTGAGGGGATGGCCTTTCAGGAAGTCGGGGGTCAATATCTTCTTGAGGTTCGGATGACCATCGAACGCGATGCCGAGCAGGTCGAAGGCCTCGCGTTCCTGCCAGTCCGCGGCCTTGAAGAGGCCCGTGAGGCTCGGGACCGAGGCGTTCTCCCGGGGGATCTCGAGCCGGATGAAGACGCGGGCCTTCGCGGGGATGTCGGCGAGGCACCAGAGCATGTCGAAGCAGGGCTTGTAGGCGATTGCCGGATTCCTGGCCGGGGCGGCCATGGGGGGCTCCGCGGGCAGCAGTGGGTGGGGGTTGCGGCCGCCGCGCGGGTAGCCCTCCGGGCTGACGGGCCCGAGCCAGTCGGTCGCGGTGATGATCTCGAGGTACGAGAACCCCTTCTCTTTAAGGAAAGAGACGAGCGGCTTCAAGGCGGCCGCCGAGGCCAGGCGCAGTGTCGGATAGGGTTGGACCGGGGCCGCGGCCGGCGTCACGCCCGGAACCTTGGCGCAGGCTTCCTCGGTCAGGGCGCGGAGGTCCATGGTCATCGAGCGATGTCCCGCGGCCCGCTCTC
>JBAZSR010000096.1:5315-13511 GCA_041662295.1 Elusimicrobiota bacterium | reverse complement strand
GCACGACGAACAAAACCGCGAGGCCGGCAAGCAGAGCCTTCCAGGCCGGTTGCCGGAGCCGCGCACTGGGCGGCAGGGCCAGCATCGTCGCTAGCGCGATGATCATGGCCCAGAAGATCGGCATGAGGTGATGCTCGCCGTATGTGAGAAAAGCGATCATCCAATGGCTCAGCGGCGCCAGGAACACGAGCCCGACCATTTTCAAGGGGGTCGTTCTCGCGTCGAAATCCGCCCCGGCCGCGACGGCGACCAGCACGAAAAGGAAGACCAGCGCGGGCCACAAGTCCACCCAGGCGCGCAACACGGCGGCCGCGACAGGCGTGCGCGTCGCCAGCGCCCACGCCCAATACGAGGAAGATTCGCACGCCATCCCCGAACGGGCGGCTGGCATCAACACCAACACGCTCAGCGCGAGGATCGCGGCGCCAAGCGTCAGCGCACCCAAGGCTTCCCGCCGAGCGTCCGGTTCGAACGCGAAGATCCAGCCAGCATAACTCATCACGAACATCGCGGCATCCTCGCTCACAAGGCAAAGCGCTGCGATCGCCGGATAGAATACGCGGCGGTTGCGGCGGACCAGCGCGGCATGCGCGATCAGGGCGAACGGCGTGCCAAAAAGCAGCATGTGGCATTGATAGCTTGCGATCCTGAAGAAATGAGCGCCGAAGACCACCGCCAGGAATACCAAGAATCTGGACAAGGCGTCCTCTCGAGCGTGACGCTTGAGAAAGAACCATCCGAACAGGGAGACGGACAGGAGATTGAGCCCGATCACGAGAGCGTAGAGACCGTTGATGCCGGGGAACAGCCGATACAGCGGGACAAACAGAAACGGGGTGAAATTGGTGTGGATGACGGCAGCATTGACATAGGGCGGCGGATGCGATCCTCGTCCGTAGCCCTCTCGCAGGATCGTCATCTGGAACGGCTTCCCGCGAAGGAAGTTCTGGAAGACCTGGACATGATAGGCAATGTCGCCGGATGAGGCGCTGCTGGCCGTTGTGTTGAGGTCCCGGAAAAAGCCCGCAAGCTCGATTCCCAGGATGAGGATGCCGACCGCGAAAGCTAGCCAGGCCCCTGCCCGGAATCGTCCGCCCATCACGCCAGCCAGGAGCCGGAGACCTGCCTGTCCATCATGGTGCCGGCGGTCGCATCGTTGCCCAAGGCCATGTCGAGAGATTGCCAGTGCGGCGCAGCCCTCGTTCCTGTGGCTGCCATCCTCGATGACCGCGAGCTCGTCCCATTCCCATGAATCATCGGAAGAGACAGTCCCGCAAAGCGGGCATTGACAGCCTTCCCGCCGACTAAAGCCCCCGGCGCAGCCGGGCTCTGCCCGACCGCGCAGCCGGCCTCGAAAAACCCGCCTTCCCCGCACCGATCCACATGTCCCAAGGGCATGGACTCCATGATATCATAGGGCATGGTCTCCCGGAAGGCCAGGGTGCCCGGAGGGTGCTGGGGGCCGCATTCACGACAACCCCCATTGCGTTACATCCGGCCGCTGATGAATCCTACGAATCCTCGGCGGGATTCTAGAACTTGACGAGCAGGCGGGAGCGGCTCCGGTCCGTGAACCAGAGGTAGGCCTGCCGGCTGGCCGCGAAGGTGAGCGAGGTCTGGATCCTGCTCCCGCCGATGGGCATGGCGCTTCCGCCGGCGGCTTGACGGCTGGGGAGGGCGGTCAGGCCCCCGTGCTTGCGGCCGGACTTGAGCGGAGCAGGATTCGTGCTTTTGGCCATCCGGGGAATCTTACAACCTCCGCAAAGGGGGTGCCTGGGTCCTTGGTCCCAGCAGGGACCGGTAAAATGGCCCACGCCGTCCTGCACCGATCGCAGGAAGAGGGCCTACTGCCCGAACGCCAACCGCAGGGCGAGGAACTCGGGAAGGCCGGCGTCGCGGATCTTCTGCTGGACGAGCGCGATGTTGTACTCGAGACGGACGATCCGGAAGGTCAGGGCGTCGGAATCGTAGAGCCCGCAGCAGGCCCTCCAATCCTGGTCCCGGGGCTGGCCCACGGAGCCCGGGTTGAAGACGATGGGCACCACGCCGAAGGGCCTGCGCTCGCCCGAAACCTCCTTTTGCTCCTCGATGGTGTCGAGCTCCACGTCCCCTGCCCCAGCCTCGTGCTCGGTGCGGATGCGCATATAGAGCGGCATGTGGCTGTGGCCCACGAACAATGGCCAGACCGGGACCTTCGGCATGTTCTCCTTGAAGGTGGACGCAGTCAGCATGTATTCCTCGGCGGGGCGGCGGGGAGAGCCGTGGGCGATGGTGAAGAGCCTGCCGTCGAGCCGCGCGGTGAGCCGGCTCAGGAAGGTGCGCGAATCCTCGGAGATCATCTTGCGGCTCCAGAGCACGGCCTGCCGCGCGTAGGGGTTGAACCAGTTGGGGTCGATGATGCCCAAGGCGGCCTGGTCGTGGTTGCCGCAGACCGGCATGAGGCTCTTCCTCAGCCCCCGGACGAGCTGGACGCACCCCTCGGGGTCGGGCCCGTAGCCGACGAGGTCGCCGCAGAAGATGTAGCCCTCGACGTCGGCCTTCTCGAAGAAGGAGAGGACCTCGGTGAGCGCCTCGAGGTTGCCATGGACGTCGCTGAAGACGCCGTAGAGCATCCTAACGCTCCGGCCTCAAGGAACTCCGGGGCCGGCTACTCCTCCGGCTGCTTCGTCTTCTGGTGCGCGTCGACAAGCCCCTTGGCCACGTGGGCGGGCAGCTCCTCATAGTGGGAGAACTGCATCCTGAACTTGCCCGAGCCCTTGCTCATGGAGCGCAGGTCCGCCGAGTACATGGACATCTCGCCCAGCGGCACCTTGACCATCTGGCGCTTCTTGACCCGGTCGATGCCGGCCACGCGGCCGCGGCGGCTGTTGAGGTCGCCCATGACCGCGCCGACGTAGTCGTCAGGCACGACCACCTCGAGGTCCATGATGGGCTCGAGGATGATGGGCCTGGCATCGGCGAAGACCTTCTTGAAGGCCATGCTCCCCGCGATCTTGAAGGCCATCTCCGAGGAGTCCACGTCGTGGTAGGAGCCGTCGTAGACGGTGACCCTGAGGTCCACGACCGGATAGCCGGAGATGACGCCCTCCGCCATGGTGGCGACCACCCCCTTCTCGATGGCAGGGATGAAGTTCTTCGGGATGGCGCCGCCGAACACGTCGTCGACGAACTCGAAGCCCTTGCCGCGCTCGAGCGGAGAGAGGCGCAGCCAGCAGTCGCCGTACTGACCGCGGCCGCCGGTCTGGCGCTTGAACTTCCCCTGTCCCTCGGCCTTGCCCTTCACGGTTTCCTTATAAGGGATGCGCGGTGGCTTGAGCTCGACCGCCACGCCGTAGCGGGACTTCATGCGGGCGGACAGGATGTCGAGCTGAAGGTTCCCCTGGCCGGAAAGGATCATCTCCTTGATCTCGCCGTTGTACTTGTAGGAGATGGTCGGGTCCTCCATGACCAGGGTCGAGAGGGCGTTGGAGACCTTCTCCTCCTCGCCCTTGGACTTGGCGTAGACGGCCATGTCGACCACGGTCTCCGGGAAGCTCATGGGCTTGGGGGCGCCCTCCATGTCCTTGCCCACGCGCGCGTCGATGAGGATGTCGTTGGTCTTGGTGACCTTGAGCTTAACCAGCACACCGATGTCGCCGGGCACCAGGACCGGAAGGTCCGAGCGCTTCCTCCCCTGGACCTGGATGAGCGCGCCCACCCGCTCCTTGGTCTGGCGGGTCGAGTTGTAGACGTCGGAGCCGGCCGTGAGCTTGCCCGAGCAGGCCTTCACGAAGTTCATCTGCCCCATGCCGGGTTCGCTCAAGGTCTTGAAGACGATGGCCGAGAACATGCCGCCGTCCTTGCCGTCGGCGGCCGGGGCCGGGAAGTAGTCGCCGATGAAGTCGAGCAGGGGGTGCACCGCGGCCATAGCCGTAGCGGCCCCGCAGAAGAGGGGCACGATCTTGCCCTGGTGGAAGGCCTTCTTGGCGGCCGCGAGGAGGTCCCCCTCGGGAATCGTCCCGCCCTCGAGGTACTTCTCGAGCAGGGCGTCGTCGCAGGATGCCACGGCGTCGATGAGCTTCTCGCGGTACTTGGAGGCCTTGGCGTCGAGCGCGCCGAGAGGCTCGGCCGCGACCTTCTGGCCGTCGACCCTGAGCTTCTTGAGGTTGAGGAGGTCGAGGGAGACCTCCGGGGACTCGCCAGGGATGACGATGGGGCAGAGCTTGATGTCGAGCCTGCCCTCGATGCCGGCGACCATCTCGTCGAAGTGGACGTTGCTGCGGTCGACCTTGTTGGCGAAGAGCGCGGCGGGCCTCTTGGCCGCGAGCAGCATCTCCCAGATCTCGTCGACCCCGGCGTCGATCTCGCCGTCCGCGGCAACGGCCAGGACCGCGGCGTCGCTGACAGCGATGGCGGAGCAGACTTCGCCGATGAAGTCCGCGTAGCCGGGGGTGTCGATCATGTTGAGCTTGCGTCCCTTGTAGGTCAGGGATGCCACGGCCATGCTGATGGACATGCGCCGCTCGACCTCGTCGTCGTTGTAGTCGCAGACCGTGTTGCCTTCCTCGATCTTGCCGAGCCGGTTGGTGGTACCGGAAGCGTAGAGGAGGGCCTCGGCCAGCGAGGTCTTGCCGGCCCCGCCGCGTCCCACGAGGCAGAAGTTCCTGATGTTCTCGGTGTTGATCGTGTCAGCCATGATAGTCTCCCTGTCTCAAGCCTTCACCGCGGCCCGGCCGAGTCCGGCGTGCGGCCGCTGTGGGGGGCAAAAAAGCGGTTCTGCTCCCGTCAATCTTCAAGGATAGGGTACCTCAATTCGAGGCCGGACATCAACACGCAACCCTCGGAATCTGGGTCCAACGGCCCATGTGCGAGTGGGCTGAAATAGCCGCAGACAGGATGCCGTTGGACCCAGACGCTTCGCGCATGTCGTGTTATGATGTTTGCCTCATGATGCGCAAGACAGCCGCTGTCCTGCTGACAGCCTGCCTCCTCCAAGGAGCGGTCAACACCCCCTGCTGGGCCTCGACCAGCCATCCAACCGGGGTCCAAGACCCGGCAACAAGCCTCGCCGGAGCCCTTGAGGAGGCCTTGGCCCAGGCAACAGGCTCTGAGGGCCTGGCCCTGGCAGGCCAAGGCCTCGAAAACGATGCCTTGGACCCCGACCTCTCCCCTTCCAAGTCCGCCGCCGCCCAGGTCCTCCTGCGCACAATCTCCAAGCCAGGTCTCACAGCAGGCCTGAGGTCCTTCCTGTGTCGCGTGCCCACAAGCGCTGACCAGGCCCGGGCCTTGACCCTCCTGGCCTCGTGGGAAAGGCTGCTCAGGAACGACGCCGCGAGAGCCTCCCTCCTTGCCGGTCTCTCCGGCGCCGCTGGTCTCGACTCCTCCATGGATGGCCGTTCTCAGGAAGGAAGTCCCCTCTCCCTGGCCTCGGCTGGAGGAATCGCCTCCGCGGTCCAACCCGTGCTTGGAGGCTCGCAGGAGCCCTGTCCCTCGTTCATCCCAGTCTTGAAGGAAGGAGCCCCAGCGCTTTCCCCTTATAAGCCGGTGCGCTTCGGGCTTTCCCCGCCAGGGCGCTCCCCACCATCCATCGCTCCTTCCTCCTTTTTCCTCCGAAGAGCCGCACTCTCCCCCCTCCCAAACCAGCAGCATCAAGAGCTCCAAGCTCCCCAGATCCATCCGCATAGCTGCGGCCTGTCAGGGCCAGTACGCCGACCATCCACGCAGTCAAGGAGAAGTCCATGAACCGCACTCGGAATCACGTCTTCATCCGCCTCACCGCCATGCTCGTCTGCGCGAGCCTCGCACTCCTCGCTCCGGGCCTGCCGGCCTATGCTGCCGCGGGCCAGGTCGCTGCCAGCCGCTCAGCCGGCGTCCCCGCTGTCCCGGCCGGTCTCTCCGGCCTGGGAGGGTTGAGACCAGGCTCTGCCTATGCCCCGACCATGCCGGGCGGCTTGGCGCTCCCGATCCAGGGGCCGGGCCTCTCCGCAGCGGCCGCGCCCGGAATCGCGGTCAGGCAAGCCGCAGTGACCCTGCCTTCGGCTGCCGCGCCTTTAGGAGCGCCCTCCGCCCCGCTTCCCCAGGCAGGCCTGCCTGCCGCGCCTGCCAGCGCTTCCCCTGTTCTTCCTCAGGCCGCGCCCAAGCCGACAGCGCCGATCGCCGCAACCCCAGCCGTTCCGGACATCCCGGTTGCGAAAGATGCCGCCAAGCCGGGCATGGGCTCGAAGGTCTCGGTCCCAGAGACGGTCGAAGCGTCCTACGAAAGCCTCCGTTCCTATTATGATGGCGCAGGTGCGTACGCGGGCCATGCTGTGACCGCGGACGCCCCTCGCCCGTTCAACCGCCTGCATGAGCCCGGCTCCCTGACCCCGGCCATGGCGCGGCCAGAGACCTCCGCGACAACGCCTCCCTCGACTCCAGGCCTGCCTTCCAAGCCGACAAAGCCCGGTCTGACCCGCTGGTTGACCCTCGCGGGCCTTGGCGCAGCAGCGGTCCACTTCGGCCTTCCTCTCCTGCTTCCTGCCGCAGCAACCTCCCTGATGTGGCACGGTCTGGCGGTCCTCGTCGGATTCGCAGCAGGCGCCGGAGCCGCTGAGTGGGAGTCCTGGGCCGCTTTCCCCAAGGAGCTCTCCGAAGCGGTCCGCGACACAGCCTCCATGACATTCCGATTCTGGGCGCGCTTCGGCCGCATCTTCGACGCTGTGGTGCGCGGAGCCAAGGTCTCCGGCGCTCTGGAAGCCGACCTCCCCCTGAGCATCGCCTCCTACCCCGTCCTGGCCTGGCCCGCCGTGCTCATCGGCTACGCCACCGCCCCTGTCCTCTCCGTGCTCGGAGCCGTCTACAAGACCGTCCAGTTCCCGATCCGGGCCGCGGTCTCGGGCATGCGCCGCATCGTCGACGGCCTCATCCCGTGGCTCATCGACGCCGTCGACTTCATCGTCCGGATCATCCGCAAGCTCGGGCCCGCGGTCTACGCGTTCGTCTCCACCTCGTTTCAGGACCTGCTCTCCGGCGGATTCGTCGGCGCCATGGCCCTGGCCGGCGACGTCTACGCGAGCGCGGCACGACCTTCCACTTGGTTCTCCTTCAGCCGAAACGCGCATTGGTGGCTCCTTGTGCCCCAGACAGCCGGTCTCTTTGCCGTCAGGATCCTGGCCTACGCCGCAACAGCTGTCCTTGCAGCGGCCGGGGCGGTCGTCGGAGCCGTCTTGAACCTGCCTTACGCCGCCGTGGACGGTCTCTTGGCCGCTGTTGCCCATGATGCCGATCCCGCGGACCGGGTCTTCAAGGCGCACCAACGCTGGAAAGAAGGCGTGGGCTTCCAAGACCTGGCGCCCCTTTATCGGAGCATTCCGGACGATCCCCAACTCACGGTGCCGGGCCTGGCCATGCGCCTGGGCACGAGCATCGGACGCGCCATCCTGGCTGTCCCGTATTTCGGCCTCCTCTACGCCGTGAACCTCGGCCTGGCTTTCGGCCGCCTTTTCGGCCTGACCGAGATCACTCTCTCCGAGATGCCCCGCCCGCGATCCAAGCCGCTCTTCATCAGCCGGCCTGTCCAGGCCATTCCAACCGTGCCGGACTCCCCCTGGGGCTCCCTGGCAGCCGGCTTAGCCGGCGCCGTCCTTGGAACCTTCCTCGCGCCGGCGCTCGGCTTGGGCGCCGCTGCCGCGGTCGCGGCTGGAGCCTTCACGGGCCTGGCCCTGAGCCGATCCGCTCCGTGGAGGAACCTGAGCCGAGACATCGCAACCGAGTTCAACGTCTCCGCTGCCGAGACCTTCACGAGCTTCGCCCGGCTCGGGTTGACCGTCTCATCAGCCCTGACCAGCGAACCCCTCGACCAGGATCTCTACGACCAGCCGACCCTCGAGCTCAGCCGATATCCGGCTCTGGCTGTTCCCGCTGTCATCATCGGAGAACTCGCGACCGGGGTCACGCTTGCCGGCTCCGCTGTCTTGAACCTGTTCGCCGCGCCCATCGAGTCGGCCTGGCTCGGCGCGGTCTCCATCGTCACGGCCGGGCTCATCAGGAGGATCGTCCGCTTCATCCGAGACATCATCGTCAACATCCTCCCCTTCACCGTCGGCACGGCCTGGGGACTGCTCTGGGGCCCCATTCTCAGCGGCTTTGCGGGAGCCGGTCTGGCCGGGGCTCCGATGGACAAGAGCCTCGACAATGTCGCGTCCTCGAGCCTCTCGGGCCTGCTCGTCACGCGGGTCC
>JBAZSR010000096.1:0-5305 GCA_041662295.1 Elusimicrobiota bacterium | reverse complement strand
GCTGTCCTGATCCTGACCCTGGCGGTCTGGCTGGCCGGAGGCGCTGTTGGGATCATCATCGGGCTCCCCTTCACTCTGCTGTTCGCCCTCCATATGGGAGCCAGCCTGGCCAAGCTCGACGGGCCCTTCGGCAGGTGGACCAAAGCCTGGAACAGCGCCTACGAGCGCGACGCCTTCCACAGGACCGCTCCCAGGGTCGCGTTCCCGCTCGCACAGCTCGAGACCGGGCCCATGCAGGGGCTCGTGCGCATCGTCAACGGCCTGGTCTACGCTGTCCTCACCCCTGTCTGGGGCTTGCCCGCAGCACTGGCCATGACCGGCAGGACCGTGCTCGCGTCGTTGAGATCCGCTTCGGCGGAGGCCCCTGAAACCCCTGGACGTCCCGCCCAGCCCGCCTCACGGGTGACGAGCGAAGACGAGAGGTACACCTTCGTCAACGAGCCGGACCACAGCGTGACCATGGTGGACAACTTCACCGGCAAGGAGGTCCGGCGCTTCCACGGCCCCAAGCACACCATCACGACCCTTGCGGCAAGCGCGGATGGGAGCAGGCTGGCTGCCTCCAGCCGGGACCTCACCCTGCGCATCTGGGACACCGGCACCGGCAAGGAGATCGCAAAGCACGAGTATCACACGAACCACATCCTTTCCATGGTCTTCAGCCGCGATGGGAAGGACATCTTCCTAGGCTATCGGACAGGGATGGTGTTTTTGGATGATGCGACCGGAGGCCGACTGCCGGGACGTTCCTCGACACGTTCCTCGTTCGACACTGATGACAGGCCGGTCGTGTCCCTGCGCCTGACCGACGACGAAAAGCAGGTCCTGATCGGGCTTGCGGACGGCGGGACCTTGGTCTGGGAGCTCGACCCGGCACGGAGAGGCACGCCCGAGGGCTGGAAGGCCTCGGTCCGGAGGGACGCCTCGGACGCCTTCGAGGACACCCGCGGCCTCTGGGACAACGCTGGCAGAAACGCTTCGTTCCTCATCACGAACGGCAACCCGGACACCGCTGTCCGCAGCGGATTCGCGGGCCTGGGACTGGGCCTGGCCGGGATCCTCGGCGGCTTTGCCGCGGTCCTCTCCGGGTTCGCCTACCCGGTCCACAAGGCCCTCTCAGTTGTCCGCTGGGTCCTGGAACAGGTCTGGCCGACCCTGCGCAAGGTCCTGGACTTCGCGTACCGGCTCCTCAAGCGCGTGGTCCCGTTCCTCTACGGGCTCGTGGAAGGGACGATCATGGGCGGCCTTGGCGCCGTGGCCTTCGGGATGCTCCACCTCGGCCGGCCATGGGTCAAGCACGTGGCGCGGCAGCCCTACGATGAGTCCTCGTTCGGCCGCTGGGTCAGCACCCGTGCGCTCATGGCCGCGGCGTTCGTGTCCATGATCGTCTTTGGGGCCGCCGGAGCAGCGGTGGGGCTCCTCGTGGCTCTTCCCTTCTCCCTGACCTACATGGCGGCCAAGGCGTTCCAGCGGGCCGACATCACCGGGAGCGTCTCGGAGTTCTTCCGGCACTGGCGCGAGACCGCCCTTCCCGAGGAGCTCAAGCCTCTCGAGCAGCTGACGGACTCCTACGAGTTCCCGAAGGCTCCCAAGGACGGCTTCCTCCAGCCCGAGGACGGGTGGATGAGGTTCGGCGTCATCGCCATGGTCTCGTTCACGGCCCCGTTCGCTGGAGCGGTCGCGGCCCTCGCGGCCTACGGACGGAGCATCGCCAAGGCTTGGCGGGCTGTCCGGGATAGCGGGAAGTCGAAGACGCCGGTCACGGACTGACACGCGGTCAGGAACACCACGCCGCCCCGGGCCAAGGCCCGGGGCGGCGTTCTTTCGGCCCCTGAAAGAGTCTCTTAGGAAGTCGTGGTGCCCGAGTCCGGGAGCGTGCCTGCCGTGGTCTCGGCCGGAGGCTCGGGCTCGGCAGGAACCGCCGGAGCGTCCGTCGTCTCGGTCCGCGCCGGCGCGGGCTGGACCGCGGCCGACTCGGCCTGCGCCTGCATCAGGGAGGGCTGAGCCGCCGCGGGCATCTCGGCCTGGGCCGACTGGACCGTTGCCGGGGCGCTTCCGGAGGACGCGACCGCGGCAGGCACGGCCGCCGCCGTCATCTGGCCGCGGTCGAGGACCCTCTCGCCCGAGGACTGGCCCTCGCGGCGCTTGCGGTTGAAGTCGATGGACATGATCTGGCTGATGCCCGCTTCCTCCATGGTGACGCCGTAGATGGCGTCGGCCGCCTCCATGGTCCGCTTGTTGTGGCTGATGATGCAGAACTGGGTCTTGTCCTGGAACGCCTTGATGATGTTGACGAAGCGCTCGATATTGGCGTCGTCGAGCGCTGCATCGGCCTCGTCGAGGAGGCAGAAGGGCGAGGGCCTCACCGAGAAGAAGGAGAAGAGGAGCGCGATCGCGGTCAGGCATTTCTCGCCGCCGGACAAGAGCGACAGGTGCTGGAGCTTCTTGCCCGGGGGCTGGGCCACGATGTCGATGCCGGTCTCCAGCATATTGTCGGGGTCCTGGAGGATCAGGTCGGCCTCGCCGCCCTCGAACAGCACGCCGTAGAGGCGCCGGAAGTGCTCCCGGACCTCCATGAAGGTCTGCCGAAAATTCTCCCGGGTGGTGCTGTTGATCTTCTGGATGGCGGCCCGGAGGTCCTCCTTGGCCTTCTCCATGTCCTGGATCTGGGACTCGAGCGAGGTCTGCTTGCCCAGGAGGGCCTCGTAGTCCTCGGGCGCGGCGAGGTTGATGTTGCCCATGCCCGCGATGCGCTTGCGCAGGGACTCGACGCGCTCCGGGTCGGAGGGGTCGGGGTTCGGGTACGCCTCGCGCGCCTGAGGCTCGGCCAACTGCCACTCCTCCCAGAGCCGGGTCTTGTGCATGTCCTGCTTGGTGCGGGCGGAGCCGGCCTCGAGTTCGATGGCCTGAAGGAGCTTCTCCTCGCCGCGCAAGTCCGAGTCGAGCCGGTGGGTCAGGACCTCCTTCTCGCGAGCCGCGTTCTCGAGCTCGCGCAGGCGCTCCATCGCGGCCTTGGCCTCGGCCTCGGCATTGACGAGCTCGCCGCGCAGGCGACCGCAGTCCTCGACGGCCGCGGCGCAAAAGCGCTGAGCCTCCGAACGACGTTCGTCGAGCTCCCGGAGCTCGGCGTCGCGGCTGGCCAGAGTCTGGACCAGCCGGTCCTTCTCGGCGAGGCAGGAGTCGAGCGCCTGGCGGCGCAGGGCCGCGTTGGTCTCGGCGTTCGTCACCAGGCCGTCGGCGGTCTTCTGGAAGGCGCTGGCCTGGGCCATCTCAGAGCGGCAGTCTGCGACCGAGTCGAGGAGCACGCGCTCCCTCTCGCCCGCCTCCCCCTCCGCCCTCTCGGCCGCGGCCTTGGCCAGGCGCGCGGACAGGGATTCCTCCTTCTTGAGGGCGAGGGCAACCAGCTTCTCCGCGGCCTCAGCGGTGGACATCGCGACGTTGCCCGCCTGCACCGTGATCCCGAGCTCCATCTGCGCGAGCGCGGCGCTGAGATCCTTCTCGCTGCCCAGCGCGGCCTCCCAGGCCGCCTGGGCGGCCCGGTGCCGTTCCTCGGCGCCGGCAAGCTCGGCCTCGAGCGAGACCTTCAGCCCGGAGAGCTCCGCGTCCCGAGCCTTCAGTGCGGTCTCCTTGGCCTTGAGGCCGTCGAGGTCCAGCAGGACCGAGGCGCGGCCTGGGGTCTGGGCGGCGCCGCCGCAGACCCAGTGGTCCCCGTAGACCGCGCGGCCAAGGAGATAGCACTCCTCGAGCAGAAAGCGGACGGCGGCCTCATAGCGGGGCTCGCAGGCCACGGACTCAAGGAGAGGACGGGTGTTGGCCGGGTAGGTCCGAGCCCCGGAAACCTCGGGCAGGGAACTGAGCACGAGGAACCGCGCCCGGCCCCGGCCCGTCTCGGCAAGGTAGTCCACCCCGGCCTGCGCGGCGGCGGAGTCCTCGCAAAGCACGGCGTGCAGGCGTTCGCCGAGCGCGTCCTCCACGGACTGCCGGGAGCCCTCCTTTGCCTCGAGCACGGACTGCACGGTGCCGAGGATACCCTCGATGCCGGCCGCAGTCACGGCCTGGGCGCCGGCCCAATACGGGTCCTTGCTTCCCTCGGCCTCGAGAGCCTCGACCTTGAGCCGGGTCTCGAGCGTCTCGCGGCCAACTGCCGCGAGGCCCTCGCAGGCCTCGGCCAGCCTGCTCCTGACGGCCTGGACGCCGCCGGACGAGGCTTCGGCCGAAGCCTTGGCGGACTCCACCACGACGCGGTGCTCCTGGAGCCTGACGGCCTGGGCCTGGGCCTCGGAACGCGCGGCGGACGCGGCGGCCTCGTCCCGGGCGAGGGTTCTGAGGCTCGAGCGCAGCTCTCCCACGATGTTGGTGACCGAGGACTCGAGCTCTCCGAGGGCGCGGCTGGCGTCGAGCGAGGCGCCCATGAGGCGCGTCTTCTCGCTCTTCATGCCCTCGAGCTCGGACTCCGCGGCGGCGAGGCGCTGGGAGGCGGCGTCGAATCGGGCCTTGGTGCCCGAAACCTCGCTGAGCACGCGGTCGCGCTCGGACTCGGCCGCGGCCAGGGCGCCGCGGGCGGACTCGATCTCCGGGTCCACGGCGGCAAGCCGCTCGCGGGCCGCGCCGGCCTCGGACGCGCAGACCTCGCGGCGCCGGGCCGCGTCGACCGCGGTGGCGTCTGCGGCCTTGACCCGCTCCTCGAGCCGGGCGATCTCCCCGGTGACCTCCGAGGAGCGGCGGTTCTTCTCGACGACGACGTTCGTCTGCGCGGCCTTCTCCAGGTCCACGGCGGCCTTGTGCGCGCCCTCGGCGCTGAGCTCCGCCTTGAGGAGCCCCAGCCGCTCGTGGTGGGGCTTGGCCTTCTCGGAGAGTTCCGTGAGGCGCGCCGAGAGCTCGTCCATCTGCACGAGCAGGCCGCCGACCTCGATGGCGGTGAGCTCCTCCTTGTACTTCTTGAAGAGCTTGGCCTTCCGGGCCTCGGCATCGAGGTGCCTGACCTGCTCCGCGATGAGGGCCACGGAATCCTTGAGCCTCCCGAGGTCCACGTCCACCCGCTCGAGCTTGCGCAAGGCCTCCTCGCGCTTGGCCTTGAACTTGGAGACGCCCGCCGCCTCCTCGAAAAGGCCCCGGCGCTCCTCCGCGGTGGCCCGGACCACGTAGTCCACGCCTCCCTGGTCGATGATGGCGTAGCCGTCCGAGCCGACGCCCGTGTCGAGGAAGAGCTCCCGGATGTCCTTGAGCCGGCACGGCGTCCTGTTGAGGAGGTACTCTCCCTCGCCCGAGCGGTAGATGCGGCGCGTCACCGTCACCTCGGAGTAGG
>JBAZSR010000095.1:0-13519 GCA_041662295.1 Elusimicrobiota bacterium | reverse complement strand
GGCCAGATGGAGAAGTCCCTGGCCGACGCCCTGGACCTCGGCAGGAAGGAGGGCTTGGCGCCCCTCGAACTCCGCCCGGTCCGGCCCGGCGAGACCGCTCGGGCCCTCGTCGAGCTCTTCTCCCCCGCGGCCCGCGCCTCGGGCGTGCGGCTCGAGCACGACCTCGACCGCGACGCCTCCGTGACCGCAGACCCGGAGCTCATGCGCCGCATCATCGCGAACCTCCTCTCCAACGGCCTCAAGTACACAGCCACGGGAGGCAGGGTCACGGTCTCAGTCAAAGCCAAGGACAATGGGGTCCTGGTCTCGGTCGAAGACACCGGACCCGGGATCTCCCCCGAGAACAAGGAGCTCATCTTCGACAAGTTCTATCGCGCCCCCCAAGCGGACAAGAGCAGGTCCAGGATACCTGGCACAGGCCTTGGATTGGCGATCGCAAAATCAGCGACAGAACGCCTCGGCGGGAAAATATGGGTCGAAAGCGAGCTTGGAAAAGGCTCTATTTTCAATGTATTTTTTTATAACTCTAAAAACAGAGAATCTGTTTCATAGATGTTACAATACTGCAACATTGGTGTAACACAATAACGTTAATAAGTATATAATCAGCATGTTGTCCCAGGGCAGACTCGCCGCACTCCCTCTCAAAAAAAACCATCTCAGCCTACCCCCGGCCAGGACCATTCTTTTCTCAGCAGCGATCCTCCTGCTCGCCTCCAGCCAAGCCCTCGCAGCCAAGAAGCTCGTGGGCTCCACCGAGTCCATCCCGCGCTTCACCGTGAACTCAGGCGGCCTGCTCGCCCAGAGCGCGACCCGCTCCCTCAACAGCGCCGCAGCCGACGTCGGGGTCTCGAGCTTCACGAGCGCCACCCGCCGCCTCTACACCGGCCTCATGAACATCATCGCCCAGCCAGGCTCCATCGCCTCCATCGTGGCTGTGACCAAGGCGACCGGGACCCTCGAGCTCGGCTGGACCGCGCCCGGGCTCGACGGCTCCGTCGGGGCGGTCAACGGCTTCTACCGCATCGACGCCTCCTCCGACCCCTGGCACGAGTTCCGGCCCACGCGCTTCCTGGTCGAGTTCGCCACGAACACCGCGCCCGGCGACTCCCAGTCCTACGCCCTGAAGGACCTCGAGCCCAACGTGACGTACTACACGAAGATCTATCTCTCCGACTCCCGCAAGGTCGTGTCCGAGGACTCCAAGCGCAGCGACGAGTCGACCCTGGCCAACGTGCCTGACCCGGTCTTCAGCGGGGTCTTCTCCTCGAGCGTGACCATCTCCTGGGTCCTGCCCGCGGGCGGGGCCGAGGGCTACAGGACCGACGGCTCCTCGACCAACTTCGGCCTGGTCTTCCCGGGCGGGGTGGTCAAGACCTCCCAGACCGCCAACGGCACGGTCGTGACCCTGACCCTCGAGAACCTGAACTCCTACACCACGTACTACTTCAAGCTGGGAAGCCTCAACTGGCAGTCGGACCTCAACTATTCCGTCATCATCGCGACCCGCACCAGGACCGGGGGCCCCAGGCCCATCGAGGACCTCCACCTCTCCGGCGACGGGCTCAACAAGACGATCCTCCTGACCTGGAACAACCCTGTCTTCGAGAACCCGGCCGGCGTGACCGTGCTGGTCAGCACCGAGGTCATCACCGCCTCTCCCGTGGACACGGTCTCCTACCCGCTCGGCCACGTGTTCGCGGACGGCTCCGTGGTGGCCGACCCCGCGGCCCCGACCTCGCACTTGAAAGCCGGGCTCGAGCTCGACGTCACGACCTACTTCAAGCTCTACAGCAAGGACACCTCCTCGACCTACTCCCTGGCTGTCTCGACCTACGTGATCCTGGACCTGCCCCCGCTCATGGCGGCCGGGTTCGACTCGGGCCGCACGCCCGACGGCTCCTCCATCACCATCACCTGGTCGCGGGTGCTCTCCAACCTCGACGGCTCGTCCTTCAAGGACCCCCTGGCGCCCTCGGGCTGGGAGCTCGACCACTACGACGTCTACCGCGCCACGGACATCGTGCGCTCGGGCTGGACCCTGGCGACCTCGACCCCGGTGTACGCCACGGGCTGCAGCGCCTGGATCCCGGACCAGGACCGGGTGTATTACTACAAGGTCGTGCCGCGCGACGCCTTCGACATGGGAGCGGCCGACGAATCCATGGTGGTCGACACCCTGGGCAACCTCTTTGCCGTGGCCAGGGACGGCGTCACGCGCATCAAGATCCCGGCGGCCCTGACCCCGGACCTCAGGCCCGAGGGCAACACCTACAACCTGCCCCTCTACGTGCGGGTCAAGGAGCGGCCCGAGGACGTGGGCGGCAAGGTCGTCAAGTCCGTGATGTTCGAGGCCTACCAGGCGCCCCGCGCCAAGGCCGCGCCCATCACCCTTCACGACTCGAGCATGGACGTGGTGCTCCACTACGAGACCGCGGGCGGCGCGGTGGTGCCCAGCGGGATGGCGTCCGCCTCCGGGGCCAGGCCCTCCTCCGTCATGACCCCCTCGGTGCGAGCCTCGGACGCGGCCTCCAACCTCGCGGCCTACCTCGCCCAGGGCCAGGACGCGGTCAAGCTCTTCGGCTCGGTGGACTCCTACATGCAGACCGTCCAGCTCCAGTCGCGCCTCCTGGGCAACTACCAGATCCGCACCGTGCTCCGCGACATGGGCTTCAACTTCGACGTCTCGGGTGTCAGCAACAAGGTCATCACGCCCAACAGCGACGGCTTCAACGACACCGTGGTCTTCGTGTTCGACAACCCCAAGGACTCGGGCTTCAGCGGCAAGGTCTTCGACAGCCGCGGAGCCTGGGTCAGCGACTTGAAGCCCGGGCCCCTGGCGCGCAACAGCCTCCTGTGGGACGGCAAGTCGAACGGCCAAGTCGTGTCCAAGGGCGTCTACATCTACCAGATCAAGGCCGAGGACAAGACCTACAACGGCACGGTGGTGGTGGTCCGATGACCCGCAGGCTCCGAGCCGTCCTCCTCGTCCTGCTGGCCCTGGCCTCGAGCCGGGCCAGCGCGCTGGATGAGGGCGCCGGGGCCCGCGCGCCCGGGATGGGGGGCGCCTTCGTGCCGGTGGCCGACGACATCTACACCATCCACTACAACCCGGCCGGCTTGGGGACCCTCGAGCGCCCGACCCTGGGCACGGCCTACTCCCTGCTGGCCATCGGCCTCAAGGACGGCTCGGACCTGGGCGCCTCGTTCGCGGGCTACGCCCACCCCCTGCGGGAGGGACGACAGGGCACGCTGGCCGCCTCCTGGAACGCCTTCTCGCTCAACCACACTCTCTACCGCGAGGACACCTTCACCCTGGCCTATGGCCGCCTCGTCTACGGCAAGCCCGAGAAGCCGGGCACGCTCGCCGGCGGGCTCTACGCCGGGGCGAGCCTCAAGTGGCTGAGGAGCTCCTTCGGCTCCTTCAGCGAGGCCGGCAACGCGGTCCCGACCATGGGCGTCATCGGCGCGGGCGGCAAGGACCCCGTGCTCTCCGGCTCCCGCGTGCAGGGCGACATCGACGCGGACGCCGGCCTCCTCTACCGGTTCGGCAAGCACTACTCCTGGGGCCTGGCCGCCAGCCACGTCAACCAGCCCAACGTGGCCTTCTCCGGCTCGGACTCGGACCGTCTGCCCCTCGTCCTCAAGACCGGCTTCAACTACCGCAGTCTCATCTCCAACCTCGCCATCCAGTACGACACCAAGCGCAACCCCACGGGCCGGGACCACATCATGTCCGTGGGCGCGGAGCGCTGGTTCCCGCGCTCGTTCGTGGGCGACTTCGCGGTCCGGGCGGGCCTGTCCATCGGGTCGCGCGACCAGAAGGCCGTGGCCATGGGCGTGTCCTACCGGACCAAGAGGATGGTCGTGGACTACGCCTTCAACCTGCCCATCAGCGCCCTGGACTCGGCGCACAGCCACAAGGCGGCCTTGAGCTTCCGCTTCGGCCGGAGCACGGAGGAGGAGGAGACCCTCGAGATGGTGCTCGAGGCCATGAAGCAGCTGAAGGCCGGCCAGCCCGTGGTGCTCAAGACCGCGACCAAGGACCTTCCCAAGACCCAGACCGCGGTGCTCGAGGAGTATCTCGCCCAGTCCCGCGGCCTGGAGGCCCGGGCCCGCTACCAGGAGGCCATGCAGAAGTTCGGTTCGGCCCTGGCTGTCTCGCCCGGAGACAAGGACCTCATGGCGCGCTTCAGCAGGCTCAATTTCGTGGCCCAGCAGATCAAGGCCCTGCCCGACTACCAGAAGGACCCGGCGGACGCCACCCTGCACCTGGGCATCCTCGCCTACCTCGCGGCCAACGACCTCGAGGCCGTGACCAAGGTCGCAGAGTCGCTCACCCTGCGCAAGAACGAGGCCGCCGAGGTCTTCCTCGCCCAGCTCGAGCTCGTCACGGGCTTGAAGCGGCCCATGGAGACCGCCCAGGTCCCGGGCGCCTACGAGCTGGCCCTCAAGCTCAGCGCGGCCAACAACGCCATCGAGGAAGGCCGCTACGACGACGCCGTGGCCTTCAGCCTCGAGGTCCTGCGG
The DNA here is from genome assembly GCA_041662295.1 of Elusimicrobiota bacterium. Classification (GTDB taxonomy): domain Bacteria; phylum Elusimicrobiota; class Elusimicrobia; order UBA1565; family UBA9628; genus JACQWX01. The sequence continues at coordinate 8,989 of JBAZSR010000095.1, read as the reverse complement.
CTCGACGCCGTGAACGTGACGGCCTGGCAGAACCTCGGCACCGCCTATTTCGCGCTCAAGGACTACGAGAACTCGACCAAGGCCTGGAAGCGGGCGCTCGACCTCGAGAAGTCGCCGGCCATCCGCGCGGCCATCAGGGGCACCCTCAAGTCCATCGAGCGCGCCCTTGACGCCTCCAAGGCCAAGCGGCCTGCCGCGGCTGCCCCGGCCGCTCCCGCGCCGGCCCAGCCTTCCATCCCGAAGGCCGAGCTCGAGGAGATGTTCAACGCCGCGGTGGACCACTACACCCGCGGGGAGCTGACGCAGGCCCGCGAGCTCCTTGAGAAGATCCTCGCCGCGGACCCGGGCTACATCGAGGCGCAGAAGGCCCTGCGCCGCATCAGGCAGGAGCTCACGCCGTGAAAAAGCTTTCAGGCGGCCTCGCCGCCCGCTACTCCCTGATGACCGCGGCCTTGATCGGGCTCGTGGTCCTGGCCGTGGCCCTCACGGTCACGCGCACGCAGAAGGCCCTGCTGGAGTCAGAGTCGCGGGAACGCCTGGAAGCCGTCATGGACGGAGTGGGCCGCATCGCGCAGGAGGCCCTCGACGCGCGCGACGAGCTCATGCTCATCAGCTATCTCAAGCACCTGCGCCGCGACCGGCCGGAGCTCGCCCTGGCCGAGGTGGACCGCAAGGGCCGGACCCTGACCCTCGGGGAGAAGGCCCCCCGGCTCATCACGCTCGAGCGCTCCGCTGTCGAGCGCGTGGCTGTGACCTTCCCGGTCACCACCGTGCCCTCCGCCGGTGATTCCCCCTCGGTCAGCGTGTCGAGTTCGGGCATGAACCTCTCCCTGCCTGGAGACGCCGTCCTCACCCGCACCGAGGAGAGGAAGCCCGAGACCATGACCGTGCGCCTGGGCTTTTTCGAGGACATGCTCAAGGCCGAGGTCTCCAAGCGCCTCGAACCCATGGTCCGGAGCGTTGCCGCCATCGCCGGAGCCTTCATGGCCCTCGGGTGGCTGGGCGCCTTCCTCCTCGGCAAGCACCTCGCCAGCCCCCTCTCGGCCCTGACCCTGGCCGTGGGCGCGGTCGGCCGCGGCAAGCTCGACACGCACGTGGCCGAGGACCGGACCGACGAGGTGGGCCTGCTCGAATGCACCTTCAACGACATGACCGGCCGCATCAAGGAGCTCATGGCTCAGCGCGAGGACGTCCTGCACACCCTCACCCACGAGCTCAACACGCCGCTTGCGGGCTTGAAGGGCTACCTCGAGCTCTGGGGCGACCGCAAGCTCCCGCCGGAGGCCCAGGCCGAGGTGCTCGGCACCATGACCGCCGCGGTCCTGCGCATGGAAGGCTCGCTTGGCAACGCACTGCGGCTCTTCAAGGCGCCCGTTGAAGCAGGACCCAGGAAGGTCGTGTGGGTCGACGACGTCTTCCGCCAGGTCCTCGCCATCCTCGCCCCCGCGGCCTCGGACTTCGTCTACTGCGACGAGGACAGCCTGCGCCAGGTCGTCATCAACCTCGTGTCCAACGCCTTGAAGTACACGCCCGAGAACGGCGAAATCCGGCTGGGCCTGGAATCCGGCAAGGACGAGGTCCGCTTCTCGGTGGCGGACACGGGCCGCGGCATCTCCCCCGACGACCTCCCCCACATCTTCACCAAGTTCTATCGCGCGGCCCAGCCTGGCAAGGAATCTTCAGAACGCATCCCAGGCACGGGCCTGGGCCTGTGCATCGCCCACAAGGCCGCAATCGCCATGGGCGGGAGCATCGAAGTCAAGAGTTCCGTCGGAAAAGGCTCGATATTTTTGGTATCGTTGCCTCGCGTGCCTGCACAGCAGGCTGGCCACGAGACAACGGAAAAAGACGGGGAGGAGTCATGAAGCGCATGTTCAGCGGGATGGCGCGGACCATCAGGGGCCTAGAGCCGTTGCGAGCCCTGAGGATCCTGCTCGTTTTGGCCCTGCTCAACCCGCTCCCGTACTCTGGGGTAGGGGTGACCTCTGCCCGGGCAGCGTCCGTGCCCTCCCTGATGAACTTCCAGGGCAGGCTCACCGACAACTTGAACAACCCCCTAGCCGGCCCCCACGACTTCGTGTTCCGCATCTTCGACGCCTCCTCCGGCGGAACCCAGCTCTGGACCGAGACCAGAAACGGCGTCACGGTCTTGAACGGCGTGCTCGCGGTCCAGCTCGGCGCAGCCAACCCGCTGACGCCAGCGGTCTTCTACACCGACAACGCCTACCTCGAGATCGACGTGGACGGCGAGACCCGCTCCCCCCGCGAGCGCCTCATCACCAGCCCCTACGCCTTCGGCGCCAAGCTCCTCGACGGCAGGTCCTACGACGCCTTCGTGTCCACCGACGCCTCGGCCCAGACCATCCTCGGCGCCAAGACCTTCTCCGGCACCGTCTTCGTGCCGGCCCCCACCGCGGACACCCACGCCGCGACGAAGAAATACGTCGACGACCAGGTCGTCGGGGGCGGCACGGGCTGGATCAAGGACGGCTCCGTGGTCAAGCTCGTGGCCTCCGGCGACAACGTGGTGGTCCAGTCCACCCTCACCGTGCAGGGCAACGCCTTCTCGGTCGGGGTCTCCAGCCTCGCGATCAAGGACGGCAGGGTCGGCATCAGGACGTCCAATCCGGGCTACGCATTGGAAGTCAACGGGACAGCGCTGGCATCGGATTTTCTCATCATAGACGGCTCTGCATCTCTCTCAAAAGACGGCAACTATGTCAGGCTTCATGGCACCAACGGAGTGAAGCTGACTGTGTGGGATTCCGGGCAGGTGAATGCTTTGACGGTCGCCCCTGTCAGCGGCGATGTCGGCATCGGGACCACCTCGCCCCAGCAGCGCCTCCACGTCTCCTCAGGCAATGCCGTGGTCGATTTCGGCATCCGCACCTCCACCTTGACTTTCGCGGCAGGCCTGACCGCCGACCCGGTTCCCGCCAGCGGCATGCTCTATTACAACGCCTCCACCAACAAGCTCAGACTCTACAACGGCTCTTGGGCCGACGTGGCCACCGGCGCCAGCGGCAGCTTCGTCTCCAAGACCGGCGACTCCATGACCGGCCAGCTCACGATACGCGGCGCGACCGTGGACGTCTCCTCCTTCACGTCCCAAGGCGCAGTCGGCATCGGCGGTGTCGGCCTTGGCAACGGCACCCTGGTGGTCAAGTCCACTTCCACGGACGCGACGAACCCCGTGGTCAACCTCCAGGCCAACAACGGCTCCGAGCTCATGCGCGTCCAGCAGAACGGCAGGGTCGGCATCGGGACGACGGCGCCGGGACAAGCGCTGGAAGTCAACGGCGATGTGAAAGCCACGCAGGCCCGCATCGGCTCGACCTACATGCTGAAGGACAATGGGTCCGGGATCGCCCTTGTCGATCAAGCGACCGGGGTCTCACTGCAGAGCTTCCTCGCTGGTCCGGGATATTTCGGGGGAGGCCTTCGCGCCTTCAATCTCCGGGGGCTTGACGACACGTATGACCTGAACATCTATACGACGGACGCGACATCCGGCCAGCTGTATCTGCACAAGACCGGCAATGTCGGAGTCGGCACCACCTCCCCCGCCTCCAAGCTACACATCAGCTCCGGGACGCTCCTATTGAACGGCGACGCCTCCACGGCGTTCAAGGTCGGCGTCTCCTCGTTCATCATCAACTCCACAGGCAACGTCGGCGTCGGCACCACCGACCCCAAGGGCCTCCTGCACGTCACAGGGACCCTCATCGTGGGCGACACCAATCCCGAGGCCGCCAAGACCATGTCCGTGGTCGGGCCTGCGGAGTTCGCCAGGTCCGCCGGCGCCTGGAACTCCGGCGACACCGTGCTGGAGATCGCCCATGACGCCAACTTCTCCAATATCCTCGCCCGCAGCTCCGGCAAAGGCGTCACCATCCAGGGGAAGACTGGCGGAGGCGTCAACCAGACCGGCATCACGGTCGATCAGAACGGCAAGGTCAGCATCGGCGCCACCTCCCCCCAGGAGAAGCTCCATGTCTCCTCAGGCAGTGCGGTCGTGGACTTCGGCATTAGGACCAGCACGCTGACCTTCGCGGCCGGCCTGACCGCGGACCCCACTGCCGCCCCAGGCATGATCTACTACAACGCTTCCACCAACAAGCTCAGGCTCTACAACGGCTCTTGGGCCGACGTGGCCACCGGCGCCAGCGGCAGCTTCGTCTCCAAGACCGGCGACTCCATGACCGGCCAGCTGACCATGTGGAACTCCACCATCACCATCGCCGGAGCCTCCGGCAACGCCTTCTCGGTCGGAGTCTCCACCCTGGCCGTCAAGGACGGCAAGGTGGGGATAGGCAACACGACCGCCGGCGCAAGGCTCTCGGTCACCCAAAAAGGAGCGGACGTCGAATACGGAACCAACGGCGAAGCCATCTATATCAACCAGGAAACGACGCCGTATGTTTCCTACGGATTCGCCTTCAACGTGGACGCTGCCGCGAGCGGCAACATCATCCGCGCATCCACTTTATTCTCCGTTGGGAACAGCAACAACACGTTCGGCGATGACTGGAACACAGGCTATCAGCTCAACGCCCTCGGGGTCACGAATAGGATCACCAATCATACCGCTGATAAGATTCCCTTGGGCATCTGGAGAAAGGCGGGAAGCGCCACGCCCTATTTCGGAGTCACGTCATCGGCCTGGCGCAGCAACAGCGATGCCGATGTCTTCATCATCGACGGCTCGGGGAATGTCGGGATCGGCTCATCCAACCCGGCCGAAAAGCTCGTCGTCTCCGGCGGCAGCATCAAGACCAGCTACGGCGTCATCTCATCCACCCACGTGTTCACGCCCCAAGCCTCGGCCCCGGCCACGGCCGCCAACGGCATGGTCTACTACGACAACGGCACCAACAAGCTCAGGCTCTACAACGGCGCATGGGCCGACGTCGCCACCGGCGCCAGCGGCGACTTCGTCTCCAAGACCGGCGACTCCATGACCGGCCAGCTGACCCTCCGCGGAGCCTCGGTGGGCGTGTCCTCCTTCTCCGCCCTGGGAGCCGTCGGCATCGGCGGCATCGGGCTCTCCGCCGGGACCCTGGTGGTCAAGTCCACCTCCACGGACGCGACCAACCCCGTGGTCAACATCCAGGCCAACAACGGGACCGAGCTCATGCGCGTCCAACAGGACGGCAAGGTCGGCATCGGAACCTCGAACCCCGGTTATCCCCTGCAGGTGGAAGGCATCCTCTACGGCAACGGCGACATCCGCTCCGGCCTCTTCAAGAGGCTCGATGGGACCAGAGCCTTCCTCTCCACCACCGGCAACGACATGATCCTCGGCGCGGACAACGCGGGCAATGCCCAGTTCGTCAACGCGTTCTTCAATATCACCGGCAACCTCGGGGTCGGGACTCTCTCCCCGCAGGAGAAGCTCCACGTCTCCTCAGGCAACGCCGTGGTCGACTTTGGCATCCGCACCAGCACGCTGGTCTTCGCCGCCGGCCTGACCGCTGACCCGGTTCCCGCCAGCGGCATGCTCTACTACAACTCGTCCAGCGGCAAGCTCAGGTACTACAACGGGGCATGGAACGAGCTCGGCGTGGCAGGGGCAGGCTACAGCACGATCCAGGAGGAAAGCGCCGGCCTCACCCAGCGGACTTCCCTCAACTTCATCGGCGCAGGGATCACGGCCACGGACAACGCCGGCAACACCCGCACGGACATCACCCTCGACGCGGACTTGGACGACCTGGCCGACGGCACGCTCACCGGCTCCAAGGTCGGCTCCGGCATCGCCCCAGGCAACCTCTCCGCAGGCGCGCTCGGCGCCGGCGTGCGCATCCTGCCCGAAGGCGTGGATCTCTCCACGGTCACAACTCGGATCAACGACCTCTACACCACCAAGCTCTCGACCGGCGTAGGCGTCCCTCCCGCCCTGGTCGATCTGTCGACCGTCACGAGCGCGATCTCAGGCTTCGTGGTCAAGACCGGCGACTCCATGACCGGACAGCTGACCATCCGCGGCGCTTCGGTCGGCGTGTCCTCGTTCTCCGCCCTGGGCGCGGTCGGCATCGGCGGCATCGGGCTCTCTGGCGGCACCCTGGTGGTCAAGTCCACCTCGACCGACGCCACCAACCCCGTGGTCAACATCCAGGCCAACAACGGCACCGAGCTCATGCGCGTCCAACAGAACGGAAATGTTTGGATCGGCAAGGACGCCTACCTGGCCGGCCCAGTCTCCAAACTGCACATCCACGGCACCACCGCCGGCTTCGAGGACCTCCTGACCCTCACCAACGGCGACGGGCAAGCCAACCGCGGGGCTTCCCTCGGCCTGGGCATCGAGAACAATGGGCCCAAGGCCTGGCTCCAAGGCGGATTCTTCGATCCAGCCGGCGGATTCGCGGATCCCACCGCCCAGGGCAAGATCCCTGGTCTGAACATCAAAGTCTGGGATCCAGCGGCTTTCATCCGTGATATCGCGCACTTCACCGCGGTCGGCAACAACATTCTTAGGATATCCATGCTGCCCAATGCCAACGGCCGGATGGGCATCGGCACCTATCAACCCTCCCACATGATGGACGTGAACGGCGGCGCCATCTTCAGAAGCTCCGTTACCCTCGCTGGCCTCTCCTCCACTCCGAACACCGAGGCCGGCAGGGGCGCCATCTACTTCGACTCGGACGACAACAAGTTCAAGGTCTCCGAGAACAACGGCGCGTTCGTCGATCTCGTGACCGCGGGCGGGACCTACGTCGCCAAGACCGGCGACTCCATGACCGGCCCGCTCACCATGTGGAACTCCACCATCACTATCTCGGGAGAGCAGGGCAACGCCTTCTCCGTCGGCGTCACGACGTTCGTGGTCAAGGACGGCAGAATCGGCCTCGGCACCACCAACCCGGCCTACAGGCTCGACACCACAGGCGCTATCCGCCAGCAGTACTACTCCGGCTCGGTCTGGAGGGACTTCCTCATAGGCAGCGGCTACGAGCTCGACGGCACCGCGCACGGCTCGGGAGGCTACAAGTTCTACACCCGCTGGGGAGACAGCGGCTATGGCGCCGGCGGCTGGCCTCTCATCTTCGGCACCGCGGCCAACCCGACCGTGACGTTCGTCAACAGCGGGGTCTACATCGGCGACACCTATTCCGCGCCCACCTGGGTCAAGCTCCAATCCGCGGGCTCAAGCGATTCGACCCTGTCCCAGACCCTGCTCCGCCTTTACGGCCCCACCCACGCGGCCGTGGCCGAGGCCCGCGCCGCGGACTTCAATCTGCGCCGCTGGAACACAGGCGACACCTTCGCCCACACCGCGCTCGACTTCCGGCTCGCGGAGAACAATGGCTACAACCCCGGCCCCGACGCCACGGTCCTGACCCTGCTCTCCTCAGGAGACGTGGGCATCAGCACCGGAACCCCCCAGGCCCGCCTCCACGTCTCCAGCGGCAGCGCCATCGTGGACTTCGGCATCCGCACCAGCACCCTGACCTTCGCGGCCGGGCTGACCGCTGACCCGACCGCAGCCCCCGGCATGCTCTACTACAACTCGTCCAGCGGCAAGCTCAAGTACTACAACGGGGCATGGAACGAGCTCGGCGTAGCCGGGGCGGGCTACAGCACGATCCAGGAGGAAAGCGCCGGGTTGGCCCAGCAGACCAGCCTGAACTTCCTGGGGACCGGCTTCACCGCGACCAATGACGCGGGCAACTCGCGCACGAACATCACGCTCGACGCGGACCTCGATGACCTGGCGGACGGCACCCTGTCAGGCTCCAAGGTCGGCTCCGGCATCGCGGCAGGCAACATCTCCGCCGGTGCGCTGGTCTCAGGCGTGCGCATCACCCCCGAGGGCGTGGACCTCTCGACCGTCACGGCCCGCATCAACGACCTCTACACGGTCAAGCTCTCGACCGGCGTAGGCATCCCTCCCGCCCTGGTCGACCTGTCGACCGTCACGAGCGCGATCTCGGGCTTCGTGGTCAAGACCGGGGACTCCATGACCGGCCAGCTGAGCATCCGCGGCGCCTCGGTGGGCGTCTCCTCCATCACGACCCTCGGCGCGGTCGGCATCGGCGGTGTCGGCCTCTCAGCCGGCACCCTGGTGGTCAAGTCCACCTCCACGGACGCGACCAACCCCGTGGTCAACATTCAGGCCAACAACGCGTCCGAGCTCTTGCGCGTCCAGCAGGACGGCATGGTCGGCATCGGGACAACGAATCCAGGGTCATTGCTTAGCGTTGGGACTAACAACGCCTTCAACGTGAGCTCCTCCGGGCTCATGACTGTCACCAACGATGTCGGCAACGTCGAACTGCAGTTTACGGGAGAATTCGGCTCCAACATCTATTCCCAAAGTTCCATGTATTTCAGGGTCGATTCCGACAATGACAGCTCGGAATCCTTCGGGTTCATCAATGGCGCCGACACCACCTTGCTCCGCATCCAAGAGGACGGCAACATCGGCATCAGCACCACCGAACCCTCCGAGAAACTCCACGTCAAGGGCAACATCCTCGCCGACTACGGGGTCAAAGCCGGGACCGTCACCTGGACCCCGGGGACCGAGCCCGTCACCCCCGCTGAAGGCATGGTCTACTACAACAACGCCGACGACCAGCTAAAGCTCAGACTCGCCGCCTCCTGGGTGAGCATCGCCACAGGCGCCATCCCCTCAGGCGGCAACTTCGTCGCCAAGACCGGCGACTCCATGACCGGACAACTGACCATCGGAGGCTCCTCCCTCACCGTGCGCTCCAATGCCGCGTCCTCGCCACTCCTGGTCTCGACGTCCGCCACGCCCGGCGTTGCCGCAATCTATGTCGACGACTCCAATAACGTGGGAATCGGGACGACGAATCCCGGCTCCCCCATCGCAGTCTACGATCCATACGGCGCCCTGTTCGCCGTCAAGAGGAGGAATACCGTCGCGCAGCTGTTGATCAACGGCAATACAGCCGACAGCGGGGCAAGGATCTCCATGGAGACCGGGCGTTATGGGATTTACAACATCTACCAATGG
>JBAZSR010000094.1:13174-13594 GCA_041662295.1 Elusimicrobiota bacterium | reverse complement strand
GCTCAAGGCCGAGGGCAAGACCCGCCACGACGTCGGCCGCGAGCCGTTCGTCGCCAAGATGCAGGAATGGTCCAGCGACTGCAAGAAGACCATCCTCGGCCAGCTCGAGCGGCTCGGCTGCGGCCTCGACTGGGACCGGGAAGCCTTCACTATGGATTCGGCGCGCGCCAAGGCCGTCCACGCGGCCTTCGAGCACTACTGGAAGAAGGGTCTCATCTACCGCGGCGAGCGCATGGTCAACTGGTGCGTCCGCTGCGGGACCGCCCTCTCCGACATCGAAGTCGAGTACGAGGAGCGCAAGGGCCACCTCTGGCACATCCACTATCCCTTGAAGGACGGCGGCGAGGGGCTCGTGGTGGCCACGACCCGGCCCGAGACCATGCTGGGCGACACCGCGGTGGCCGTCCATCCCGGCGACGA
>JBAZSR010000094.1:0-13164 GCA_041662295.1 Elusimicrobiota bacterium | reverse complement strand
AAGGGCCTGGTGGGCAAGTCCCTGCGCCTGCCCTTGACCGGCAGGGACATCCCGGTGGTGGCCGACGAGGCCGTGGAATCCTCTTTCGGCACGGGCGCGGTCAAGGTGACGCCCGCCCACGACCCCAATGACTTCGAGATCGGAGGCCGCCACGGCTTGCCGCTCGTCAAGGTGATCGGCGCCGACGGCAAGATGACGGCCGAGGCCGGGAGCGCGTACGCCGGGCTCTCGCGCGAGAAGGCCCGCGACAAGGTCCTCGAGGACCTCAAGGCCGGGGAGCACCTGCGCAAGACCGACGACCACCGCCACAGCGTGGGCGTCTGCTACCGCTGTCTCTCCGCCGTGGAGCCCCTGGTCTCCAAGCAGTGGTTCGTGCGCATGCAGGACCTGGCCGCGCCGGCCTTGAAGGCCGTGGAGGACGGCCGGTTCAAGATCTATCCCGAGTCCTGGACCAAACCCTACACGGAGTGGCTCTCGAACATCCGCGACTGGTGCGTCTCCCGCCAGATATGGTGGGGCCACCGCATCCCGGTCTGGTACTGCCCGGCCTGCCGCGACAAGGACGGCTACTCGCCCCAGGTCGGCGCGGCCCGGCCCGCGTCCTGCCCTTCCTGCCGTGGGACGGCGCTCGAGCAGGACCCGGACGTGCTCGATACCTGGTTCTCCTCGGCCCTGTGGCCCTTCTCGGTCTTCGGCTGGCCGGAGAAGTCCGCGGACCTGGACTACCACTACCCGACGAGCGTGCTCGTGACGGGCTACGAGATCCTCTATCTCTGGGTCGCCCGGATGCAGATGTCGGGCCTCGAGGCGCTCGGCAAGGTCCCCTTCGACCACGCCTACATCCACGGCATCGTCCGCGACAAGAAGGGCAAGAAGATGTCGAAGTCGCTCGGGAACGTCATCGACCCCCTGGTCATGATGGACAAGTACGGCACGGACGCGCTCCGGTTCTCCCTGGCGGTCCAGGCCCACCCCGGCAAGGACATCCCCTTCTCCGAGGACTCCATCACGGGCTCCAGGAACTTCGCCAACAAGCTCTGGAACTCCACGCGCTTCGTGCTCATGAACCTGCCCGAGACCGCGCCCGAGGGCGGGCTTTCGCTCGCGGCCTTCAAGCCCGAGGACCTCGAGCTCTGCGACCGGTGGATCCTGGCCGAGTACCGGCAGGCCCTCTCCCGCAGCCGCGGCCTTATGAAGGAGTACGAGGTCGCGGCGGCCGCGGACGTGCTCTACGGCTTCCTCTGGGACCGCTTCTGCGACTGGTACGTCGAGCTCGCCAAGATCCGTCTCCAGGGGGCGGATGAGTCAGCCAAGGCCGCGCCGCGGGCGGTCCTCGCGCACGTGCTGACCGGCACGCTCAAGATGCTCCACCCGTTCATGCCCTACATCACCGAGGAACTCTACGCCAGCCTCAAGCCCTTCGTCGGGGAGAGCGCGGACTTCCTCCTCAAGTCCGGGGCGCCGGACTTGGGGCCCGAGTGGGAGTCCACGGGCGCCATCCGCGAGATGGGCCGGCTCATCGACGTGGTGAAGGCCCTTCGGACCCTGCGCTCCGAGATGTGCGTGCCGCCGGGACTGCGGATCTCGGCCCTGGCCGAGGGGGGCGAATCCCGGGACCGGGACCTGCTCTTCAAGTACGCCGAGTACGTGAAGTTCCTGGCGCGGCTCTCGGAGCTCAAGCAGGCGATGGGCGGCGAGCGGCCCCAGCACAGCGCCACGGCCGTGGCCTCGGGCATGACCTTCTTCGTGCCGCTCGAGGGCGTCATCGACCTCGGCAAGGAGCGCCAGCGCCTGGAGAAGGAGGTCGGACGCCTCGAGGTGGAGGCCGCGCGCCTCTCCGCCAAGCTCGAGGACAAGACCTTCATGGAGCGCGCGCCTAGGGAGCAGGTCGAGCTCTCGCGCGCTCAGCACGACGACGCGGCCGCCCGCCTGGGCCGGCTCAAGGACGTCCTAAAGTCGCTTTAGCTAACGCGCGAGCCGGAAGCCCATGCGGCTGTCCTTGCTGCTGGACTCGCGGTGGTAGTTGTAGGCCTTGTTGCCCCCGTAGCGCCACACCCCGCCCCGGATCATGCTGTAGCCCGAGCCCCCGCTGGTCCAGGCGGAGCTCCCGTCCTCCGGCGCGCCGACGTAGTTGTCATGCCAGGTGTCCGCGACGAGCTCCCAGACGTTGCCTGCCATGTCGCAGACGCCGTGGAGGGAGACGTCCTTCTTGGAGCAGGGCGGCCAGGGCGTATTCCGGCCGCACCCGTCGCCGGTCAGGTCCGTGACCGCGTGGTCGCAGGTGAGGGCGTCGTTGCCCCACGGGAACTTCCAGTCCTTGCCGCCCCCGCGCGCCGCGTACTCCCACTCGGCCTCGGTGGGCAGGCGGCCGCCCGCCCAGGCGGCGAAGGCGCGGGCCTGCTCGGGATCGACGCAGACCGCGGGCAGGTCGTCGACCATGAAGTCGACCGCCTTGGCCGTGCCGAAGAACGTGCAGCCCGACGTATCGATGGGGGTGCAGGCGCCGAGCGCGACGCATTCCTTGTATTGCCGCAGGGTGACCTCGGTCTTGGAGAGCTGGAACGAGGGCACGCGCACGCGGTGTACCGGCTTCTCCTCCGCGCCGCCCGTCTCCGAGCCCATCATGAACTCCCCGCCCGGGATGGAGAGCCAGACGACGTCGGCCCGCCCCTTGACGGGCACGGTCTTGAGGTTCTCGGCCGTGACCGTGCCCGCGGGCAGGAGGGGGATGAGGTCTCCGAGGTAGGGGTTGTCCTCCCTGGACTTGCCGTAGGCCTGGACGAACATGAGGGCCCAGCGTTTCTTGTCCTTCTCCGGGATGATGGCCAGCGACAGGAGCCGGCGCAGCTTGCTCCAGTCCTTGTCCCGCGCCTCGGCGCGGCGCTGACGGGCCTCCTCCGCCGCTTTTTGCGCCTCGGAGAACTTGCGCCACTCCTCGGCGCGGCGGTTGGCCTTGTCCGCGAACTGAGGGCTCGACTGCGCCAGGGCGAGCCACCGGGCGGTCTTCTCGTCCGGCGAGGAGTTGCTCTTGTCGAAGGAGGTGGCGGCGTCGTACTTCTCGAGGGCGTCCACGTCGAGCTCCCGCCAGTCCGCGGCCTCGGCCTCGGTGTCGAGAGCCAGCGGGGCGTTCACGGACGGGACCACCGGCAGCTCGCTGATCTGGAACATCTCGGCCGTGGAGCGGCCCGCGGACTCCTTGGCAAGCTGTGCCAGGTCGGGCCCGGCTTCGCCGGCCGAGGCGCCCACCAGGGCTTCGGCCTTGCCGGTCAGCTCCGGGGTCTGGTCGCGGCCCCGGAGCGTGGCGCGCAGAGCCTCCTCCGTGAAGCCGAAGGCTTCGCCGGCCGTGACCTTTCCGTCGTGGTTGGAATCGGCCCAGCCCCGGAGCGCGCCCAGGAGGAGGTAGCTGAAGGCCGGCCTCTTGGCCCCGGGCAGGGGGCCGGCGAACTGGTTGCCCTTGCCCGCGGTCATCACCAGGAAGCGGGCGTCCGGGGGCGGGGCCATGACCGCGGCCACCAGGGGCTGAAGCCCGTCGACGAGGGCGCCAGCCTCGGTCTTGCCGGAGAAGCAGGCGTCGAGGACGACCTGGACCTGCCCGGCCTTGGTCTTGCCAAGGAGGGCGAGGAGTTCCCCTCGCGGCAGGCTGCGGGCATAGAGGCTGGCGGCCTTCTGCTGGGCGTCCACGCCCACGAGGACCCCGTCTTTGGCGTCCCCGGCAGGCGCGCCGTGGCCGATGAACACGAACCAGAGGGTTCCGCCTGGGGCGGAGGCCCCTGCCGCGCTCTTGGCAGCGTCGCGGATGTCCTCGAGGGTGCCGTCTGACTCCAGGAGCAGGCGGACGTTGCTTGGCTTCACGTTCCGGGTCTTGGTGAGGTAGTCGTACCAGGCCCGGGCGTTGTCGTCCGCGCCCCGGACCGGGGCAACGAAGGCGTAGCGCTCGATGCCCACGATGACGGCTGAGTCGCCTTCCCCGCCCCCGATGGAGGCGGCCGGCCGCTCGAGGTCGGGCCAGGAGACGGCGGCGGAGCCGGGCCCCGGGACCGCGGCAGTGAGAGCAGCGGCCAGGAGGATGGGGAGGGTTCGGCGGCGCGGGGTGCGGTTGAGGTTCATCATGGCTCCTTCATTAATCGCGTCAGCCGGGAACCGCGGGGGGGTCCCGGGGGTCGAAACAAGACGGTCAGTCCTTGCGGAACAGGGCCATCCAGGAGACGGCCAGGATGGGCAGGACGGAGATGGTCAGCAGAGCGATGGTCCGGAAAGTCATCCGATCATTCCTTGAGGAGGAGGTTGTCGATCACCTGCTCCACGCCCCGGGCCTCCTTTGCGGCCCGGCGGATGGCGTCCTTCTGCTCCCAGGTGTCAACGAGGCCGGAGAGGGTCACGATTCGCGCGTGGACGTCGATGCTTACGGTGCTCGGCCGCAATCCCCGCTGGCTTTGGAGCGCGCTCTCGATGCTGGCGAGGATGCCGGGGTCCGAGATGTCGGCGTCCCCGGCGGCGGGCATCCCGACGCAGGCAGCCAGGCCCGCGAGGGCGGCGAAGAGGAGCGCCCGCAAAAGAACGGCCATGGAAGAAATGATACCATTTACAAAAGCCGGACGGAATCCTGCCTGGGACCGCGCCGGCGCCCTTGAACCCATGACGATCAGGATCCTGCTGGCCACGCGCAACCTTCACAAGGCGCGGGAGCTCGCGGCCATGGCCGCAGGCACGGGGGTCGAGTTCGGGACCCTCGGCGACCATCCGGGCGTGCCCGAGACCGTCGAGGACCTGCCCACCATCGAGGGAAACGCCTCGAAGAAGGCCCGGGAGCCCGCCCTCCTCCTGAAGGCCTGGACCCTGGCCGACGACACGGGGCTCGAGGTCGCGGCCCTGGGCGGTGAGCCGGGCGTCTTTGCCGCGCGCTACGCCGGCCCCGGGTGCTCCTACGCGGACAACAACGCCAAGCTCCTGCGGGCGCTCGAGGGCGTCGACCCGTCCCGGCGGCGGGCCGTGTTCCGCACGGTCATGGCTTTGAGCGACCCCGAGGGCAGGGTGACGCTCGAGGAGGGCCGGCTCGAGGGCTCCATCGCGCTCGCGCCGCGGGGCTCCAGCGGGTTCGGCTACGACCCGGTGTTCCTCGTCGAGGACACGGGGAGGACCCTCGCGGAGTTCGGCGAGGAGGAGAAGAACAGGGTCAGCCACCGGTATCGGGCCATGGCGCGGATGCTCCCGCGCCTGACGCGGCTGTGCAGGGCAGGGGCCGCGGTCCTGCTCCTGGCCCTGCTCTGCGGCGCCGCCGCGCCGGTCCGTGCCGGACGGACCGAGCCCGGCGGGGAGACGATCTGGGACCAGATCATGGCCTCCCAGGCCAACCGCGGGATGCGGGCCGGGTCCCGGCACATGGACGCCCAGCAGTACGACATGGCCGAGGCCGAGTTCGCCAAGGCCGTGCGCGCCGACCCCAAGGACCCCGACGCGCACATGCTCCTCGGCGCCGCCTACTACTGGCGGGGCAAGGTGGACATGGCGCTCGAGGAGTACCGGAAGGCCCTCGAGCTCGACGGCCGCAACGCCCAGGCCTGGATGCTGCTCGGCATCGCCATGGCGTGGAAGGGGGAGGCCGCCCCCGCCTACGAGGCGTTCAAGAAGGCCGGCGAGCTCGACCCCTCGCGCGCCGACATCCAGATGAACCTCGGCTCCATCGAGGAGACCCTCGGCCGCAACACGGACGCGCTCGAGCGCTTCCGCAAGGCGGCGCGCCTGGAGCCCACCCACCCCCTCTACCACTTCCAGCTCGGCATGCTCTACCGCAGGCTCGGCCGGGACGGGGACGCCATCGAGTCGCTCAAGGACGCCCTGCGCCTCTACCCCCAGTACGAGGACGCCCTGCTCGAGCTCGGCGCCGCCGAGGAGCGGCTCGGCCATGACAAGGCCGCGGCGCACAGCTTCCGCAAGGCCGTGGCCCTCAAGTCGAAGGACGCCGTGGCGCGCTTCCGCCTGGGCAGGCTCATGCTCCGCGGAGGCGCTCGCGCCGAGGCCCGCGCGGTGTTCTCCGACGCGTTCCACCTGACGCCGGAGGGGGAGGGCGGGGGGCTCCAGCTCTCGGTCGCCTACACCGGCGGCAAGAAGAAGGCGGCGGCGCCCGGCGGCGGGGGCGCGCCCGGGGGAGGGCCCGGAGGCGCTCCCCCGGAGTCGTCTCAGGACCCCAACGACCCCCTCGAGGTCTTCAAGCGCAACCTCGAGCGCGTCCCGCTCGAGCAGGGCGCCATCCTCAACGTGGACGTGGCCATGGTGCCCAAGCCCAAGCTCACCAAGGCCGACGACGCCGAGAGCCGCGCGTCCCTCAGGAAGGCCCTGGAGAAGGGCCTGCGGCCGGATCGATCCAGCGTCAAGATGGTGCGGCGCGAGTACGACCTCCCGCCGGGCCCCGAGTCCGGCCGCCAGGCCCAGATCAGGAAGATCCTCGACGACCTCTCGGACGTGGTCAAGGGCGCGCCCCCGGATTCGGACGTGCGCCTCGGCATGAACCTGACCTACAAGAGGCTCTCCGACGCCGGTTCCCGGCGGGGCGCGGCCGAGGGGGAGGCCAAGGTGTCCTTCCAGCCCAGGCAGGTCGGCAACGACATGGGCCTGTGGGTCGTCGGCACGGGGTGGATGACGCTGGTCGAGGAGATGCTCCCCGAGGCCGGGACCGAGGTGCCCAAGCCTGAGGATCCTGATTGGTGGGTCGCGACGGGATTGGGCTACGCCACCCTCGGCGACGGCCAGCGCGCCATGACCGCTTTCGAGCGGGCGCTCCAGTCCGACGCCCGCAACGAGGTCGCCCTGCTCGGCCGGGGCGTGGCCGCGGTGATGACCGGCGACGAGACCAGGGCCGTGGCCGACTATCGGCGGGTGCTCCAGCTCAATCCCAAGAACAGGGCCGCGGCCGAGGGCCTCAAGTGGCTCCTGCGCCCGGTCCGGAGGAAGCCTTGAAGAAGAAAGGGAAAGTCGTGGGCGGATTGATGGGCTCGTTCGTCCGGCGCGTGCACTTCGTGGGCATCGGCGGGGTCGGGATGAGCGGCATCGCCGAGGTCCTCCACAACCTCGGCTACGAGGTCTCAGGTTCGGACCTCAAGGACACGGAGGTCACCCGCAGGCTCGCGGGTCTTGGGGTCTCGGTCATGGCCGGCCACGCGGCCGGGCACGTCAAGGGCCGCGAGGTCGTGGTCGTGAGCTCCGCCGTCTCACCCGACAACCCCGAGGTGAGGGCGGCCCGGGCGGCCGGGATCCCTGTCATCCAGCGGGCGCTGATGCTCGCGGAGCTCGGGCGCATGAAGAAGACGGTGACCGTGGCCGGTAGCCACGGCAAGACCACGACCACCTCCATGGTGGCCATGGCCCTGCGGGCCGCGGGCGCGGACCCTACCATGGTGGTCGGCGGCCAGCTCAAGGACATCCGTTCCAACGCCCGGCTCGGCGTGGGCGAGTATCTGGTCGCGGAGGCCGACGAGTCCGACGGGTCCTTCCTACACCTTTCCCCGCTCGTGGCCGTGGTGACGAACGTCGACGACGACCACCTCGACTACCACAAGACGGTCGAGCGCCTTCGGGCCTCCTTCGCGGAGCACCTGCGGCGCCTGCCCTTCTACGGCGCCGCGGTCGTCTGCGTGGACGACCCGCCGCTGAAGGCCATCGCCGCGGGCCTTGACCGCCGGGTGATCTCCTACGGGTTCTCGCCGACCGCTCGCTGGCGCGCGGCAGAGCTCGAGCTCTCGAGCGAGGGCAGCGCCTGCGCCGTGCTCTGCGCCGGCCGCCGCCTGGGGATCCTGCGCCTGCGGGTGCCGGGCCGGCACAACGTGCTCAACGCCCTGGGCGCTTTGGCCGCGGGCAGCTTCCTGGGATTTCCCTTCAAGGCCCTGGCCAGGGGCCTCGCCGAGTTCCGCGGCGTGGGCCGGAGGCTCGACGTGCTCGGCGCGGCCTCCGGGGTCACCTTCGTGGACGACTACGGCCATCACCCGACCGAGGTCGCGGCCACCCTCGCCGCCCTGCGCCTCTGGAAGGGCCGGAAGGTCGTGATCTTCCAGCCGCACCGCTATTCCCGGACCAAGCTCATGGCGCGGAGGTTCGGCCCTGCGTTCAAGGCCGCGGACTTCGTCTATGTCATGGACGTCTACGCGGCCGGAGAGAAGCCCATCCCGGGCGTCTCCTCCAAGCTCATCCTCGACGCCCTGCGCCGCTGCCGCGTCCCGTGCGCAAGCTTCTCCTCGGCGCTCGAGACCGCGCGGGAACTCGCGCCGGGCGACGTGGTGCTGACCCTGGGCGCGGGGGACGTCTGGAAGGTCGGCGAGGACCTCCTGCGCCGCAAGAAGACCCAGTTCGCGAGCCCTGTTTGAGAGCCCGACTCGACCAGCACTTCCTCAAGGACCACGGGGTGCGCGACCGCATCCTGGCCGCCGCGCGCCTGGAGCCCGGCGACTCGGTCGTGGAGATCGGCCCGGGCCGCGGTTTTCTTACGGCCGCGCTCCTTGCGCGTGCACCGGTCACGGCCGTGGAGATGGACGAGCGCCTGGCCGCGGCCTTGGGAGCGAACATCGCGGCCGCGGGCGGCCCTGCCCCTGTCCCGGTGACCGGCCCTGTTCCGGGAAGCGGTCCGGTCCCTGCTTCGGGCAGCGTTCCTTCCGCGGGCCTTCCGCCGGGATTGCGCCTCATCGTCTCCGATTTCCTCAAGGTCGAGCCCCGCGATCTCGGCAAGCCGCCGCTCAAGTTCGTGTCCAACCTCCCCTATTCCGTGGCCACGCCCATCCTCCAGCGGATCCTCTCCTGGGACTGCTGGAGTTCGGCCGTGCTCATGTTCCAGAAGGAGGTCGCGGAACGCATCATCGCGTCTCCGGGAGGCCGCGACTACGGGGTGCTGACCCTCTCCACCGCGATCAAGGCTTCGGCCGAGCTCGTGACCTTCGCCCCCTGCGAGGCATTCTCGCCCAAGCCCAAGGTCGAGTCAGCCGTGGTGCGGCTCACGCGGCGGGCCGTTCCGCTGGTGCCTCCGGAGGGGGAATCCGCGTTCTTCCGAGTCTGCCGCGCTGCCTTCAGCCAGCGCCGCAAGAAGGTCATCAATCCCCTGGCCTCAGCGTTCCCGGTCTCGCGGGAAAGGATCGCTGCGGTCCTCGAGGAATGCGGCATCCCTGCCTCGGCCCGGGCCGAGGAGATCCCGCTTGACGGCTTCCTGCGCCTGGCCGCGAAATTGGGAAGCTCGGAATAGCCCGGCTTCTGGACCGGGTGCCTAGACCGAGACGATCGATCTGGGTTCGTGCGTCGAAAAAACGTCGACTTGGAAGAAGAGAAATGTCGATTCTGCAATCTTTTTTTACATTTTTACTGCCAGCGCTGGCAGTAAAAGCACAAAAAGTATTTTCATACATTGTTGAATTCAATATCCAAGTCGACGTCGTTGCCAGGCGGTATTGGAGTGATCCTGAGCAGGTAGGTCGTGTTGGAGCCATGCTGAATCTGCTGTCGCTCTAGAATCAGCGGTAGAAGGCGCTGGATGAGGCTGGATTCACCGGCGTTTCCCCCGAGAAAGCCCGAGAAAGTCCGCTTGACGACCGGGGACCGGGGTACTATACTACTCCGGATGGGATTCCTCGTCAGGGCCGAGTTCCCGGGCAAGCCTCCCGTGACCCGGGAGCTCCTCGAAGGCGGCCATCTCGTGCTCGGCCGCGCCACTCAGGCGAGCTTCCGGATCCCCGAGGACCTTGAGATGAGCCGCCTCCACGCCGAGGTGCTCGTGGACGGCGGCCTGCTCGTGGTCCGGCGCAACCCCGAGTCCACCAACCCCGTGTTCCGCGACGGTCGGCCCATGGACGAGTTCGCCCTGGCCCCGGGCGAGAGCTTCCGCATCGGCAAGACCAAGTTCACCTTCCTCATCACCGGCGCCCCGGCCGGCGCCGCGCCAGAGTCCGTTCCTCAAGATTTCGGCCGGCTCGAGGGATTCCCCCGTCCCCAGGCGTCCGGAAAGCCTCTCTCCTCCCAGCCGAAGTCCGCTCCGGCTGTTCTGCCTGCCGCGGCTGTTTCGCCCGCCGGAACCGCTCCCGCGGCTCCGTCCCCGGCCGAGGCCCTGGCAGGGGCCCTGGCCGCGGTCCCGGACGAGGACCCGGCCGTAAAAATGGACCACGTCGAGCTTCTCACCATGTCCGCCAAGGACCTCTACGCCATGGGAGACCCTGCGGGCAAGCTCAAGTATTCGGACCTGCTCGAGGTCCCGGAGATCCTGCGCAAGAAGGACCGCAAGGACTTCTACTCCCACATCGCGCGCCTGCTCCGCGGGGCCACGGATGGGGCGTTCGCCTGCGTGGTCACCGAGGAGGGCGGTATGCTGGGCGAGGACAGCGCTCCGGGCGCGCTCCGCTTCCATCCGAGCCGGACCCTCATCCGCAAGGCCTGCGCCGAGGCGCCCCAGCCCACCGTCTACTCGTGGGCCAAGCCCGAGGCCGAGGCCGCCACCC
Organism: Elusimicrobiota bacterium; assembly: GCA_041662295.1. Taxonomy (GTDB): domain Bacteria; phylum Elusimicrobiota; class Elusimicrobia; order UBA1565; family UBA9628; genus JACQWX01. The sequence continues at coordinate 2,701 of JBAZSR010000094.1, read as the reverse complement.
GGCAGGCGGGCCTTGATTGGGCCGTGTGCGCGGCCGCCAAGGTCCCGCACGAGCCTTCCGTGGTCTTCTACGTGGCCGGGTCCCTTGCCTCGGCCGGGTCCGAGAGTCTCCAAAAGGAGCGCGCCCGGTTCACGGGCCTTGTCGCGGACATGGTGGGCCGGAGCATCTCCATGGACCGGCTGACCACCTGGGAGGGGCGCCTCGAGCGCTTCTTCGCCGGCCGGGTGGTCGACAAGATCCTGTCCTCCCCGGACCTGCGCGACATCGAGCCCAAGCTCGCGTCGAGCACCGTGATGTTCTTCGACATCCGCGGGTTCTCCAAGCGCACCGAGGAGAAGAACGAGGCCATCCTCCAGTATATCGGCGAGCTCAAGGCCGCCATGACCGCGATGACCGCGATCATCCTCGAGGAGCAGGGCGTGGTCCTCCAGTACATGGGCGACGGCATCCTCGCTTGCTGGAATGTCCCGTTCCAGGACCCGACCCACGTGGACCTCGCCTGCCGGGCCGGCCTGCGCATGGCGGAGGCCTTCTCCCGCCAGACCGGCGGCTGGCGCTGCGGCATCGGCCTGCACTCCGGCGAGGTCGTGGCCGGCGCCATCGGCTCCGAGCAGGTCTTCTCTTACGGCCTGCTCGGCGCGACCGTGAACCTCGCCTCGCGCGTGGAGGGCATCACCAAGACCCTCGGCGTGCAGATCCTCGCCACCGAAGACGTGGCCTCCCGGGTCTCGCCTGCCACGGCCCTGCCCGTGCCCGTGGGCCGCTTCCGGCCCGCGGGCATGACCGCGGCCATCGACCTCTTCGAGCTGGTCCCTGCTCCCGGCGACCGCAAGCGGCGCGAGGCCTTCCGCTCCGGCGTGGAGGCGCTCAAGAAGGGCGACTGGGCGCAGGCCTGCCTCGTCTTCGGCGCGCTGCCCAACGACGACAAGCCCGCGGCCTACCTGCGCGCCATCGCCGAGAAGCACTCCAAGAGCCCTCCATCGGACTGGCAGGGCGTCATCGAGCTCTCGCAAAAATAGACTATGACCGTCTCCAGGGCTCTGCGCCGGGGACTCCCCGCGGCGGCGCTGGCCTTCGGCCTGCTTCTTTCCGGCGTTCCGGTCATGGCCGGGGACCCGCCCGACGTCGTCGTCGAGGTCGATCCCAAGGCGGAGGATGATGGCGCCGGCGGTTCTGGGGAGATTGGCGCTGCCGCGGGGATGGGCGGCTCCGCCGGAGGCGGTGCGGAGCCCGGGGGGAAACCCATCACGGTCCCTGATGGCACGAACTCGTATGGCAAATCATGCGTCCTTGCGTTGGACAAGGATTGCTTCGGGTCCAAGACGACGGGAGACCCGGGGGCGCCAGGCACGGGCGCTGGCGGCGCTCAGCCTGGCAAACCCGGGGCGGACGGTGCTTATCAGGACCCAGGCCAATTGCCTGCCGACATGGACGGCAAGCAGTTCTTCACGGGAGACGGCGGGGCCTATACCACCGCCGACCTCGAGGCCATGGTGAAGTCGGGCAAGACCTCGGACGTCGAGGCCATGATGGACCGCATCCTGAGGGCCGACCCTGAGAACGCGGATGCCTTGGTGGTCCGGTCCTGGGCCAGGCTCAACCAGGACGACAAGAACGGAGCCCTCAAGGACGCGGACGCGGCCCTGGACGCGGACCCCAAGAACGAGACGGCCCAGCAGATCAAGGACTTCATCGAGCTCACGGGCCGGGCGGCCGGGACCGACCTCCGGCTCAAGAAGCCGGAGTTCGAGTCCAAGAACATGGGCGCCCGGTTCGAGAACATGGCCGGCGGCGGGTTCGACGGAGGCATGGGCAAGCTCATGAGCGGCGGCGCGATGCGGGGCCCGGGCCAGGCCGGCGGGGGCGGGAGCGGCCGCGCGGGCACGATCCGGCCGCGGCAGGGCTTCCCTCGGCGCAGGGGACCCTGCCGATGTCGCAGGGCCTGACCCCGTCGCAGGTCCTGGTCAACGAGACCGTCAAGAAGATGCGGCTCGGGGACTTGAGCGGCTCGCTCCTTGCCGCCACGCGCGCCATCCAGGAGGACAAGGGCAACACGCACGCCTGGGGCGTGCGCGCGGCCGTGTCGAACAGGCTGAAGAACTACGACGCGGCCATCAGCGACGCCACCGAGGCCTTGAAGCTCGAGCCCAAGAACGTGCCCGCGCTCCTCGAACGGGGCTACGCCCAGCTCAACCTCTCCAACTACTCGGCCGCGCTCGAGGACATCGGCGCGGCGCTCAAGATCGAGCCCATGAACGCCCTGGCCTATCTCTACCGGGGCATGGTCTTCGAGAAGCTTGCCCGCTTCACCGAGGCCCTCACCGATTACGAGACCGCGGCCAAGCTCGACCCGTCGCTGAGGCATTTCCTGGAGGAGGCCAAAGACCGCATCCTGGGCAGGAAGAAGGGGGCCGGCGGAGGCAGGGGATTGAGCGTCAAGCGCGTCGCGTTCTGGGCCGTGCCCGTGGGCCTGGCCCTCCTGCTCATCCTCATCGGGGTCTGGAGGAGGAAAGGCGACGTCAGGGAGTCCAGGTCCGAGCTTGTGGCGGGGGCCGATACGGACGGGGAGGCGACTGCTGCGCTGGCGGAGGCTCAGGGTTCGGGTCCGGTGGGGCCGGGGAGCCTGCTTGGGGGGACGTATCGCGTCACGCGGGAGCTGGGGCGCGGGGGGATGGGGGTGGTGTACGAGGCCATGGACGAG
>JBAZSR010000093.1:0-13776 GCA_041662295.1 Elusimicrobiota bacterium | reverse complement strand
GGCCGAGGGGCTCTCCGTGGAAGGCGCGCTCGGCCGCGCCCGGGCCTTCGGCCCTGGCCTTGCGGTCCTGCAGGCCGCGGTCCCATCACTCGCCGCCGACGCCGCGTTCGCCGAGGCTCTCCGCGGAGCGGTCCCCGGGGTCTCGGTGGCGGCGTGGGGCGCGGATTTCGCCCGAGACCCCGGCGCCTCCCTGGAGGCGCTCCCCGCCTTCGATGCCGTCATCTTCGGCCGTCCCGAGCCCGCCTTGGCGGCCTTCGGGGCAACGGGGTCCTGGGAGTCGGTCCCCGGGGCTGCCTGGCGCCGGGACAGGGCCGCGGCCGTCAACCCGGCCCAGGCGGACGACGGGGCTCCTTTTTCGGAGCTCAGGCCCGCCCGGCACCTGCTCTCCCAGGGCCTCTACGTCCGTCCCGACACGGGCGCGCCGCAGGCCGTGGTGGTGACGGGACAGGGCTGCCCTTTCCAGTGCTCCTTCTGCCTGGTCCCTTGCCAGCGCGGGGGCAAGGTCTGGCTCCGCGATCCCGCCTCCGTGGTCGCGGAGCTCGAGGAGTGCGTCCGCTCCCACGGCATCAGGGACTTCCTCCTCCACGCCGACACCTTCACCCTTGACCGGTCCTGGGTCCTCGCCCTCTGCGCCGCGATCTCCGGCTCCCGGCTGGGGGTCCGGTGGGTGTGCAACAGCCGCGCGGACACCCTCGACGAGGGGCTCGTCGCGGCCATGGCTGGGGCTGGGTGCTGGGGCGTGAGCCTCGGGCTCGAGAGCGGGCTTGACGCGACCCTGGAGCGCCTCCGCAAGGGCCACACCGTCCGCCAGGAGGCCGAGGCCGTGGGGCTCCTGCGGGCCGCCGGGATCCTCTCGTTCGGGTACTTCATGATGGGGTTCCCGTGGGAGGACGCGGCCTCCATCGAGGCCTCCTTCGAGGGGCTCCTACGGGCGGACCCCGACCTCTTGGAGATCACATTCCCCATGCCCTTTGCCGGCACGGTCCTGGCCTCTGAGGTCGCCCGAGCCGGGATGTCGGTGGACCCGGAGCGCCTCGTTGACGCCTATTCCAGGCCCGTGATCGCCGGCGGTCCGGTCCCCCCCTCCGAGCTCGAGCGCCTGCGTTCAAAGTTCCTCCGCAGGTTCTACTTCAGGCCCCGGTCCCTCCGCCGGACCCTTGGCCATCTCTTCCGGTCCTGCGGGCCCGCGGGCCTGCCTGCCGCGGCCTGGCGCGCGGGCCGGAAGTGGGCGGCTCTCCCGTGAAGTACCTCGACCCGGTCGCTGTGGCGCGCCTCCGCAACCTCGAGCTGAGGATGAGGCGCGTCCTCTCCCATTCCCCTTCCGCGGGACGGCACTCCAGCGCCTCGCGCGGGCTCTCCCACGACTTCGCCCAGCACCGCGCCTACGCGCCGGGAGACGAGCTCCGCGCCATCGACTGGAAGGTCTATGCCCGCCAGGACCGGTTCTACGTCAAGGAGTTCAACGAGGAGCGCATGGCTGCCGCCCACCTGCTGACCGACGCCTCCGGGTCCATGGGCTTCGGCGCGAAGTGGGACCTCGCGTGCCGGCTGTCCATGGCGCTCTCCTATCTCGCGGCCGCTGGCGGCGACGCCGCGGGCCTGACGGTCTTCGACACCGAGCCGAGGGCCTCGGTCCCGGCTCGGTCCGGCCTGGGCCAGCTCGAGGCGCTCGACGCGGCCCTGGCGCGCTCACAGCCGGGCGGGGAGACCCGCCTGGCCGGGGTCCTGGAGAAGGCCGCGGTCAGCCTCAAGCGCCGGTCCGTCATCGCGCTCGTCAGCGACCTGCTGGGAGACGGGCCGGGCATCGTGGCCGCGGTCAAGGCTCTCAAGGCCCGGCGCCACGACGTCATGGTCCTGCAGGTCCTCGACCCCAGGGAGCGGACCCTGGACTTCGAAGGCCCCGTGACCTTCGAGAGCCTTGAAGACCGGTCCACGCTGGCCGTGGACGCGGACGCTGTCCGTGAGGCCTACGCCGCGGAGTTCGAGAGGAGCCTGCGGCTCTATGAGGCGGCGTTCCACGGCGCCGGGATCGCTTACGCCGTCTTCTCCACGGACGTCCCCTGGGACCTCGCCCTGCTGAGGTTCCTGACCCCGCGATGACCTTCACCCATCCTTCCCTGCTCTGGGCCCTGCCCCTGGCCCTGGTCCCGCCGCTCCTGCACCTGCTCTCCCTGCGCCGGGCCCGGCGGGAGCCGTTCAGCGACCTCACCCTGCTCCGGGCGGTGGAGGCCAAGGCCGCGCCGAAGAGGCGCCTGCGCTCCTGGCTGCTCGCGCTGGTCCGAAGCTCCCTAGTCGCGGCCCTGGCCCTGGCGTGGGCGGGTCCTGTCGTTTCCCGGGACCCGGTTGCCGGCGGAGGAGACAGCGGGTCGGGCTCGAGCCTGGCCGTCCTCCTCGACGCGTCGTATTCGATGGGCTGGCGGGTTCACGGCAGGACGCGCTTCGAGGCCGCCCGCGCCGCTGGCGAGTCGATCGTGCGGGGCTTGGGCCCAACGGACCGCGTGGCCGCGGCCGTGTTCTCGGACCAATGGGAGTCTCCGAGCGGCGGCCTTCGGTGGGCCGATGGGAAGGGCGAGGCCTTGGAGACCCTGGCCAAAGCCTCCTTGACCAGCCGGGGCACGGACGTTTGCTCGGCCCTGTCCGGGGCCGTCGACCTGCTTGCAAAGGAGGACGTCCGCCGCAGGGCGCGCCGGGCCGTGATCGTGCTCTCGGACGGGGCAGCCCACGGCCTTGCCTGCAGGCTTCCCGCGATCGATCCCGCTGTCGCGGTCCTGGGCCTGTCGTGGGACGGCGTCCCCTCCAACGCGTGGGTGGCGTCCGCTGGGCCGGCCGCTGAGAGCAGCGCCAAGGCCGCCAGCCTTTCGGTCCGAGGCAGGACCTCGGGGCCGGCGGGCCGAGCGACGCAGGCGCGGCTCTTTCTCGCGGGCGCCCGGTCCGGGGCCGTGGGCCTCGACCTGGGGCCCGGAAGGGAGGGCCGGGCTGTTCTGCGCCTGGGGCCGGCCCTCCCCGGGGACCCGCGGCGCCCCTCGTGGGCGGGCTGGGTGGAGCTGACCCCGGACAGCCTGAGCAGCGACGACCGCTGGTACTTCTCGTTCCGCCACGGCAGGAGGCCCAAGGCGCTCGTCCTCCACGGCAGCCAGGACTTCTTCCGCGTCGGCCGCGGAGGCTGGTTCCTCAAGGAGCTCTTGGGAGCGGAGAAGGGGAGCCTGCTCGGGTGGGACGCGGACTTTCGGGAGCTCTCCCGGTTCAACGAGGCTCCGCTCTCCGAGTACCGCGTCGTGGTGCTCGGCGACCTCCGGGAGGTCCCGGCCGAGGCGCGGGCAGGGCTCGAGGATTTCGCGCGCTCCGGGGGCGGGCTGTGGGTTCTGCCCGGGAGCTCCACGCCGGACGCGGCGTTCGACGACCTCGGCCGCATCCTGCCGGCTGAGGTCGGTCCTGCCGTGGTCTCCCCCGAGCCCTTCGGCCTGAGCGCTCCGGGGGCGGCCGGCTTCGAGGAGTTCGAGCTCGCCCGGGTCGCGGTGCGCCGCTACCGGAGGCTTTCGCCCAGGCCCGGGGCCCGGGTCCTGTTCCGGCTCGCGTCTGGGGCTCCGGCCCTGGTGGCCGGGCCGCTGGGCCGGGGGAGCGTCGTTCTCTGGGCTTCGCCCTTGGACCTCGACAGCACCAACCTGGGCTTGAAGCCCGCCTTCGCGGCCTGGGCCGCGGCCTCCCTCGATGCCGCGTCGCGGACCGGGGAGGAGGGCACCGAGGTCCTCCAGCTCCGCGTGGGCGAGCCCATCGCCTTGTCCTGGAAGGAAGGCGAGCCCCTGCCCGCGAGCGTCAAGGTCCGCTCCCCGGACGGGAGGCTCTCCCAGCTCTACCCGAAGGACCGGAGGGCGCTCTATGACGGGACTTCGGTCCCTGGCCTCTACTCCGTGGTCGAGGAGGGGCGCGCCGCCCGGCAGACCTTCTTCGGGGTCAACCTCGACCGCGCCCGGGAGAGCGACCTGACCCCTGCCGCGGCCCCGCCGTGGTCCCCTCTGCGGCTGGAGAGTCTGGAGGAGGACCTCCGGAACGCCCTGTTCGGCAGGGATGCGCGGCCCTGGCTGCTCGCCGTCGCCGGCCTGCTTCTGGCGCTCGAGATGCTCCTGGCCTTCCCTCGGCTCCTGGGGACGCGGCCGTCTCCGGCCAGAGCCTCCTTCCGGACGCTCTCAGGGCTCTCGGCCCTGCTGGTCCTTTCCTGCGGCAGCGAGGCCTGGGCCGCTCCGGAGGTCGTTTCCAGCACAGGCTCGGCCGCCTACGGCGACCGCTTCGTCTGGTCCCAGCTCAAGCTCGGGCCGGATTGGGATCCCTACCCCCAGGCGCACGCCGAGGTCCTCGAGCTCTTCGGAAGGGTCACGAGCGTGATCGTCTGGCCCGAGCGGAGGGTCCTTTCCCCGGAGGACGAGCTCCTCTTCGAGTCCCCCCTGCTCATCCTGGCCGGCGCGGGCGCGCCTCCCGCGCTGACGGAGCGCCAGCTCCGCAGCCTCAGGAGCTTCGTCTCCGGAGGAGGCATGCTCTGGCTCGAGGACGTCTCCGGCGCGGGCTCCAGCCCCTTCGACCGCTGGGTCCGCGCCGCGTTCCTCCCCAGCCTCCTGCCCGAGGCCGAGTTGGCGTCCCTGCCTTCGGACCACGTCCTCTACAAGACGTTCTTCTTCCTGCGGGCGCCGGCGGGCCGGGCGAGCGTGCGGCCGTCCCTCGAGGGGGTCGTCTGGGGCGGCCGGGTCGCGGTGCTCTATTCCCGCAACGACATCCTCGGCGCCTGGGCCAAGGACGGGCTCGGCCGGCATCTGTTTTCCTGCGCCCCGGGAGGCGAGGCCCAGCGCCACAACACGCGCAAGCTCACGCTCAACATCCTGATGTACTCGCTCACCGGCTCGTACAAGGCCGACGCCGTCCACCAGCCCTACCTGCTCGAGAAGATGCGCCTGGGGGTCCCGTGACCTGGGGGGTGGGCTTCGGCGCGGATGGGTGGCTGGCGGCTGCCGCGGGCCTGGCCGCGGCAGCGGCCGCGGCCCACCTCGGGCGGGCCCGGCCGTCCGGCCTCCTCATCCCCTTGCTCCGGGGCGCGGGCGCGGCCTGCCTCGTGCTCGCCCTCCTGATGCCTGATGTCAGACTCAACGAGCCGGTCTTCGTCAAGCCGCGCCTGCTCGTGCTGGTGGATTCCGGGCATTCGATGAGGGCCTCCTCCGGAGAGAAGGGCATGTCGCGCCTCGCGGCCGCCGCGTCCTGGCTGGAGCGGCATCGGGCCAGCCTGGAGGAGCGCTGCGAGCCGGTCCTGTTCTCCCTCTCCGACCGCGGCCGGGCCCTGGGGGGCCTGGAGGCCGGGGCCGGCCTCCAGGCGTCGGACGCGGGCTTCCACGCCGCGGACTCCCTTCTCGATGTCGCAGACGCAGTCGGTGCCGGAGCGGCTTCCGGCAGCGCCCCGGCACCGGCCGAAGGGAGAACGACCGCGGCCGGCAAGGCGGAGCGGGCCTGGCTCCTGACCGACGGCAACCCTGCGCAGTCCGAGGGCCTGGAGAAAGCCCTTGCGCGCCTCGGCGTCCCGGTGGACGTCCTGGGCGTGGGTCCGCCCCGTCGGGGCCGCGGGGCCGCCATCCTGGACCTCAAGACCCCGGACTTCGTCTTCCTGCACGGCTGGTTCCCGGTGGAGGTGCAGGTGGAGGCTTCGGGCCTCTCGAGGGAGCGCGTGGGCCTGACCCTGCTGAAGGAATCCGTGCCGGGTCAGGGCGGCTGGAAGCCCGTGGAGCGGCGCTGGTTCACGCCGGAGTCCGATTACGAGACCCTGACAGCGAGCTTCACCGCGGTTGCGGAGTCCCTGGGCCGCGAGCGCTACCGCCTCGAGACCGCCGCGGCCTCCGGCCGGCCCCTGTCCGGGAGGGATTTCGGCGTCGAGGTCATCCGGCAGAAATACCGCATCATGTACCTCTCGGGCAGGCCGAGCTACGGGTACGCGTCCCTCCGGGAGTTCATGAAGTCGGACCCCAACCACGAGCTGGTCTCCTTCGTCATCCTGCGCAACCCCGAATCCGTCTCGCTCGTCCCGGACAACGAGCTCTCGCTCATCCCGTTTCCGGCCGAGGAGATCTTCGTGCAGAACCTCGCCCAGTTCGACCTGTTCGTCCTGGAGAACTTCTCCTACCGGAGATTCAACCTCCCGGCCGCGCACCTCGCGGGCTTGAAGGGCTTCGTGGCCAACGGCGGAGCCCTGCTGGTCATCGGCGGGGAGCAGGCCTTCGGGACCGGGGGATACAAGGGCACGCCCCTCGAGGAGCTCCTCCCGGTGAACTTGGCGTCGGTCCCGGACGACTACGTCCGCTCCAAGTTCCTGCCCGTCCCATCGTCGCTCTCCCACCCCCTGCTGGGCGTCTACGACACGCCCGAGGAATCCCGTTCGGCGTGGGAGGGCCTGCCCCCCTTGTTCGGGTACGGCCGCTTCGGCTCGGTCAAGGAGGGCGCGTCCGTGCTCCTCACCCACCCAAGGGAGAAGACGGCCTCGGGCCAGGACCTCCCGGTCATGGCCCTCAGGAACTACGGCCGCGGCAAGGTGCTCGTGGTCAGCACGGACTCGACCTGGCGCTGGCGCCTCGGCGCGGCCCGTGATTGGAGGCTGGCGTCGTTCTACGGCCGCTTCTGGACCCGCGTGGTCCAGTACCTCACCGGCAGTCTTGACCTCTCCAAGGTCAAGTTCGCGCCGGTCCCGGACCGGCTCCCCGCGCGCGAGCCTGCGGTCTTCACCCTGAGGGTCTTCGACGAGGGCTTTCGGCCGGCTCCCTCCGCGGGTCTCGATGTCTCCGTGCTCTGGACCGGGCCGGACGGCAAGGCGTCGAGCGTCTGGGCCAGGGAGGGCGCGCCCGGGACGTTCAGCGTCGAGCTCACGGGCCTCAAGGAGGGCTCCCACCGTTTGCGGGCCTCTGCGCGGCGCAACGGTCGGCCGTGGGGCGAGGACAGCGTGCGCTTCTCCTGGCAGCCCGCGGGCGCGGAGCCTCCCATGGACCGGGCTTTCCTCGAGCGGGCCGCCAAAGCCGGGGGCGGCCGGTTCCTGCCCTTGAAGGACGCGCGTCCGGAGGACCTCCTCGCGGGCCTACCGCCGGTCCGCGAGGAGCGGCGCTTGAACCGGCGCTACCTGCCGTTCACCTCGCCCTGGTGGCTGGGCCTGGCCCTGCTGCTCCTGCTGACGGAGTGGGCCCTGCGCCGCTCCCGCGGACTGGACTAGGCCTTTCCCCGAGCAGGGTCGCGGCCAGGGCTGAGGCCAGGATGAGTCCGCCGCCGGCCAGGGCCAGGCCGCCAGGGGCCTCGCCGTGGACGAGCCAGGCCCAGAGAGGGTTAAGCGTGGGCTCGAGTTGGAGGAGCAGCGCGGCCTGGAGCGCGGGGGTAGCCTTCATCGCCCAGGTCAGGCAGATGTAGGCCAGCCCGATCTGGAACACGCCGAGGTAGAGGAGCGCGATGAGGTCCCGCGGCCCTGGCCCACCCTGGGGGATGGCGAGAGGGGCGCAGGCTAGGCACGCGGCGATGTTCCCCCACAGGGCTGCCGTGACCGCGGGGTTGCGTCCCTCGGAGGTCTTCGCTGTCCCTGGTTTGGCAAGGTATCTCAGGCCCGTGAGCGTGAGCGCCCAGGTGGCGCCCGAAGCCAGGCCCAGCATGTCGCCGAGGAACGGCTGCGGAGCAGTGGCGCTCGCTGGCCGGCCGCCAAGGAGGCACATGGCCGCGCCCGCGATGATGAGCGCCAAGAGGACGAGGTCCCTGGGCCGGACCCTCTCGTGGAGCAGCCAGGGCGCCAGGAGGCTGACGTACACGGGCGCCGTGGACTGGAGGAAGATGACGTCCGCGGCCAAGGTCAGCTTGTTGGCGTGTACGAACAGGAGCATGGTGCCGGCGTAGGCCAGGCCCACCAAGGGCTCCTTCCAGGACTTCGGCCAGGCGCAGCGGGGGAACGCGGCGGCCAGCAGGAGGCCCGCGATGGCGGACCGGTAGCAGGCGATCTGCCAGCCTGACAAAGCGCAGGACTTGATGGCCGCCCCGCCCGTGGAGAAGAGGATCGCCGCTGTCGCGACGCCCAGGGCCGGGAGGATCAGCCCCTCCTCCTCAGGAGGAGGACCAGGCTGGCCAGGGCGAGCAGGACTCCCCCGCCTGCCAGGCCGTAGAGGAGCGGCCGCGGCATTCGCGAGGGCTTGGCTGGGACCGCGTCCCCTGTGCCTGGCCCCATGAGGTCGAAGAGATAGACGAGGTCCGCTTCCTCCGGGGCCTCGACTGCGGCCTTATAGGTCTTCGTGAACCTGTCGTCGAGGTCCGAGGCTTTCTTGAGCGAGGAGGTAGCGCCCGGCCGGTCCGCCAGGCCTGCCTGGGCATAGGCCCTGTTGTAATAGTGGAAGGGGTTAGCCGGCTCCTGGAGAAGGGTGAGGTCCGCGTCCCTCAGGGCCTCTTTGTAGCGGCCGGTCTTGTTGAAGGACCAGGAGCGCATCTGCAGGGCCGTGGCATTGCCCGGCGCGAGCAGGAGCGCCACGCTCGCGTTGTAGACCGCGTCCTTGTGCTTGCCGAGGTTGCTGTCCGCCACGGCGCGCAGGGTCCAGGCCCTGCTGTTGAGCGGGTCCGTGCCCACGGCCCTGCTCGCGATGTCCCCGCCCTGGACGTAATCCCCCAGGCTCAGGCTCGAGGCAGCCGCGTCCACGAGTTCCTCGGCCTTGAGCACTGCTTCGGGCGCGATGCCTGCCGCCGCGGGCGGGGTCCAGGATTGGGCCGCAGGGCCAGGAGCCGAGCCCGGGGTCCCTGTTCGGGCCGGAGGAGGGACGCCGCCTCCTGAAGGCATGACAGCCGCGAGCGCCTTGCCCGAGTTGTCCATGAGCGCCGCGGCGCTGGCCAGGGTCTTGGATGAGGGCGAAGTCGAGCGGACGTTCCTCTTCGAGAGGGCGGCCAGGGCCTCGGCCGGCGCGTAGGAGGGGTCGATCTCGAGGGCCTGCCCAGCCGCTTCTGACGCCTTGTCGAGGTCGCCGAGGTGATAGGCCGCGCTCCCGTAGCCCGTGTAGACCTTCGGGGTGCCTCCTCCGAGCTCGATGACCTTCTTGTACCCACTCATCGCGGTCCGATAGTCCTTCTTCTTGATGGCGTCGTCGGCGGTGTACGTCCAGCCCGAGCGGTTCTTTGGGAAACGGGTTGTCAGGACTTGGTTGGCCCCCTGTCTGATGTCAGCGGGAGTGACAGGCATGGGTGGAGGATCGTCCTTCACCGCAGTCGTCGGGGCCGGTGAGGTCGGCCCCGGCTGGGCCGCGGCTTCCGTGGCGGGTACCGGCTCGGGTTTCTGCACGCGCTCTTGCTGCTCGACGATCTGGTCGTTCAGTACGCTGAGACTTGCGGTCAGAAGGAGAGCGAACTCATCTTGGTCCGTTTCGAGGATGAGCGCTCTTTCTCGCTCCACGATGCGTTCGATGGTGTCCGAGACATTGGTGCCAGGAGGCAGGGCCAGGATCGCATCCTGGGCTTCTCCCAGGATCCGCATGTAGAGCGATTGGTCGAACTCTGGGACTCCGACCGTGTCGAAGATGGTCTGGTAGTCCACCTTGACAGCAGGAACAGGGGGCCGCTGTCCAGGCTGGATGGCGCGCGCAGGCGCGGAAAGGAAGAAGGCGGCCCAGAGGGCGAGGATTATCGTCGGCATGAGACCTAGGCAAGTGTATACTCTGACCCTTGAATTGTCAAGGAAGCGGGGTTATACTGCTGGTGGAGGATCCTCCTAATGAAGACTTTTCTCGGCATCGCCATCCTCGCCGTGGTCCTTCCGGCTATGGCTGCATCGGACGCTGCTCCTGCGCTGGTCTTGACCTCCGAGGAGCAGTCCTTTCTGAAGGGGTGCGGAATCCTTCAGAAGGACATCGATGTCTTCCCTGCCCTTGCCCTGAAGGGTCAGCAAGCGCTCAAGGCCGGGATCCTCAAGAAGAACTGCGGGGACCTGGCCATCGTGCGCTTCAAGAACGCGCGCCATTTGGTCGCGAAGTACTTCACGGATCCCCCCCCGGAGGTGCGGCCTAAATGGGATGCCAAGAAGGACCCGTGGGGCCCTGAGTATGTGACCAAGGCGGAGAATCAGTATATCAGGGACATGGAGGAGGAGTTCATCTCCAGGGCGTTGGCCCCCAAATAGATATGGTAGCATTGGCCCGGTAATACTCGTCATCACCGGGAACCGATGCCTTTCTTCGAGCCCTTCCTCGTCTTCCTGGCGTTCCTCCTGCTCAACGTCGCGGGCATGGCGCCGAGCGTCACCTTCGGCGATTCCGGAGAGCTCGCGGCCGCGGCAGCGAACCTCTCGGTCGCGCACGCGCCAGGCTACCCCCTCCATGCCCTGCTTGGCCGGGCCTTGGGCGCCCTCCTGCCGATCGGCGGCTGGGCCTACAGGACGAACCTCCTGACAGCGGTCTTAAGCGCCGCTTGCCTGGCAGTGTTCGCTGACGCCCTGCGCCTGGCAGGCTGCTCGCGGCTCGCCAGGCTCGGGGCGGTCCTCTTCCTTGGTCTCTGCGGGCTCTGGCGCCACAGCTCCTCGGTCACCGAGGTCTTCGGGCTTCATCTTCTGGCAGTGTCCTTCCTGGCTTGGCTCGCGTGCAGGTTCCAGGGACGGCTATGGGAGCCCCGGTCTGCGGCAGGCCTGGGCCTGACAGCGGGCTTGGGCCTGGCCAACCATCACACCCTGGTCCTGGCCCTTCCCGCAGTGCTGTGGCAGGCTCTTCGGGAGAAACCCGGTTGGAGGAAGGCGGCTGTCGGCCTTGGGGCCGCGGTCCTGCTGGGGTGCTGCGGCATGGCGTGCTACCTCTATCTCCCCATCCGTTCCGCCGTCTCCCCCCCGCTGGATTGGGGGCATCCCACGAACCTCGAGCGCTTCCTCCGCGTCCTCTTGCGCAAGGACTACGGCTCCTTCTCCCTCACGGTCGAGGGAACAGCCCAGGTCTCGCGATGGTCCCAGATCGCAAGGTACCTGGGCTTCACCTGGGGTGAGCTGGGCCCAGTGGCTTCGTGTCTGGCGCTGGTGGGCCTGGCAGCGTGGTCCAGGACCGGCATGAGGCTTTCCCTGGGCTTCCCGGTCCTGTTGGCCGGCCTTGCCGGCCCATTCTTCCTGTTCCTGGGCAATCCAGCATTCGACCCCCAGACGAGCTACGCCCTCGAGCGGTTCTATCTCGCCTCATGGCTGGGCCTGGCATTTCTCGTCGCTGCCGGGCTCTCAGCGATCAGCCGTTTTTCGCGTCCTGCTGGCTGGGCCCTGCTCTGCGTGCCTGTCCTGTCCGCGGGCGTGGGCTTTCAGGACCGGTTCATGCGCTGGGACCTCACGGCCTACGACTACGGCCGCAACATCCTCAGGACCTTGCCGAAGGGCGCATGCCTCTTCATGGACGGGGGCGACGACACATTCTATTCTCTCGCCTACCTGACCCAGGCCCAGGGGATGCGCCCGGACCTGGTGCTGCGGGACCGCGGAGGCCTCGTGTTCCGGAGCGCTTATGGGCCGGACTTCCGGCGCTTGTCCAGGCCTGACAAGGAGCTCCGCAGGATCGCGGTCGAGGCCCCGCTGGCCTCGGCTGGGACCCTGTTCTACAGCACCCTCAACGACAGCCTCCTGCCAGGCTTCACCCTTGTTCCGTTCGGGCTCCTGCGCAAGCCTGAGAAGGGCCTTCCCCTGGGCAGGGCCGGGAACACGGTCCTGCCCGAGACCCGCGTCGACCCCTGGGAGTCCTATGTCCTGAGGTATTCGGAGAGCGTCCTCGCGCGCCATTACCGGCACCGCGCCCTGATCGCCTTCTACCCGGTCATGGCCGCGGCCAGGCTCGCTTGGGAGGGAAGGACGCTTGAGGCCATGCTGGCGCTGGCCCGTGCCAGGCTCATGGGGCCTGACGTGCTCTGGCTTAAGTCCAGCGTCCTGCGCCAGCTCGAGCTGCTGGGATTCTCCGCTTTCCAGCGAGGGGATTGGCCTTCCGCTGAGCAGGCCTATGCGGCCGCCTTCGACCTGGACCCTGCTTCCGTCGATTCCTTGATCAACTTGGGCGCGGCGCGGCAGAAGCAGGGCAGGCTTCGCGAGGCTGAGGACGCGTTCCGGCGCTGCGTTGCCGCGGCCCCCGGTTCGGTCAAGGCTTGGCGCAACCTCGGGGCCGTCTACTGGACGCAGGCGCGCTGGCGCCAGGCTGCCGAAGCGTTCAAGCAAGCCTCGCTGCTCGCTCCTTCCGACCCCGAGCTCGCCGAATACGCGGCCTCCTCCGCCAGGAGGGCCGGGCCATGAGAGGCGCGGCAGCGGTCTTCGCCGCCTTTGTCGGGCTCTATCTTTGGAGCATGCCCCCGGGCCTGCCCCTTTACCGCGATTCCGGCGAGATGACGACGAGCGCGGCCACCTTGGGCGTCTCCCATCCCACGGGCTATCCGCTCTACATCCTGTTCGGCAGGGCTTTCCAGACCTTGCCGCTAGGCAACCGGGCCTACCGCATGGACCTGCTCTCCGTCCTGGCCGGGGCCGTGGCCTTGGCGCTCCTGTTCTGGATGGTGCGCAGGCGCTGGGGAGCCGCTGCCGGCGCCGGGGCTGCCGTGGTCTTGGGCCTCAACCCCGTGTTCTGGTCCGTCTGCATGGTTCCGGAGATGTACAGCCTCTGGATGCTCTTCAGCGCCGGGGTCCTGGCTTTGGCGTGGGAGCTCCGGGAGCGCTATTCCACCCGCGTCTGGCTGGGCTTCTGCTTCCTCTACGGCCTGGCGCTCACCAACCGCATGGACCTCGTGCTCTGGGCTCCGGGCCTGCTCTGGATAGGGCTCGGGCCCGCATGCGGCGAGCAGCCCCGGTCCGTCGGGCTTTGGGCCTTCCTGGCCCTGGTCTGCTTCCCTGCCCTCATGGCGTGGACGGACTCCAAAGCCCTTATCGGCCTGCTGATCGCGGGTACCGCCCTGTGGCGCGCGCCGCGGCCCAACAGCCGCTGGCGCTGGGCCGCGGTGAGCGTGGGATTCGCGCTCCTCGGCATGAGCCTCCTACTCTATCTCCCCCTGCGCTCCGCAGGCCTGCCGTGGCTCGATTGGAACCACCCGGCCGCCCTGGCCAACCTCAAGGAGACCCTGCTGCGGAGCCGGTACGGCGGGACCCTCGACCTGCTCTCCACGAATTACGCCAAGGGCGCGCTCTTTCTCCCCAACATCCTCGTTTACGGCCGGCACCTGTGGGAGAGCTTCTCGCTGGCCGGCCTGCTCGCCGCAGGCTCCGGCCTGGCCTGGCTGGCGGCGCGCGACAGGAGGCTCTTGCTCGGCACCCTGGCCGCCTACTGGTGGAGCGGTCCCGTCTTCCTGTTCCTCGCCAACATGCCGCCCAACCCGCATGCCCTGGCCATCGTCGAGCCGCACTACCTGGCCTCGGATCTCATCCTGGCCCTCTGGGCCGGCTGCGGGATCGGGGCTCTGGCGGGCTGGGGCAGGCTGGCCGGCCCTCCAGCGGGGTGGGCTCTTGCCGGAGCGCTCGTCGTTGTCCCCCTCTTCCAGGGACTGGGAGCCAGGATGGACCGGAGGCAGCACTTCTTCTCCTACGACTACGCCCGCAACGCGCTCAAGTCCGTGCCCCTGGGCGGCGTCCTCGTGGCCAAGAAGGACGTCCAGCTCTACACCCTCTGGCACCACCAACTCCTCCACGGCTGGCGGCCGGACGTGCGCGTGGTGGCCCAGGGTCTGGCGGGCTCGCGCTGGTATCAGGACGGGTGGCGGCGCCGCGACCCGGGCCTGGTGCTCACTCCTCTGCGCGAACCCGGCCAGTGGCTCAGG
>JBAZSR010000092.1:0-14262 GCA_041662295.1 Elusimicrobiota bacterium | reverse complement strand
GGCGGGGGGGGGGGTGGAGGGGGGGGGTGGCCATGCTGTGCTACCTACCGGTAAGTATATCATAGGGAGGGGGCCTGCTGTCAAACGCACGCATCCTCCGCGGCGGCAGCGGCTTTCCCTGCGCCCCGCAAATTTGGTTGGATTTAGCCTCGTTCCGGATTTCCACAGGGGGGAGGACCTCATGGCGAACCAACTCAGCGGCAAGGCGGTCATCGCGCAGGGCGGCGGCCCGACGGCGGTCATCAACCAGAGCCTGGTCGGCGCGGTCCTGCAGGCGCGGCAGTACCCTTGGATCACGAACGTCTACGGCGCCATCCACGGCGTGCGCGGCATCATCCAGGAGGACTTCGTGGACCTCAAGCAGGCCACCCAGCACAACCTCGAGCTGGTCGCCCGGTCCCCGTCCTCCGGGATCCTCTCCACCCGGGACAAGCCGGACGAGGAGTACTGCCAGAAGATCTTCGACGTGATCAAGGCGCACGACGTCCGCTACTTCTTCTACTGCGGCGGCAACGACTCCGCCGACACCTGCCGCATCGTCGACGAGGCCGCCAAGCGGGTCCGCTACGAGCTGCGCGTGGTGCACATCCCCAAGACCATCGACAACGACCTCCTGGTGACGGACCACTGCCCGGGATTCGGCTCGGCCGCCAAGTTCGTGGCGTGCGCCTTCGCCGGGGCCAACCTCGACAATCGCGCCATCCCGGGCGTCTACATCGGCGTCGTCATGGGCCGCAACGCGGGCTTCCTCACCGCCGCCAGCGTGCTCGGCCGCAAGTACGAGGACGACGGCCCGCACCTCATCTACCTGCCGGAGAGCCCGTTTGGCGAGGAGAAGTTCCTCTCCGACGTGGACAAGGCCTTCCGTCAGCACAAGCGCTGCGTCATCGCCGTGTCCGAGGGGGTGTGCGACAAGGACGGCAATCCCATGATGGCGGCCCTCACCAAGAGCAGCGAGCGCGACGCGCACGGCAACGTCCAGCTCTCCGGCACCGGGGCCCTGGGCGACGCGCTCTGCGACCTGATCAAGAAGAAGCTCAAGCTCAAGCGCGTGCGCAGCGACACCTTCGGCTACCTCCAACGGAGCTACCTCGGGACCGTGTCCTCCGTGGACGCCCAGGAGGCGCGCGAGGTGGGGGAGAAGGCCGTGCAGTTCTCCGCGTGGCACAACGTGGACGGCAGCGTGGCGATCCGGCGGATGGGGGACTACGCCGCGGAGTACTTTCTGACGCCGCTGGCGACCGTCGCCAAGAACACGAAGCGCGTGCCGGCCAATTTCATCGACGCGAAGCACGCGGCCGTCACGCGGGCCTTCAAGGACTACGCCCGGCCGCTCGTGGGGGAGCTCCCCGAGTACGAGCGCATCCAGGCGCCGGCCGTCGACAGGATCATCAACAAGGCTCGAGCCGCGAAGACCTGAGGCGCGGTCCCTACGGCCGCAGGTAGTAGTCTTCGGTGCTGTTGGGCTCGCTCCTGCGGATGAAGAGGCGCCGTGACGCGTCGATGCCGAGCAGGACCTGGTGGATGTCCGTGAGGATGGGTCGCGAGGCGTAGTAGCCGTGGCCGAGGCCCCCGATGCCCATGGACGGGGCGTCGATCTCCCCGACGTTGACGACGTCCACCCCGGCTACCCGCTCGCACGCGCCCAGGCGCCGGTTCTTGTTGTAGGTCTCGGAGGCGGCGATGGCGTTGTCGTTGTAGGAGCAGTAGACAGTGATGCGCTCCGCGGCTTTCTTCAGGCCTGCGGCGAGGCGCTGGAAGTCCTTGAGCTGGATGTCGGGGGCGTTCAAGATGAGCTCGCCGATGCGGGGCCGGTCCCAGTCCTTGGCGGCCTTGGCCAGGGCGGGGAGGATGACCTGGTGGCCCATGGAGTGGACCATGACGTGGAAGGTCGTGGACGACTCCGCCAGCATCGAGAAGAACGCGGCTGCGGGCTCCACGGCCTTGGCCGCGTTGCCGCGGTTGACGTCGTAGGTGCGCGTGATGAGGGCGGACTCGAACATGCTCTC
Source organism: Elusimicrobiota bacterium (assembly GCA_041662295.1). Lineage (GTDB taxonomy): Bacteria > Elusimicrobiota > Elusimicrobia > UBA1565 > UBA9628 > JACQWX01. The sequence continues at coordinate 12,253 of JBAZSR010000092.1, read as the reverse complement.
GCTGGCGCCTGCGGGCCAGGAGAAGAGGATGACCGGGCCCTGGAACTTGAGGTCGTAGCCGATCTGGGCCGAGCGCAGGACGGCTTCCTGGAACTTCACGTTGAACCCGTGGACGAAGACGAGGGGGTCGCGGCCGGCCTGGCGGGAAAGGCGCTCGACGAGGCCCTGGCCGTCGAGGGTCTCGTGGGCGAGCACGCGGAAGTACTGGTGGGTGTCGGACCTGGGGTTGGGCGCGAGCTCGAAGCCGCCCACGCCGTGGCGCTTGGGCACGTTGAGCTGGCAGAGCCCGTAGCTCACCGTGGTGGAGGGGTCGATGCCAAAGCCCTCGTCGCCGCACTCGGAGGGGTCGCCCTTGGCGGCCCGGTTGGTGGCGTAGAGCACGTCCACGGCCTGGGTGTCGTCGAAGGGCCTGGAGAGCAGGGTGTTGAGGGAAAGGCGCAGGGCCTCGGGCCCGTAGAGGCGAGACGGAGGGGCGGGCGGAGGCATGGGGGGAGCCGTGGCGCAGCCGGCGGCGGTCAGCGCCAGGGCCAGGATCAAGGTCGTCTTCAGCCGTATGCTCACGTGGTGCCTCCATGCCGCGGCCATGGGCGGCATGGGACATCATAGAAAATTGACGGCCGTCAGGCTTTGCGGACCTCGGAATTGATATGATTGCGGCGCTAGGACGGGCAGACGCACGGGAGGAGAGAACATGGCATGGAATGAGTGGAACCAGCGGTCTGCGTACCTGCTGGTCAAGGCGGATTGGGGCACGGCCGAGACCGCTTGGAAGAAGGTCCAGGCCTGGCCGGAGACGCTCGGCGCCTGGATGGTGACCGGGAACTGGGGGCTCGTGGTCTGGCTCGACGCGTCCCGCTGGGAGGACCTCTACGACAAGGTCGTGGAGATCCGAGGCATGAAGGGCGTGACCGCGACCTCGACCCACTTCGTCTACAAGGGGATGAAGAACGGGAAGTGGTGGTGGGAGTGGCCGGTCGGCGCGTGGGTGTTCCTGCGCTCGCCGCACCTCAACGGCGAGATGAAGGGCCTGACCAAGTGGACGGGCGTCACGAGCGTCGCCTCCATCCCCGGCGACTGGGACTACCTCATGTGGTCCGGCGGCAGTTCCTGGGAGAAGGTCTGGTCCGAGGTCTCCGACCTCAACAAGAAGGGCTGGACGACCGAGACCATGGTCCCCATGCGGTCCTGGTGGAACAAGGCTTGGAAGAAGGAGTGGTGGACGGGCACGCAGGCCGAGAAAGCTCTCGTCTGAACGCCGTCGTCCGCGGATCGGAGGGCCGGGGGGATACCCTCGGCCCTCTTGGCCCTCATCGGAAGGTCAGTCGATGTGGGGCCGCCACTTGATGCTGCAGCCCACGCTCGGCTTCTGGTCGGACGGCACGGAGCGGTCCGCGAGCACCGCGTCGACGGCCTCGCGCAGGTCCCCGCCGGTGACGGGGATGCCGTTGCCGGGCCGGCTGGAGTCGAGCTGGCCGCGGTAGACGAGCCTCCGGCGGCGGTCGTAGAGGAAATAGTCCGGGGTGCAGGCCGCGAGGTAGGAGGCCGCGATCTCCTGGCTCCGGTCGAAGAGCACGGGGAAGGTCCAGCCCTCTTCCTTGATCATGGCCTTGAGGTTGGCCGGAGAGTCCTCCGGATAGGCCTGGGCGTCGTTGGAGGCGATGCCGACCATGGCCAGGCCCTTGCCGGCGTAATCTCGGGCCAGGCGGCCGAGCTCGGCCTTGACGTGCTGGACGTAGGGGCAGTGCCTGCTCAGGAACACCACGAGCAGGGCCTTGGATTGGGTGAAGTCCCAAAGAGAGACCGTCCGGCCCGTCGCCACGTCCGGCAGGGCGAACGGGGGCGCTTTCGTGCCGAGTCCGACCATCACGGACGGGGTCAGGGCCATGCGTTCCTCCGGTTCCCTCCTCCTTTTAGATGCGGGATGGCCGCTGCGGATTCGGGCCGATAAGCTACAATCTCACCAAGCATGGCTTTCAAGACGAGCGCCGGACACTTCTATCCCCTAGGTGCGTCCCTGACAACGGAGGGGGTCAACTTCGCGCTCTATTCCCGGAACGCGGATGGGGTCGAGCTTGTCCTTTTCGACGAGCCGGAGGGCGGGCCGTCTCAGGTCATCCGCGTGGAGCGCCGCGACCGCTTCGTCTGGCACGTCTTCGTCCACGGCGCCAAGGCCGGACAGCTCTACGGGTGGCGGGTGCACGGCCCGTTCCAGCCCGAGAGGGGCCTGCGCTTCAACGCGGCCAAGCTGCTCATGGACCCGTACGCCAAGGCCCTGACCGGCAAGTTCAGGAACGCTCGCAACTGCCTGCTCTCCTACGACCCGGCCTCGCCTGCGAAGGACCTCTCCCTCGACGAGAACGACAACTGCAGGCTCGTGCCCAAGAGCATCGTGGTCGACGACGCCTTCGACTGGCAGGGGATCGGCAAGCCCGAGATCCCGCTGGAGAGGCTCATCATCTACGAGGTCCATGTGAAGGGCTTTACGGCCAACCGGAACTCCGGGGTCCGCCGTCCCGGGACCTACCTCGGCTTCATCGACCGCATCCCCCACCTTAAGGAGCTCGGGGTCAACGCGGTGGAGCTCCTCCCCGTCCAGGAGCACTACGTCGAGGACTATCTTCTCGAGAAGGGCCTGACGAACTATTGGGGCTATAACACGGTCGGCTTCTTCGCGCCCGAGTCCTCCTACGCCGTCGGCCGCAAGCCCGGAGCCCAGGTGGAGGAGTTCAAGACCCTGGTGCGGGAGCTCCACCGCGCGGGAATCGAGGTCATCCTCGACGTGGTCTACAACCACACCGGCGAGGGCACCGAGCTCGGGCCCACGATCTCCCTGCGCGGCATCGACAACCCGAGCTACTACAGCCTCACGGGCCCGGCCGAGGCCCCGGGCCGGGGCTACCACAACTGGTCCGGGTGCGGCAACAGCCTCAACGCAGGCGACCCGGCGGCCGTGCGCCTCATCATGGATTCTCTGCGGTACTGGTTCAAGGTCATGCGGGTCGACGGCTTCCGCTTCGACCTGGCCTCGGTGCTCGGCCGGGAGGAGGGGGCCTACGACAAGTACTCGGCCTTCTTCACGGCCGTGGCCCAGGACCCGGTCTTAAGCGCCGCCAAGCTCATCGCTGAGCCCTGGGACCTCGGCACCTGTCAGACCGGGAACTTCCCGGTGGACTGGTCCGAGTGGAACGGGAGGTTCCGGGACGCCATGCGACGGTTCGGCAAAGGCGACGGCGGGATGCTGCGCGAGGTCGGCTGGAGGATGACGGGCTCGGCCGACCTCTACAGCGAGGACGGGCGCTCGGCCTACAACAGCATCAACTTCACCACCTGCCACGACGGCTTCACCCTTGCCGACCTCTTCGCGTACAACGAGAAGCACAACGAGGCCAACGGCGAGGGCAACCGGGACGGCTCGAACAACAACGACTCCTGGAACTGCGGGGCCGAGGGCCCGACCGACGACCGCGGCATCCTGGACCTGCGTCGCAGGCTCGCCAAGAACCAGCTCTGCTGCCTGCTCTTTTCCTGCGGCACGCCCATGCTCCTCGGAGGCGACGAGTTCCTGCGCACCCAGAACGGCAACAACAACGCCTACTGCCAGGACAACCCGATCTCGTGGTTCGATTGGGACCTGGCGCGCAAGAATGCCGACATCACCATCTTCACGCGCAAGGCCATCGCCATGACCCGGCGTTTCCCGGTCCTCCAACGGCGGCGCTTCCTCGTGGGCCACGACGAGGAGGGCAAGGAGGTCCCGGACATCGCGTGGTTCGGGGCGGACGGCCGGCCGCCGCGCTGGGACGACCCTGAGGTCCGGACCGCGGTCTTCATGCTGGAGGGGCCGCTCTTCTTCATCTACAACTGCGACCACCGGCTCCAGAACGTGGCCCTGCCGCCCGCGCCCAACCGCAGGCCCTGGCGCCGCGTGGTGGACACGAGCCTGGCCTCGGGCCTGGACTTCCTGGACCCTGGGCACGAGGTCCGCCTGGACCCGCAAGGTTCCTATCTGGCCAACCCGCGCAGCGTGGTCGTGCTCTCCGCCCCTTGAGCGGGGTCAGATCTTGAAATTTCACTTTTCCAAGGGAAAAGTGAAATTTCAAGATCTGACCCCATTTGACCGGCTTCGCGGCTATTTCTTAGACTTGCCGCATGAAGAAGAACCTGTTCCTCTCAGCCGTTGTCCTCATCCTGGCCGCTGGCGGCGTCCGGACGCTGCAGGCGGCTGACGCCCCGAAGATGGAGCCCGCGAAGGCTGCGGCGCCCGCCAAGAAGGCCGCGTCCGTCAAGGCGGATCCCGCGAAGAAGGTCGAGGCGGATAAGGCCAAGTCCGGGCCCACGGATCCCAAGACCCTGCTCGCGCCCGAAAAGGCGGTCGAGAAGGCGCCGGACGTGTTCCGCGTCAAGTTCGCGACCACCAAGGGCGAGTTCGTCATCGAGGCCCGGCGGGACTGGGCGCCCAACGGCGTGGACCGGTTCTACAACCTCGTCAAGCTCGGCTACTTCGATGGCGTGAGCTTCTTCCGCGTGGTCAAGGGCTTCATGGTCCAGTTCGGCATCCACGGTACGCCCGAGGTCAACGCGGCCTGGCGGTCTGCCCGCATCATGGACGACCCGGTCAAGAACACCAATGCCCGGGGCACCGTGACCTACGCCATGGCGGGTCCCAACACCAGGACCACCCAGCTCTTCATTAATTACGGCAACAATGCGGCGCTCGACGGGCAGGGCTTCCCGCCCTTCGGCCAGGTGGTCAAGGGTATGGAGGTCGTGGAGAAGCTCTACGACGGGTACGGCGACATGCCGGACTTCGGCGGCCGATGTCCGGATCAGGGACGGATGCAGAACGAGGGCGACCCCTACCTCAAGAAGGACTTCGCCAAGCTCGACTACGTCAAGACCGCGCGGCTGGCGAAGTAGTTCTTTTCGGGGTCAGATCTTGAAATTTCACTTTTCCTTTGGAAAAGTGAAATTTCAAGATCTGACCCCTTTTATTGCCAGGGCTCCCATTGCCGGATGTCCGTGGGGATGTCCAATTCCTCCCCGTCCCGCAGGAGCGGGACCCGGTAGGACATGCCGTCGGGCTTGAGGAGCAGGCCATGGGTCACCGGCGCCGCGGCCGGGGCGTTCGGGTCGCAGAAGGCCACGGCGTCCTGCTTGAAGAGCCTCGAGAGGCGGGGAGCGAGGTCCAGGGCCGTCTCGAGGCCCGGCAGGGACGATGCCAGGGCGTGCAGGACGATCTCGGTCCTGAATCCCTGGTCGTGGGCGATGTGGCGGAGATGGAGCGGGGCTTCGGGCTGGCGCGGGGACTCGGGGTCGACGAGGACGAGGTCCCTCTCGGCGATCCCGAGGTCCGCGACTAGAGCGGAACGCAGGGCCCAGGGGTCGGTCTCCGTGCGCAGGTAGCAGCGCAGCACGCGCAGAGTCTTCCGGCAGGGCTCCATGGCTGTTAGATGATACCATTAGATGGGGTCAGGTCTTAGATGGGGTCAGGTCTGGACATTGGGACATTACGATGTGTTTAATTCGCCGCAATGTCCCAATGTCCAGACCTGACCCCATTTGATATGACCCCATTTGATAAGATTCCATGATGACCGGATTTCCGACGGTCGCGAGGACCCCTGCCGGCCGGCAAGCCTTGTCCCTGCCTGGCAAGGCGGGCCTGCGCTTCTTCAAGAGCCTCCTCCGCCGGCGCGTCCGGGGGTGGGAGCTCGACTGCCTCGCGTTCTCGGAAGACGGCGTGGAGTTCTCACTGGTCCGAGGGGCTGCGATGCTCACCTTCGAGGCAGTGCCTCCCGGCCCCGGGGCCCGCGCGTGCCTGCTCTCGGGCGCGACCCTGGGGCTCAATCTCCGGGGCGGACCTGAGACCGTGGCCGAGGCCGGTGAGCTCCCGGATGCCGTGTTCCGGGCGCTTGCCAACAAGGGCTTCAGCGGCCTGCGGTCCATGCTGGTGAAGGACGCTCTGGCGCACGCCGGGGGCGACGGCCCCAGGACCCAGACGCGGCTCGAGCGCTACTTCAGGATCGCGGACCATACCCCGGATTGGTGGAAGTTTGTCTACCCCAAGAACGATTTCCTGGACCAAGAGGCGCGGCTGGGCTCGCGCTGCGTCAAGGTCAACCACGGCACCTGGGAGTGCCGCTTCAACACGGTCGAGCACGACCTGGCCGGGCTGAGGTTCTTCTCGGACCTCGGGTCCGATGAGCCGGGAGGGCTCCTGGACGTCCAGACGGGATTGGACGAGGGGGACGTGACCGGAGGGGGCAGTCTCCGGCGCCTGGCCGAAGCCTTGGAGACCGCGGTGCGGGAGCTCCGGCCGGACTGCATCCAGCTCAATTCCACCTGCTTGCCCGAGCTCCTCGGAGAGGATCCGAGGCCGCTCATCGCCAGAATCGAGAGGCGGCACAAGGTGCCGGTCTATTGGACTTCCAAGACGCGGGATTCGGGCCGCTCCGTCACGGACGCGGCGCGCCGCATGCTCTCGAGGATCCAATTCTCCCGTTGCCGCGACCCGCGCCGCGTCCTTTTGGCTGGGGCGGGTTCCCCGTGGTCGCGGTCCGAGGCGGTCCGGCTCGTGGAGGGCCTCGGCCTGAGCGTGGCGGGCTTCCTGTATCCCGAGATCGCTCCGGCCGCGGCGCCCGGCATCGAGTCCTGCGGGAGCGTCGTATGGGTCAACCCCGCGGGCTGGGAGAGGATATCGGACGAGCCCTTCCTCGAGCGCGGGTTCCTCGTGGTGAGGCATGCGGCTCCGTTCGGCCTGGCCGCGACCGAGGCTTGGCTCCGCCGGATCCGCGAAGTCCTGGGCTTGCGGGCGCGGCGGCGTTTCGCCCCGGAGGCCGACGGGGTCGTCCGCCGCCTGCGTCCCCTTTGCGGGAGGTGGAAGGCCGCGCTCATCGGCGACGAGACTGACGCCGCCGCGCTCGCGTCCGGCGCGGCTTGGCCCGGGTTTTCGGTCGCGGGACTGCTCGCGGAGATGGGCTTCCAGACCCGCTTCTTCGTCCACGGGACCGGGAAAGGGCCTGTGGGGTTCCGGACCTTCGGGTTCGGCGCGGCCAAGGAACTCGACCGCCTGCTGCGCGAGGAGGCTGACCTCGCGTTCACCCATTTCAACCACGACCCCAGGCTGGAATCCACCCGGGTCGCCGGGTTCTGCGAGACCGCTTTCGCGGTCGGCATCGCCGGGGCCCTGCGCTCCGGCCTGGCTCTCGACCGCCTGGCTGCGTTCCGGCCCTTCCCGGCCCACGCCGGCCTCCTGCGACCATGGACCTGAACGCCGATCCCTTGAGCCGCCTGCCCTTCCTCAACGGGGTGTACATCGCGGTCGACGCGGTGCCGGGCGCCTTCCTGGTGGTGGACGGCCCCTACTGCGTCTTCACCAAGGCCGAGATGCAGTACGGGCACAACCTGGCCTGCCGTCTCATCCCTCCCTTGGGCCGGGCCGCCGTGGTCCACACTGCGGCGCGGACAGGCATGGAGGAGGTGACCAGCCTTTCCTCGGACAGGGTCCCCGCGGTCGCCGAAGTCTTCCGCCGCGTCTGCGCTTATCCCGAGGCCGAGGTCGTGTTCGCGGCCTCCTTCGACTTCCACGAGCTCTTGAACTTTCCCCTGGCCGAGACGGCCCGCGCCGCGGGCAAGGCCTCGGGCCGCCTCGTGTGCCCGCTGCCGCCCTCCTCCCTGTCCGGGAGTTGGCTCGACGGCTACGCCGCGGCCTGCGCCGCGCTCGCCCGGGAGGTGCCGCTCGCCCGGGGCCGGGGCCGCAAGGACACGGTCGGCGTCGTGGGCTATCTCTTCGACCGCGACGAGCCCGACCATCGGGGGAACCTCGCGGAGCTCAGGCGCCTCTTCTCGGGCCTGGGCCTCAAGCTCGCGCCGGTCTGGCTCTCCGGCTCCGGCCTGAGCCGCCTCGCCGCGATCGAGTCCGCGTCCCTCATCGTCTCCCTTCCCTACGGCCGCTCCGCGGCCCGGACCCTCGGGAGGAGGCTCAAGGCCAGGGTCGTGGAGGCCGGCCTGCCGCTCGGGCTGACCGCCACCGAGGATTTCGTGCGGACCGTGGCCTCGGCCGCGGGCTGGAGCCGGGGCGTGGACCGCTTCCTCGAGCGGGAGGCGGCCTCCGCGGTCCGGGACACGCGCGAGCACGTGACTCGCGTCATCTGCGGCCGGACCGCGGTCCTTCTCCTGCCGGACCCGCACCTGGCGCGGGCCCTGGCCGGCCTGGCCGAGGACCTCGGGCTCAGGACCGCCGCGGCCGGGACGCCGGACCCGGAGACGGAAGGGGCGCCGCTTCTCATCGGCCCCCGGCGGCGCGGCGCGGGGCCGGGGATCGTGATCTCGTTTGGGTATCCCAACTACGAGGACCACCCGGTCGTTGCGCGCCCGTTCCTGGGCTACGCCGGCTTCCGGAGCCTGGTCGAGACACTGACGGAGAGGATCCTGGCCTACGAGGCAGGAACGGAGTCGAGGGCGGAGGCTCGCCGATGAGCAGGGACACCCGGCGCATGGTCGTCATCATCTACGGCAAGGGGGGGGTGGGCAAGACCACGGTCTCGGCGCATCTTGCCGCGGCTTACGCCCTCCGGGGACGCAAGGTCCTGCTCCTGGGCTGCGACCCCAAAACGGACACCTCCACGCGCTTCCTCTCCGGGAGCAAGCCTCCCACGATGCTCGACCTCGTGGAGGGCCGGTGCAGCCGCCGCTTCGCGGAGCTCCTGACCCGCACGCCTTCGGGCGTGGACGTCATGGAGACCGGCGGCCCCGAGCCCGGGGTCGGGTGCGGGGGCCGCGGAGTGGCGAGCCTCTGCCAGTTCCTCGAGGAGCATCCCCGCGAGCTCGCGTCCTACGATGTCGTCCTCTTCGACGTGCTCGGCGACCTGGTCTGCGGGGGCTTCGTGGCGCCGCTGCGCTTCGGCCGGGGCAACTGCGTGTTCATCGTTTCCTCCGAGGAGCCAGCGTCGCTCTTCGCCGCCAACAACATCGCCCGGATGACCCGGCGGCCCTACCACGACGCCGCGGGGGTCGGGGGGATCATCTTCAACCTGCGCCGCAACGATGCGCCCCAGCGCCACCTGTCCGCCTTCGCCCGAAGCCTCGGGGTCCGGGTCGTCGGCGCGGTGGAGCGGGACCGCGCCATCATGGAGGCGGAGGAGCGCGGCCTCACCGTGTTCGCGCACGCCCCCGCGTCCAAGGCCGCGCGGCGCTTCAGCCTGCTGGCCGCCAAGGTCGAGGCCGCCTGCCGCTCGAGGAAGGCCTCCCCGGCCTCGCCCATGACCAACGACGCGTTCTGGGCGTTCGTGCGGAAGCACCGCATCGCCTCCCTCTGAGGGGCGTCGGATGGCCATGCCCTCCGTGGAAGCCGCCCCCCTGCTCCTGAGGTGCGCGGCCATGGCCGTGATCGCGTTGTTCCTCGTCTTCCAGATCGCGGCGTTCTTCACCGGCGCGGCCTACCTCCCCTCCGAGCCCTCCTATGTGAACGGGATGATGCGGTTGTCCTTGCCCGCGAAGGGCAAGGTACTGGTGGACCTGGGGTCGGGAGACGGCGTCCTCCTCGCCGCCGCCGCTCGCGCCGGCGCGACCGCGATCGGCTACGAGATCAACCCGGTCCTCGTGGCGCTTTGCCGGCTCAGGATCATGCTGCAGGGACTCGAGGGGAGGGTCTCGGTGCGGATGTCCAGCTACTGGGGGGCAGACCTTTCCGAGGCCGACATCATCACCGTCTACGGCATGCCCCACATGATGGGCCGTCTGGAGAAGAAGCTTTCGACCGGCTTGAAGCCAGGCTGCGTCGTGGTGGCCGTGGGATGCGAGTTCCCGACCTGGCCTCCGGTCCGAACCCTCGGCTTGGCCTTCCTCTACCTCCCGGGCCTTCCACCGGGCCGCGCCGCGAGCGCGGCCCGGCCGGAGCCTGGGCGCCATGTTTGATATCATCTTGGCATGAAGACCTCCCTGGCCGGCATCGTCCTCCTCGCTGGGCTCCTCTGCGTCCCGTCTCGCGCTCCTGCGGCCCGGTCCCCGGACCCCTTCAAGACTTATTCGGCCGACGGGAGGGCCCCGCTCAAGGAACTCTACCGCGGCATGGACCTGCTGGCCGCGGGCAAGGATTGGGTCATGGAGACGGTCTTCGTGGACCAAGGGCTGCCGGTCCGGGTCCTGCGCTCCAAGCGCAAGGGGCCGGCCGTATGGGTCCTGGCGGGCATCCACGGCGAGGAGCCGGCCCCGCCCAATGCCGTGCTGCAGAGCCGCGCCAGGCTTGACGCCCTGGCGCGCAACGGCATCCCCATCGTCGTGTTCCCGCTCTGCAACCCCGTGGGCTATGCGAAGGGCTGGCGGTATCCGGACGCGGCCCGGGCCCCGGGCCATAGCGTGGGCGACAGCGACCACCTCCTCTTCGGCGCGGAAGGCAAGCCCCGAGCCCCCAAGGCCGCCTCGGCGCAAGCCGACGCGCTCACGGCCAAGGTCCTGAAGCTCGCCAAGGACTACCCTCCCGTGCTCTCCCTGGACCTTCATGAGGACGACGAGCTCGAAGCGGGCTACCTCTACTCCCAGGGCCCCAAGGGCCGGTCCGACCCCGCCGCGGCCGCGGTCGTGGCAAGGATGCGCGAGCTGGGCATCCCTGTGATGGGCTCGGGCAAGACCCGGTTCGGGGAGGCCGTGGAGAACGGCGTCATCGCGGACGTCAGCGACGGCTCCATCGACGAGCTCATCGCGTCCACCGCGGCCTTCGCGGGCAAGACGCCGGCCCGGGGTCCTTCCGGCCGCTCGGTCCTCGTGGTGGAGACGAGCTCCAAGGGCCGGCCTCTCGCGGAGAGGATCCGAGCGCACAGCGAGGTCCTCATCCTCATCCCGGAGCTCTTCAGGCTCGCTGGCCGCTGAGCCTCGTTGACGGGGCCCGGACCGCGGGTTAGCGGCCGCTGTCCGCGAGCTTCCGGCGGAAATGCTCGGCTTCGCGCTCGGCCTCGAGCCTTTCCCTCTCGGCCTGCATGTAGTCCGTCATGTCGCGGATGAGGATGAGGACCTTGGCGCTCTCGCAGGGGACGATGCGGGCGTCGAAGTCCCGCTCCTCGCCGGAGACGACCGTGGCCTTGAAGGCGAGCTCCTGGGGAGCGTCGGAGGAGAGGGCCGCGGCGATGGATCTCATGAGCCGGTTCGCGACCCCGGGGGCGAGGAAGTCCACGAGCTTCTTGCCGAGGAAGTCCTCCGGCAGGGCGAGGAGGTGCTCCGGCCTGTTGGTGTGGTGCTTGATGATCGTGCCGTCCGCATCCACCACGAAGACCTTGTCCGGCAGGGCCTCGAAGATGCAGCGGATCTCATCGTCGTACCATGAGTTGCCGCCGTGCTGGAAGGCCATGCCCTATTGTACCTCGAAACAGGCCCTTTGCGGCTCGGGCCGAGGGCCCGGATAAAGAAATCCTTGCTGCCCGGCCGTGAGTCAAGGCGTCGAATCGTGGTACAATAGGACGGGTCGGGCGGTATCCTAATCAGGGAATAATAAACATCTTGGGGTTCCTGGCTTCTGCTTTCCTCATCCTGGCGGCCCTGTCCTCAAGCCCCTGCCCTGCTCGCGCCGAGGCCGGCCCTTCCGCCGTCCCGGACGCACTCGTCGTGGTCGGCCCCGGGCCCGGGGCCGTCCTCTCCAGGATCGAGGCCGAGATATCGGCCTCGGGAGGCGTCGTGGTCCGCCGGGTCCCTCCCTGTCTTCTGACCGCGTCTCTCCCTCCCGGCTTGGAGAGCGTGCTGGCGGCAAGCGGGGCCGCGGTCTTCCGGGGCAGGGCGGGCGGGGACGCCGTCGATGAACGGTGCGGGGGCGAGGCCCGGGCCGCGGCCGCGACCTGGAACCGGAACCTCTCGGTCCTGTCGGTCCGCAAGGTCCGGCCAGGCAGGCGCCTGGAGGTCTCCATCGAGACGGACGGCAAGCGCTTCAAGGTGGTCTCGGCCAAGGCCGTGGACCGGCTGCGGCGCGTGGGATACCGGCAAAGACTCGGCACGGGCCGCTATTATCTCGAGTTCCTCGACGCTTCGGGCAAGGTCCTCTATGTCCAGAGCCTGGCGGACCCCGCCTTGTTCCACGCGGACAGCCTCGGCGCCGACGGCCGCGGCGAGGGACTCTCGAGCCGCCGCGGCCGCAGGCCCAAGGCCAGGATGACGGCTTCGGTGCCCTTGGACCCGGCGCTCCGGGGCGTGAGGGTCTCCAGGCAGAGTCTCTCTGCCGCTGGGGCCGCGAGCGGACCGCTGTCCGGGCCGTGGCTCCTGAGGGACGAGC
>JBAZSR010000091.1:0-14345 GCA_041662295.1 Elusimicrobiota bacterium | reverse complement strand
TGGTGGTGCGCGGCGAGCAGGGCCGTCTGGGGCGCGACGTCCTCGTGCCTCGTCAGCAGGAGGAAGCCCCACTCAGCGTGCTGGCGCGCGGTCAGGCGCTCCGCGGGGGAGAGCGGCGTGTGGTCCTGGGTCCATTCAACGGGGATGGTCACCCTGCCCATGTCGTGCAGGAAGGCCGCCATGACCATGGAGGTCATCTGGCCGGAGTTGAGGCGCTGGAGGTCCCCCAGCGCGCCGGCCAGGATGGCCACGTTGACGCTGTGGGCTAGGTGGGGGTCGAGGCCCCGCCCCAGGTACGGCAGGAGGAGGTAGGGGTCGGCGCCCTTGTTGCGCATGGTGGCCGTCATGTCGTCGACGAAGCGGTAGAGGGGCTTCACGTCCGCGTCCGGGCCGGCCTTCATCCCGTCCTGGGCCAGCCGCAGGGTGTCGATGGCCCGCAGGTACCAGTCGTAGAGGGTCTTGCGCTTGCCGCTCTTGGTCTTGCTGGCGATGTCGTCGACCTCGGCCTCGACGATGTGGATGGTCTGGACGCCCTGAGCCCGAGCTGTTCGGCCGGCGTGACCCCGGTGGGTTTGAGGGACTCGGCGTTGAGGATCTGGAACAGGACCGAGAGATCCTCGAGCGAGACGCCCTTCATGAGCGTGAGGTATTTGACCCGGCAGCGGGAGAAGCGGTCCACCAGCATCTGGTTGGCCACGGTCTCCTCGATGGACATAGAGCCCTCGATGTAGAGCAGTTCGTCCATGAACCCGAAGCCCACGTCGTCCTGCTCCTCCAGGATGGGCCCCAGGGTCTCGGAGAGGCGCTTGAGCGCTCCCACCACCTCGCTGTGGGTCGGGGGGTAGAGGCGGATGTTGTTGAGCCCGAAGTTCATGAGGCGCAGGGCTTCGATCATCTGGTTCCAGCGGATGTTCTCGGCCCTGGATTTCCTGACCCTGCGCGCCATCAGCCGCGGCCCTCCTGGCGCATCTGCTCGAGCGCGCCCTTGGCGGCCTGCCTCAACTCCTTGTTGAGGCCGGTGAAGACCTCGTACCAGGTCCGTCGGGCGGTCTCCTTGAGGAAGCGGATCGCCTCCGGCCCGGGGAAGCGGCCGAGCGCGGTGATGAGGGAGACCTTGGTCGCGTAATCCGGGACCTTGGGGTAGGCCTCAAGGAGGCGTTTGTCGATGCCCGCGGCCCGCAGCAGGGAGAGCGCGATGACCGCCTTGGGCGTCTCCTCGCGGTGCGGGCTCGCGGCGATGAAATGGGCCAGGCCGTCCGCGGCGTCCGCGCCCCCGAACTTCGTGATGAACTTCATGGCCGCCTCGCGGGCCTTGGCGTGGGGGTGCATCAGGACGGGCGCCACGTGCTTGACCGCCTCGGGCCGGCCGATCTCCGTGACGATGCCGATGACGTTGACCACCAGGAACCAGTCGTCGTCCGAGAGCGCCTTGAGGATGTGGTCGAACCCGGGGCCGCGGCCCACGGCGGCGAGCAGCACGCAGAAGCGCTGCCGCAGGTCCTTGTCCGAGAGCCGGCGCAGCTCCTCGAGGAGCATGGGCACGAGGTCCTCGCCGAGGAAGAGGCAGAAGTCCGCCACCTTGCGCAGGACCTCGGCGCTCGCCATGGGCACCGAGCCGAGGTGCTGGACGAAGAGCTCGGCGAAGACGGGGGTGACGACCTTGTCCCTCACCCCCTGCCGGAACCCCGCGTAGAGCTTCGCGAAGGCCGGGGCCTTCTCCATCGCGGTCCAGCGGTCGAACTCAGCGAGAAGGATGTCCACGCGGCCGTCCCGCGCGAATTCCCGGAGCAGCCGCAGGTACGCCGCCAGGGCGAACTTGGGCTGGCTGGGGCCCACGGGCCGGTCAAGGATGCGGTGCGTCTCCTCGAGCGCCCAGACCATGGATTCGCGGTGCTCGTGGACGCGATGATCGCTGATGCGCTCGAGCTCCGCGTCGTCGACCGCGGCGGCCCAGGAGGCGAGGATGGGCCTGCTCCACGCGGCGGCCGAGGCCTTCTCGGCGCGGCGGCCCCGGGTCTTGGGCTTCCACGCCGCCGTCCGGCGGAACCAGTCCCAGCGCTGGCGGATCCGCGGGTCGTAGAGAGCCCAGGGCATCGCCTCCTCGAATCTTTGGACGGAGAGCTCCTTGTAGAGGAGCCGGTCGATGTGCCCGGTGACCGCCTCCGCCTCCTTGCCGCGCAGATCCTCGTTCTGGTGGAGGAGGAAGGTCAGGAAATCCGCCAGGGTCGGGGCCTTGAGGAACGCCGCGATCTGGTCCTCGCTCAGGTCGCCGGGCTTCTGCTCCTTGGCCTCGGTCTCCCCGGTGGACACGAAGCTCAGGATGAAGGAGAGGGTCATTCCCTCGATCCGGGTGTTCTGGAGGGCCTTCTGGAGGTCGCTGAGGGTATGCTTCTCGTCCACCTTGACCATGAGGGCCCGGAAGAAATCGCACATGCTCTCCTGGGTCATGCGGTTCGTGAAGAGGACGCCCCCCACGCCCAGGGTGTGCAGCGACGACGCGAACGCGGCGACCTCGGGGGTCTCGGGCAGGGCGATCTCCTCGATGACGACGGTCTTGGCCTTGACCTCCAGGGTGAGGGTCTGCTCGCCGCCCAGGGTCTTCTGCAGCATCCCGAGCATGCGGTCCGCGATCTGCAGGGACATGACGTGCCCGGGCTTGTAGAGGATGCTCGTCTTGGCGCTCGCCATCAGCGAGGTCAGGAAGGCCTGGACCGCGGTCTTCCTGCGGTTGAACTCTGCGTTGTACTCAGCGGCTTCGGGCATCGTGGGGTGGCCGGCCGGGCCGGGGCGCGCCCGCTGGGATCACTCCTTGGGCACGAGCACGATCTCGATGCGCCGGTTGAGGGCCTTGTTCTCCGGCTTGTCGTTCGGCGCCACGGGACGATACTCGCCGTAGCCGGTGGCGACCAGGCGGTCGGGCGCGAGCTTCGCGCTGTCCTGGAGGTAGCGTGCCACCGCGGTGGCGCGGGCGGTGGAGAGCTCCCAGTTGGTGGCGAAGCGGTTCTTGAGCTCCCCCCCGATGGGGACGTTGTCCGTGTGTCCCTCGATGCGGATGTCCTTGTCCGCCACGTTCTTGAGCACCTTGGCGATGTTCTCGAGGACCTTGCGGCCGTTGGGCTTCACCGAGGACTCGCCGGAGTCGAAGAGGATGCGGTCGACCATGTTCACGGTGAGCTTGCCCTTGAGCTGGGTGAGCTGGATCTCGCCGGCCGCGATCTCGGCCTTGAGGCCTGCGGCGAGAGCCTCGTAGCTGCCCTTGACCTTGGCCACCTCCTCCGCCTTGGCCCGCTCCAGGGCCTTCTTCTCCTCCGTGGCCGTCGCGAGCAGTCCGGAGAGCTCCTCGATGCGGGCGTTCCTGACGGCCTCGAGGCTCTTGCGGTCCTGGACCGCGATGTCGAGCTTGCGCTGGAGGGCGGCGAGCTCCGCCTCCTTGGACGCCTTGACGCCGGCGAGCTCGCTCGTCGCGTCGGAGAACTTGCGGGCGAGGACGTCCTTGTCCTTGGAGAGCTCCGAGACCTTCTTCGTCAGCTCGCCCTTGTTCGCCTCGAGGGACTGCCGGAGGTCGCGGTTGGAGTCCTCCAGGGAGGAGACGCGCGTCTTGAGGGACGCCGCCTCCTCGCCCGCGCTCTTGGCCTGGGCCTGGGTCTCGCCGAGGGAGTCCTGGAGCTGGCGGGAGGAATTCATGTATTCGGTCTTGTTGGTCTCCAACTGGGCCGCCAAGCCCGCGGACTCCTTCTTGGAGGCCTGGACCTGTTCTTCGAGGCCCGCGGCGCGCGTCTTCTCCGCCTGCGCCTGGGATTCGAGCGCCTTATACTTCCCCGTGGTGACGCACCCGGCGAGGCAGAGCGCGATGAGAGGCAGGGCCAGCTTTTTCATGTCCTTTACTCCTTAAAAGAGGAACGGCATCGTGCGACACCGCCATGGAGCGTCAGGATACCGAAAATAGCCCGCGGAATCAATATCATCGTGGTTTTCTTGTCCGCTCCAGGGCCAGCCACCGGGCACGATGGCGCTCCGCCGAACGGGTCCGGCCGAGGCTGAGGAGCGTGCCTGCGAGGTTCGCGTGCGAGCGGGCCGCTAAGGGGTCGAGGGACACGGCCTTGGACAGGTGGCATGCCGCCTCCTCGAGGCGGCCAAGGTTGAAGAGGTCGGCGCCGAGGTTGTTGTGGTAATGGGCGGGGGAAGGTTTGACCGGGCCTAGGCGCTGGAGGAGCCTCTCGAGGGCGAAGCGGGCGACCCCGTCGTCCGGATGCCGGGCCAGCTGTTCCCGCAGATGGATGACGGCCTCCTCCCCCCGGCCTTGGTCGATGAGCGCGGCCGCGAGGTTCACGCGAGCCGGGTGAGATGCTTCGTCCACGGCCAGGGTGTGGGTCCAGAGGGAGACCCCGTCCTTCCAGACCCTACCTTGCCGCACGGTGAGGACGCCGCAGGCCAGCACCGCGGCGCCGGAGGCGGCCAGGAGCGCGGTCCTCCCGGCGGGAGCGGCGCGTCCCAGGGCCCAGGCCAGCAGGGCCCCGGCGGCCAGGTGGAAGGCTCCACAGGCAAGGTAGGCGTGCAGGTCTTGGGCGAACACCGGGCCGGGGCCCGCCAGGGCGAACGGCGGGACCCTGGCGGCGAGGTAGCAGAGCCAGAGGACGGCGGCGGCCGGGGCCCGGCGCCATGCCGCGAGGGCCCAGGCCGTGACGGCCGCGGTCAGGGCCAGGGGCAGGAGGCGGCCGGGGCCGAGTCCTGCGGAGAGTTCGGTCAGGGGGATGAGGTCCGAGGGCCAGAGGGTCTTCCAGGCGTGGAGCATGACGCCGGACCCGGCCTCGGCGAGCCTCAGCTGCGGCGCGTACCCCGCGCCGTGGACCTTGGCCGCGGTGTTGGCGAGCACGATGAGCCCCGCCAGGGCCGTGAACGCGGCCAACGCGCCCCATGCCGCGGTCCGGTCCTCGCGGTCACGGGCTGGGAAGAGCGCGTGGAAGCCGGCCAACGCCGCCGGAAGGAAGACACCCTTCCAGCGGCAGAGTCCCGACGCGGCGAACGCGGCGAAAGACAGCGCCAGGAGTCCGCGGCGCCCGCGGCCTCGGCCGTCCCAGGCAGCGGTGTACGCGGCCAAAGAAGTCAGGAAGAAAAGGCTGGCGAGAAGGTCGGGCAGGCCCGTGGCCCAGGCCACGGTCTCGACTTGGAGCGGATGGAGGCCGAAGATCAGGGCCGCGGACGCCGCGCCGGCCAGACGCGCGAGACCGGCAGGGCCGGGTTCCCCGGACGGGACCGCGCGAAGGAGCCTCCAGGAAAGGAGGAAGAAGAGCCACGCGTTGAGGCAGTGGACCAGGAGGCTCGCCAGGTGGAAGCCGAAGGGGTCCAGGCCCTGGAGGCGGATGACGAGCGCGTACGCCAGCCAGCCCAAGGGCTGATAGGCGCTCATGTGGTCCGTGGTGAGCATCCAGCTCAGCGTGTCCCAGCCGATCCGCCTGATCTCGGGGTTGCCGAGGATGATCTCCCGGTCGTCCCAGGTGACGAACCCGTTGCCCAGGGAGGGCAGGTAGGCGGCGAAGACAGCCGCGGCCACGGCCAGGGAGACCGCGGCCAGCAGCCGGCGCGACGGGGCGTGCGTCAATGCGGCCGGGCCGGGATGCGGTGGGCCCGCATCTTGCCTGTCAGGGCCGGGCGGGAGATCCCGAGCTTTTTGGCCGCCTCGGCCAGGGAGAAGCCGCAGCTCCGGAGCGTCTCCGCGATGTGCCTCTTCTCGAGGTCGCGGAGCTTCTCTCCCGCCTTGCCCGCGGCCGGCCGGGATGGGGCGGCGAGGATCTCCGGCGGCAGGTCCTCGCAGGTCACGGACGTCTCCGCGGCCATGATGAGCGCGCGCTCCATAGCGTGCTCGAGCTCCCGGACGTTCCCCGGCCAGCGGTAGGTCTTGAGGGCGTCGGCGGCTTTGAGGGAGAAGCGCTGGGCGCGGCCGCCGTTCTTCTTGCGGGAGTTGCGGAGGAAGTGCTCGGCCAGGGGGAGGATGTCGTCGGTCCGATCCCTCAGGGGCGGGATGGTGATGGGGAAGACCTTGAGGCGGTAGTAGAGGTCGTCGCGGAACTTCCCCTCCTCGACGAGGCGGGCGAGGTCCTTGTTGGTCGCGGCCACGAGCCGCCCCGTGACCTTGATGGGGTGGTTGTCGCCCACCCGGCGGACCTCGCCGTCCTGGAGCGCCCGCAGGAGCTTCACCTGCAGGGCGGGCGTGGTCTCGCTGATCTCGTCGAGGAAGAGGGTCCCTCCGCTGGCCTCCTCGAAGAGGCCCCGCTTGTTGCGTTCCGCCCCGGTGAAGGACCCCTTCACGTGCCCGAAGAGCTCGCTCTCCAGCAGGCCCTCGGGCAGGGCCCCGCAGTTGATGGCCACGAACGCCCCGTTGCGGCGGGAGGACTTCTCGTGGATCGCGCGCGCAACGAGCTCCTTGCCCGTGCCGGACTCGCCGCAGACGAGGACCGTGGCGTCGGTCACGGCGACCTTCTGGACGAGGTCGAGCACGTTGGCCATCTGGGTGCTCACGTAGACGATGTTGTCGAAGCTGTACTTGCCCTTGACGACCTCGCGCAGGCGCCGGACCTCGCCGAGCAGCCGCCGGTGCTCGATGGCCTTGTCGATGACGATCGCCAGCTCGTCGGGCTCGATGGGCTTGGTCATGTAGTCGAACGCCCCGTCCTTCATGGCCGCGACCGCTGTGTCGATGGAGCCGTGGCCGGTGATGAGGATGACCTGGGTCTCGGGCTGGGACTGCTTGGCGATGCGCAGGATCTCCAATCCGTCAGGGGCGCCGATGCGCAGGTCCGTGACCACCGCGTCGTAGTGCTGGGAGGAGACCTTGGCCGCAGCCTCCCGGCCATTCTTGGCGGACACCACCTCGTAGCCCCGGCGTTTGAGGTCGAGGGCCATGAGCGCGGCGAGCGAGACGTCGTCTTCGGCCAGCAGGATCCTGGGTCTGTCCATCATTCCTCCGTGAGGGGCAGGCGCACGGTGAAGGCGGCCCCGTCGCCTGGGCGGCTTTCCGCGCTGATGCTGCCTCCGTGGGCCTTGACGATGCGTTCGGCCGTGGCCAAGCCCAGGCCCGTGCCCTGCTGCTTGGTCGTGAAGAAGGGTTTGAACATCTCCCGGAGGAAGTGCTCCGGGATGCCCGGCCCCGTGTCGCACGCGTGGAAGTAGATCCAGCCGGGCTCGCGGCCCGTCGAGACGGTCAGGCGGCCCGCGCCGTCGAGGGCCTGGAGGCCGTTGACCACGATGTTCCAGATCACCTGCCGGATCTGGTCTGCATCCATAGGGCAGTGCGGCAAGTCCCGCTCGAGCGCCGTCACCACCTTCGCCCTGCGCACGAGCTTGCGGTTGGACTGGGCGATGCCCAGGACCTCGGCGACGAGGGCGTTGAGGTCGCCCAGGGCCAGGCGCAGGGACGGGGGGCGGGCGTAGTTGAGGAAGCCCGCGAGGGTGTCGGTGAGCCGCTTGCTCTCGCTGCGCAGGAGCTTCATCACCATGCCGCGGTCCTCGTCTCCCAGGGTGCCGGAGCCGAGCTGGTTGGCCGCGATGACGATCGAGCCCAGGGGGTTGCGGATCTCGTGCGCCACCACGGCCGCCATCTGGCCGATGTTGGCCAGGGCCTCGGACTGGGCGGCGCGCATCCTCAGCCCGATCTGCTCGGTGAGGTCCATGCCGATGGCGAGGTAGCCCTGCGTGCGGCCGTCGCTCTCGCGCAGGGCCGTGATGGAGAGCAGCAGGGGGATCTCCCTGCCGTCCTTGGCCTTGTCCGTGATCTGCCCGCGCCAGACCCCCCGCTTGGGGTCCAGGATCCCCTCCCACATCCGGCTGTAGAGCTCGGGCGCGGAGTGCTCCGAGCGCAGCATCCGGGGGCTGCGGCCGATGACCTCCTCCCGCCGGTAGCCGAAGAGCTTGAGGAAGGCGGGGTTGACCTCGATGATGGCCGGGCTCCGGTCGCAGTAGTACATGGCATCGTTGGAGCTCCGGAAGGCCTCATAGAGGGACATCTCCCGGATCCGCTCCAGCGTTGTTTTTTTCACCACGGAAACATTCCTGCCAATATGATATATTGTATGAAACAGCGAGGTTAGTCCGCAAAGAGTCATGCAAGGACCCGCCCTCAGGACCCAGCTCAAGGCCCAGCTCAGGCCGGCGCTCATCGGCCGTCTGCGCATGGCCGATTGGATCGAGATGCCCGAGCGCGATTTCGCGCTCGAGGTCCGCAAGATCGAGAAGGACCCCCTCTTCCAGAAGCTCTTCTTCGGGGAGACCGCCGTCCCAAGCGCCATACGCCGCCAGCGCTGGCCCCGGTCCAGGATGCTCTTGAGCTTCGACGAGGTCGGGTACCGCACCGCCTCCGGCGGGGAGCGCGCCAAGGTCGAGGACATCCTCGGCTCCAAGGGCAAGCTCGTGGGCCATATCCGCAAGATGGGGCGCCAAGCCTTCGAGGCCTATTTCCTGCATTCCGACGAGCCCCTGAGCATGGCGGAGATCTCCCGACGGGTCGCGCTGCCGTTGGAGGACTGCCGCCGCATCCACGACATGCTGCTCGAGATCGGCACGCAGGCCGAGTTCGAGGGCCCTCTGGCCGAGGCCCCGTCCTCCAAGCGCTACGCCTGCATCGCGCGCGTCTGGGCGGACGAGGGAGCGCCTTCCTTCGAGTTCTTCTCCCCCCACTGGGCGCGGGGCCGCTACCACATCCGCTACGACCTCGTGGAGCAGTGGAAGCGGCAGGGCACGCTCTCCGCGGACGAGCGGCGCAAGCTCCCCCACCTCATCAAGCGCATCGAGACCGTCAACCTCCGCCAGAACACGGTGTTCCGCATCGTGGAGAGCCTCGCCGCGCTCCAGTGCGCGTACCTGTCCTCCCGTCAGGAGGACCAGAAGCGGCCCATCAGCCTGCGGGGCCTGGCGCACCGGCTGGACCTGGCCCCGAGCACGGTCAGCCGCGCCCTCTCAGGCCGCTCCGTGATCCTGCCCTGGGGACGCGAGACGCCCCTCATCGCCCTGGTCCCGGGGCGGCGCAAGGTCCTGCGGGAGATCCTCTCCAGGTGGCTCTCCGACGCCGGCCGCAGGACCGACGCCTCCCTGGCGGACAGGCTCCGCGAAGAGTACGGCATCCGGGTCTCCCGCCGCACGGTCAACGCGGTCCGCAACGAGCTGGCGTAACGGGTGTCACACCTCAACTTATGGAACTTATTCGGGGAATAAGTTCCATAAGTTGAGGTGTGACACCCTTAGTACTGCGGCTCGTCGCCGCAGCAGGAGGGCTCCCTCTGCTTGAGCGTCTCATAGGCTTTCTGGAGCTCTCCCCAATCGGCCTGCGAGGAGGGGCCGTCGTCCGTCCCCCCTCCGTCCACCAGCGGTCCGGCGTGGGGCTTCGCGGTCCGGGCGAGGATCCGGTAGCGCGCCTGGAGGACGACCATCTCCTCGTGCGCATTCCGCGAGGGGCCGGCCGCGGCCGAGCCCCTGAGCCGCTCGAGGTCTGAGGCGCCCGCCTCCGAGCCGAAGAAGGCCAGGCGGCGGTCGAGGGACTTCTCGAGCTCGAGGATGTCGTCGAAACCTCCCCGGGTCCGCTCGCTGGCGTCGAGCTCGTAGCCGACCGTCTCGAGGCGCGCGGGAGCGATGAGACCGGCCTCCACGACCTCGCGGACCCGGCAGCGCCAGACCGGCACGCGCTTGAGGACTTCGGCCGCGTGCTCCTTGAGAGGAGAGAGGGACTCCTTGCGCCGCCTCCATGCGGCCATGGGGTCGCCGAGCTCCTCCCAGGTCAGGGAAGCGTTCGACTCCTGCAGGAGCATGGCCGCGGCGAAGGCTTCCGTGCTCCGCGACATGGCCGCGGACATCTCGTCGATGTCGGGCGAGCCTCCGAGCTCGAGCCGGACGACCTCGCCTGCGAGGTAGCACCGGAGCTCGTCGTCGAAAAAGAGGTCCCAGAGGCGGATTCCGGCGGAGTCGGCCTCGGCCTGCGACAGGGCGTGGCAGGCCTCGTGCCAGAAGGCCCTGGCGAAGAGCCCGTCGGGCGCTCGGGCCAGCATCGGCGCCAGGGAAACCACGGCCGTCCCGGAATCCGTCCGCTGAGTCGCCCAGAGCCCGTCGCGCGGCTGGCCGGCGAACTCCGTCTCCAGCGGGATGGACGCTTCCGTGAAGCGCTGGGCAAGACCCCGGGCCGTCTGCGAGCGCAGGGACCTGCGGAGCGCCCCGCGGACGCGGGCCGCGTCCCCCGGCGCCATGGAGGGCGCGGTGATGAAGGAGAGGGGGTCCGTTCCCCGGTTCCGAGCGGCCGCCGGACCGGGCAGGGCCGCGAGCAGGAGGCCGAGGAGCGATGTCCGCGCCGCGCTCTTCATCCGGTTGGGACGGGCTTCAGGAGAGCCCGAAGAAGACGCGGATCGTGCTGAGCAGGGTGCGCTGTTCCTGCGCGAGATCCCCCGCGGCCGCGTCCTCCTTGAGCTCCCCGCGCGCGGCGTCGAGTCCGAGCTTGCGCTCCGCGAGGAGCCGGGAGATGCCCTCCGCGAGCCCGGGGCGGGCGGCCAGGATGTCCCTGAACCCGTCGCGGTCGAGGCGGTAGCAGGCCGCGTCGCAAAGGGCCACGACCGTGGCCGACCGGGGCTCCCCGGTCATGAGGCCCATCTCCCCGAAGAAGTCGCCGGCCTTGAGGCGCGCGACCGACCGCGTGGCGGAGCCGGTCCGCGTGCCGACGAAGACCTCGGCCTCGCCCGAGGAGACGATGTAGAGCCAGTCGGCCGAGGCCCCCTGCCGCGTGATGGTCTCCCCCTTGGCGAATAGCGTCGGCTTGAGGCGCAGGGCGAGCTGCTGGAGCTCGGCGTCGGTAAGGCTCCGGAGGATATCCACGCCCGCCAGGGCCGCGCGGCGCTTGTCGGCCTCCTCCTTCTCCCGCCGCTTCTGCAGCCCTTCCGCGCTCTCCGTGACCACGACGGAATGGGCCGCGACCGAGAGCTTGATGCCGGCCCGCGAGAGGGCGTAATAGACGCGGGCGCGGATCGCGGAGTCCACCAGGCCCCTCCGGGAGAGGTCCGTGAGCCAGTACCGGACGCGGTAGACCGCGCAGGACTCCTTGAGCTCGGCGAGGACGCAGTCCGGCGGCGGCTCGGGAGCGACGCCCTCCGGCGGGTCCTCGCCGAGGGTCTCCGTCACCGCGCCGATGATCTCGTTGGGGGCGTGCTGATACCCCGAGCAGAACGGGACCTCCGTGAGGCGCCGCAGGGAGCTCTCCCCGGCCCGGCCGAGCACGGACACGGTCCCCTTCATGAGGGCGCTGTTGGGGATGAAGATGAGGTCGCCGTTGGGGGACGCGACAGCGGTCTGGCGCCAGCGGACCTCCCGGACCACGCCCTCGACTTCGCCGAATCGGATCCGGTCCCCGGGGGAGAAGGAGCTCTCGAGGTGCAGCACCATGCCTCCGATCAGGTTGCCCAGGGTGTCCTGGAGGGAGAAGGCGATGACCGCCGTGATGACGGCCGAGGTCGCGAGGATGCCGCTGAGGTTGACGCCGGCCCCGGTCAGGACGCTGAAGACCGCCAGGAGGTAGGCGAGCGCCAGGCTGATGTCCTGGAGGAGCGCCGGCGGCGTCATGCGCAGCCGCGGCAGCAGCAGGCAGAAGGCGAGGGCCGCCGAGGCGTTGATGGCGCTGATCAAGAGGAGGAAGTGGGAGAACCAGTAGAGGGCGCGATAGGGGGCCCCCTGCGATGGCAGGCCGAAGGCCACGAGCAGGGCCGTGACGAGGAGCCCCCCAGCCGCCGCGAGCGCCATGAGGAGGGCCGCAGCGAGCCGCCTGCGTCCGGCTGGAGCGGCGAAGAAGAGCGCCGCGATGGCCAGCAGGATGACCGGGAACGACCAGCGGAACGCGGGACCGAATACCGACGAGAAGGCGTTGAACAGGGGCATGTCGTCCTCCAAGGCGCCTGGCGGCCGCCTACCTCCTCAGCCGGAACCTGCCCGTGAGCTTCTCGGGGGCGGGCTCGAGCACTGGGGTCTGGGTCGCGTTCCGCGCTGTTTTCGCCTCGTCCTCCACAAGGGGCCTCAGATACGCGTAGGCGGCGGAGATGTCCTTGCGGCCGTCCTTGATCGCCTTGAGGAGATAGTAGGTCAGGATGCCGTGGCCCTTCTCCGGCGAGGAGGAGGAGGTCTGGGAGGCCTCCGACGCGGAGAGCACGGCCGTGTTGCCCGCGGGCGCGGGGCCTTTCCTCATCTGGACCAGAGGACGCGCGCCCTTGGCGAGGACGGACCTGCCGCCCGCGCCGGAGAAGCACGAGTCGAGCACGACCAGGACCTCCGCGGCCGGGAGCCGGCCCAGGCGCTCCTTGAGCTTGTCGAGGGGATAGCCCGTGTCCTGGAGGTAGTTGGGCTCGCCGTCATAGGGCACGAGGAAGGACTGGCCGGATTCGGCGTCGGGAGCGCCGTGGCCGGAGTAGTAGACGACCACGCGGCTGCCGGGCTTGACCCGATGGACGAGCCAGCGGTCCAGGGTCTTGTTGATGGCGGAGAGCGTGGCCCCGTCGTCGATGAGCAGTTCGATGTTCCGCTCCGGGATGCCGAGGGCCTTGAGGTAGGACTTGACGAGACGGGCGTCCGTGCCGGAGTAGTCGGAGCGGGGCACGTTCCGGTAGCGCTCGATGCCGATGACCACGGCGAAGTCGTTCGGGCCCAGGGTCCGCTCACCTTCCGCGAGGCTCGGAGGCGCCGCGACGTCCTCTCCTGGCGCGGTCACCGGCGCGGTCTCCTCCACCCGCACGACGCGGGTCTGCTCGGGCTCCTGGCCCAGGGTCAGCTTGACCTCGGGAGCGGAGGGCCCGGACGCGGCTTCCTCGAGCTGGAAGGTCAGGGGAAGGGTCTCGGAGCCGCTGTAGCGCTGGGCCACGGCCAGGGTGAACACCGCCTTCTTGGATGCTCCGCCGGCCAGGGTCCCGAGGAAGGCCTGGCGCTCGCCGTAGATCCGGATGTTGGGGTCGGCCGACGAGATGGAGAGCCGCGCCTTCCGGGCCGTCCCGCCGCCGGCGTTGCGCACCGTGAGGGTGAGCTCGAATTCCTTGCCTTTGGTGACGGCCTTGCCGCCGTCGCCGTCCAGGACGTCCACCTTCGCGACCTCAAGCCTCGCCGTCTGCAGGGCCCGGGTCTTGAACGCCAGGACGACCGGGGCCGAGTCGAACCCGTCGGCCTCGGACAGGGAGATCTTCAGGCCCGTCTCCGCGGCCGTGAGGCTCTCGAGCCCGGACACCGGAACTTCGAGGGTCTGGGATTCGCCCGGCGCCAGGGAGCCGAGGTACTTCTTCTCGGGAAGGCGGAGCCCCTGGACAGGGGATCCCGCGGAGGGCTCCAGCCGCAGCGAGACGCCGGAGGCGGTCCCCTTACCCTCGTTGACGGCCTGGACCTTGAGGGAGCCGTTCTCCCCGCCGTCGAGCACGCCGTCTCCCCCCTCGTCCTCGAAGGAGAGCTCCGCGATCCTGAGCTTGGGAGGCGCAGCCGCGGCAGCGGGAGGCCGGGCGGCTCCTCCGGCGACGCCGGCCTCGGGGGACAAGGGCTCGCCGGTGTCGAGGTCCAGGAGCTCTGCCGCGAGCAGGGAGACCCCGGGCTGGCCGTCCTGGGCCTGAGCCAGATAGCGGACCTGCCAGCTCACGAGCACGGGCTTCTTGCGGTCCAGGGTCCTGGCCTTGTCGCGCGGCACCCGGACGAGCACGGTCTGGTTCAAGTCGAGGCCCACCGAGAAGGTCTCGGCGTCCGCGTCGTAGGCGCCCAGTGTGCCCGCCAGGCGCACGGTCTGGACCTGGGACCTGGCCTTCTCGACCCGCCGCTCCCGCGCCTCCCGCCGCTCCCGGAGACTCTCCAGGGCCGCGGCGCGCTTCTCGGCAGCCAGGCGCCGGGCCTCGGCGAGCTTCGGTTCGTGCTCGTCTTGGAGCCGGGCCTCCGCGTCCTTGGCCTGCCTCAGCCGCGCCTCATATTCCGCCGCCGTCTCGAACTCCCCCTTGGGGGCCGGGGTCCCGAGGGCTTGGACCTTGGAGGCGAGCTCGGCCTTGAGCGCGGCCTCGGCCGAGGGGTCGAGCGCCTCATCGGAAGGGAGCGCAGGAAGCGAGGGGAACATCCGCCTGGCGGACATGTTGGTCCACCAGGACGCTCGGTCGCCCAAGCCCGCCGCCAGGGTCTCCCCGTCCGGGCTGAAGGCCAGGGCGAGCGCGGGCCAGGCGATGGGCAGCCGGTCGGCGACCTCCCAGGACGGCGGCTCGAGGAGCCGGACCTCGGAGGTCGTCAGCGCGTTCTCCGGGTTCATCCTGCTCACGGCGGCCGCGAGCATGCCGTCGGGAGCGAAGGCGACCTGGTCGTACTTCGTCCCGCGCTCG
>JBAZSR010000090.1:8134-14580 GCA_041662295.1 Elusimicrobiota bacterium | reverse complement strand
CATCCAGATCAACGCCGTCGAGGTCGTCGGGGAATCCTACGCGGTGGGCACGGCGTCGGGACTGTTCCGCCTCGACCGCAGGCTAACGGTCCGCGGCCGTCGGCCCGAGGCCGGCGCGGTCTCCGCCCTGGCCGTGGACGGCGCCGTCCTCTACGTCGGTTCGGAGTGCGGCCTGTTCAAGGAGGAGCGCGGCCGCTGGTCCGCGGTGCCTCTGCTCGAGGACGGCAAGGGCGGGTGCGACGGCAGCAGGAGCGTCCGCGTCCTCTGCCTCAATGTCGGGAAGGCGGGCAAGGGCGGACGCGGCCGCAAGATCCTCTATGCGAGCCTGGAGGACACGGCGACCGAGAACGTCGAGCCCGTGGGGCTCTTCGCCTACGACATCGCCAAGGCCACGGCCGCGCGGGTCACGGCGCTCCAGGGGTTCGGAGACCCGCCGGTCACGGCCATGCTCTGCTCCGGGGACCGCGTCCTCTTCGGGACCGACGCGGAGCAGGACCGGCCCCATCCCGGCCAGGTCTTCGCCTACGACCCGGTCTCGGGCGGCGCCTCCCTCGTCTCGGAGGGCATGCCGCGCGTGGACGAGGACGACGCCGCGGAGATCACCGCCCTCGCCTCCCGGGGCGACCTGACCCTGGTGGGGCGCTACGCCGGGCACGGCACGGGCCAGTGCGTGCTGGCCGCCGGCCGCGGGACGGTCGGCAAAGGGCTCTCCTGGTCCTGCGTCCTGAAGTCCGAGGCCGACCTGCTCGAGGGTGTCAGCTCGATCCAGGCCCTGGGCCGGGGCTTCTTGGTTGGCAGCGGCCTGATGGCGAACGTGGACGCCGCGCGGGTCTTCCGGCTCGGTTCGGACCTGGCCGTCTCCGAGGCGTCGGCCCTGCCGGTGGCTGGGCAGCTCGTCACCCTCAAGGCGGCCGGGGGCAGGGTCTTCCTCGGGACGACGGAGGGCCTGGTCGTTCTGCCGGAGAGCGGCTTCAGCGCTCGTCCGCCACGTCCCTGAGGTAGCGGCCGTAGGCGGTCTTGTCGAGGGCCGCGGCGTGCTTCAGGAGGCCCTTGCGGTCGATCCAGCCGAGCCGGTAGGCGATCTCCTCGATGCAGGCGATCTGCAGTCCCTGGCGCTTCTCCACGATCCGGACGAAGTCCGCCGCCTCCAGGAGGGAGTCGTAGGTGCCGGTGTCGAGCCAGGCGAAGCCGCGGCCCATGAGCTTGACCTGGAGCTCGCCGCGCCGGAGGTACTCGTTGTTGAGCGCGGTGATCTCGAGCTCGCCCCGGGCCGAGGGCTTCAAGCCCCGCGCGAGCGACGGTGCGCGGGGGTCATAGAGGTAGAGCCCGGTCACGGCGAAGTTTGACTTGGGCCTGGAGGGCTTCTCCTCGATGGAGAGCGCGCGGCCCTTCTTGTCGAAGTCTACGACCCCGTAGCGCTCGGGGTCGCTGACGTAGTAGCCGAACACGGTCGCCCCGGGATTCTCCCTGGCCGCGCCCGCCAGCAGGTCCGGAAGTCCGTGGCCGAAGAAGAGGTTGTCGCCGAGGATGAGCCAGACGGGGTCCTTGCCGATGAACTTCTCGCCGATGACGAGGGCCTGGGCGATGCCCTGGGGCTTGGGCTGGGCAGCGTAGCTCAGGCGCAGGCCGAGCTGGGAGCCGAGGCCGAAGAGGTCCCGGAAGCGCGGCAGGTCCTTGGGCGTGGAGATGATCAGGATGTCGCGGACCCCGGCCAGCATGAGCGTCGCCAGCGGGAAGTAGATCATCGGCTTGTCATAGACCGGAAGGAGCTGCTTGATGGTGGGGATGGTGATGGGGTGCAGCCTGGTCCCGGCGCCGCCGGCGAGGATGATTCCTTTCATGGTCGGTGGAAAAGCGAGGGGCTCCCCGGTCTCCCGGGGAGCCCCTTCGTTATGATGTTCTCAGACGCGGCTTCGGGCCGGTCAGTAGACCGTCCAGAAGCTCCCCTTCGTGTCCGTGTGGGTGCAGTTGACCAGCACGGAGCCGAAGTTGCCGTCGGTGGACACGTTGTTGAAGTGCCAGCCGCCGCCGTCTCCGGAATTGGACTCGCCGTCGTCGACGCCCGCGGAGTCCGAGTGGTAGTTCGGAGCCTTCGCCACCGGGATGGCCGGCAGGTACTTGCCCGCGATGGTCAGCGACTGCATCGTGGTCGGATAGGTGCCTTCCATGTCGCCGTAGTAGATGCTGAGAGCCGAGCGGATCGCGCCCAGGTTGCCCTTGGAGGCGCCTTCGTTCGACTTGCGGATGAGCTCGGCGAACTTCGGGATGGCGATGGCCGCCAGAATACCGATGATGGCTACCACGATCATCAGCTCGATGAGCGTGAAACCCGAGTTGCCGAACTTCTTGGACTTCTTCATTCTGTGATCCCCCCTAGTGTGTTGGTGCGGCCGGTCCGCCGGCGGGATCGCTCCCGCTCAACGGGCCGCGGCACAATCTATCGAATCTGGCGTCCCTTGTCAACCGGGATGCCCCAGATCTCCTCCGCGTAGTCGCGGATGGTGCGGTCGCTGGAGAACCAGCCGGACTTGGCCACGTTGGCGATGGAGGCCTTTGTCCATGCGGCCGGGTCCTGGTAGAGGGACTCGGCCGCGTCCTGGGCCCGGACGTAGTCCTCGAAGTCGGCCAGCACGAGGAACGGGTCCCAGCGGGTCAGGGACTCCGTGATGGGCTGGAAGATGCCCGGCTCCATCCTGGAGAAGAAGTCGTTCTTGACGAGGCGCATGATCTCGGCCAGGTGCGGTGAGCGGCGGATCCAGTCCTCGGGCTTGTAGCCGGAGGCCTTGAGCTTGGCGACCTCCTCCGCCCTGAGGCCGAAGATGAACATGTTGTCCGCGCCGACCTCCCGGGCGATCTCGATGTTGGCGCCGTCGAGCGTGCCGATGGTGAGCGCCCCGTTCATGATGAACTTCATGCAGCCCGTGCCCGAGGCCTCGGTCCCGGCCGTGGAGATCTGCTCCGAGAGGTCGCTCAGCTTGTCGCGCACCGCGGGGTCGGCGTTGACCACGGAGGCGACGTTGTTGATGAACTTGATGATCAGCTTGGCCATCTCGTAGCCCGGGGCGGCCTTCCCCCCGAAGATCGCGGTCCGGGGGGCGTGGGGGCCGGCGGGGTCGCGCTTGAGGCGCAGGTAGTGGTGGATGAGGAAGAAGGCGAACAGCAGCTGGCGCTTGTACTCGTGGATGCGCTTGATCTGGATGTCGAAGATGGAGTCGGGCGGGACCGAGACGCCGGTGGTCCGCTTCACGAACGCCGAGAGGGACTCCTTGTTCTGGCGCTTCACCCGCGCCCAGGCCTCGCGGAAGCCGTGGTCCTCGCGCTTGGGCAGCAGCCCCTCGAGCCGCTCCGCGTCCGCCTGCCACCCGTCGCCCACGGCCTCGGTGATGAGCTTCGCGAGCTTGGGGTTGGAGTCGAAGAGCCAGCGCCGGGGCGTGACGCCGTTGGTCTTGTTGTTGAAGCGCTCGGGATACATCTCGAAGAAGTCCTTGAAGAGGGTCTTCTTGAGGAGCTCCGAGTGCAGCTCCGACACTCCGTTGATGGAGTGGCTGGCGACCACGGCCAGGTACGCCATGCGGACGAACTTGGGCCCGGACTCGTCCACCAGCGACATGCGGCGGATCCGGTCGTTGTCCCCGAGGAAGCGGCGGGACACCTCGGCCAGGAAGCGCGCGTTGATCTCGTAGATGATCTCGAGGTGACGGGGCAGGACTCTGCCGAGGAGGGGGACGGACCAGGTCTCGAGCGCCTCGGGCATGAGGGTGTGGTTCGTGTAGCCGAAGGTCCGGCGCGTGATCTCCCAGGCGGGGTCCCACTCCAGTCCGGCTTCGTCGAGCAGGATGCGCATGAGCTCCGCGGTGGCCAGGGCGGGGTGGGTGTCGTTGAGCTGGATGGCGACCCGGTCGGGCAGCTCCTCCCAGCGCTCGTTGTGGACCCGGAACCGGCGGATGATGTCCGCCAGGGAGGCGGCGACGAAGAAGTACTCCTGCTTGAGGCGCAGCTCCGCCCCGGCCGTCACCTTGTCGTTGGGGTAGAGGACCTTGGAGATGTTCTCGGAGGCGAGCTTGTTCTCGTAGGCCTTGATGTAGTCCCCGTGGTTGAAGTACTCCAGCCCGAACTCCTCGGTGCCTTTCGCCGACCAGAGCCTCAGGGTGTTGACCACATCGTTGCGGAAGCCGGGGACGGGGATGTCGAGGGGCATCGCCATGATGTCGTCGGTGTCCAGCCAGCGCACGGCGATCCGCCCGGAGGGCTCGCGGAGGTGCTGGGTCCGGCCGCCGAAGCGCACGCGGATCTGGTACTCGGGCCGCTCGATGGCCCAGGGCGTCCCCAGCTTGCGCCAGTGGTCGGGCGCCTCGACCTGGAAGCCGTTGACGATCTTCTGCTGGAAGATGCCGAAGTCGTACATGATCCCGTAGCCGACCGCGGGGATGCCCAGGGTCGCCATGGAGTCCATGAAGCAGGCCGCCAGGCGCCCCAGGCCTCCGTTGCCCAAGCCGGCGTCCGGCTCCATCTCCAGGACCATGTCGAGGTTGATCCCGTAGGACTTGAGGGCCGCCCGGGCCTCGGCCTCGATGCCGAGGTTCTGGATGCCGTGCATGAGGAGCCGGCCGATGAGGAACTCCATGGAGAGGTAGTAGACGCGCTTCACGTTCTTCTTGTGGTAGCGCTGCTGGGTCTCGATCCACCGCTCGATCATCCGGTCCCGGATGGTCAGGGCGAGGGTCATGAAGTTGTCGTGCGGGGTGGCGGTGTACTCGTCCTTCGCCAGGGAGAAGGTGCGCCGTTCCTCGAAGGACTGCTCGATGCACTCCTTCGACATGCCGTTGCGCAGGTGGTGGTCGTCCTTGCTCATGATCCTTGCCTCCTTGAGGCGCTGTTCAGTACTCCGTCCAGAAGGTCCCGCGCATGTCCGTGTGGACGCAGCTGATCCAAACCTCGCCCTGGCTGCGCTCGCGCTGGCCCCCGAAGCCGGGGCCGGGGCAGGAGGCCTTGTCCGCGCTCCAGTAGGCGAGCCCGCCCTTGTCGTTGGTGTAGAGCATGTTGCAGCCGTCGCTCGTGTTGTCGTAGACCGTGCTGGTTTCGGGGTGGAATCCGGCGGCCATGACCTTGGGCACGGTGATGAGATACTTGCCGGCGATCGTCAGGGATTCGAGGCTGGAGGGGAAGTGGCCTTCCATGTCGGAGTAGTAGATGGAGAGGGCCGAGCGCACCGCGCCGAGACTGCCCTTGGTCTTGCCCTCCTGCGCCTTGCGGATGAGGTCCGCGAACTTGGGCACGGCGATGGCCGCGAGGATGCCGATGA
Organism: Elusimicrobiota bacterium; assembly: GCA_041662295.1. Classification (GTDB taxonomy): domain Bacteria; phylum Elusimicrobiota; class Elusimicrobia; order UBA1565; family UBA9628; genus JACQWX01. The sequence goes on along the minus strand of JBAZSR010000090.1, from coordinate 9,278 downwards.
TCGAGACGACGATCATCAGCTCGATGAGCGTGAACCCGGACGACAGCTTCCTTGAGGCTCTCATGTCTCCACCCCCCTGTCTTGCCGTTATGCAGGGTAAAGATGTCGATGCGGCAATGCCAGCTTGGCCAGAGAGCCTACCATATTAATTATGCCGGTCGTCGTCTGCCGATGCGACGTGACAAAAGGCACGGGAAGGGGGCTCCCGCCTCGTCCGGGCGCCCGGACGGGGCGGGAGAGGAGGGCTAGCCCTTGACCGCCTTGACGCCGGCCTCGAAGGCCTTCTCGTTGAGCGGGATGAGCGCGGCCTTGCTCTTGAGCTCCATGCGCACCGCGGTGAGGAAGGAGTCCTTGGGAAGGATCTCGGTCGCGGCCTGGAGGGCTCCCAGGGCCACGATGTTCTTGACCACGAGCTTGCCGAGGTCCTTGGCGATCTGGGCGAAGGGGACGCCGAAGACCTTCTTGCCCTCGAAGGTCGGCCGGCCCGAGACCACGGAGCTGTCGTAGAGGATGGTCCCGCCCGGCTGGACCGTGGGCCCGAACTTCTCGAGGCTCGGCTGGTTGAACGCGATCAGCACGTGGGGCGCCGGGGAGGCGGGGGAGAGGACCTCGCCGTCCGCGATGTGGACGTCCGCGTAGGAGGTGCCGCCGCGCGACTCGGGCCCGTAGCTCGGGATGTGGGTCGCGTCATAGCCCTCGTTGATGCCGGCCCGGGTGATGAGCAGCGCCGCGGTCTGGGCTCCGTCGCCGCCCGACCCCGCGAGCTTCAATGCCACGTCCTTGGGCGCGATGTGGTCCGGGAACTTGCGGCAGAAGGTCGGCGCCTTGCCGGAGTGCCCGCCCGTCACGATCTCGGTCACCTTCTTCTGGTCGAAGGTCGGGGTGAAGGTCTTGAAGGTCTCGGCGGGCTGGACGTCCTTCTTGACGCCGAGGGGGAAGACCGGGAGCATCTTCTCCTGGAGCCACTTGATGCTGTCGAGCGGGGAGAGCTTGAGGTGGGTCGGGCACTCGGCGAGGACCTCGACGAGCGTGAAGCCCTTGCCCTCGACCTGGAGGGAGAGGGCCTTCTTGATGGCGGCCTTGGCGCGCATCCGCTCCTTGGCGTTGAAGAGGGCCACCCGTTCCACGTAGACGGAGCCGTCGA
>JBAZSR010000090.1:0-8124 GCA_041662295.1 Elusimicrobiota bacterium | reverse complement strand
TCCGCGACTTTCATGGGCTGGCCGGTCATCGGGGAGCGGCCGTGGGGGCTCGTGCTCGTCTTCATGCCCATGAGCGTGGTCGGCGCCATCTGCCCGCCCGTCATGCCGTAGATGGCGTTGTTGATGAAGATCACGGTCACGGGGATGCCGGCCTGGGCCGTGGAGACGATCTCGGCCAGGCCGATGGAGGCCAGGTCGCCGTCTCCCTGGTAGCTGACCACGATGCTCTCGGGGTTGGCCAGCTTGTGCCCGAGCGCGACGGCCGGGGCCCGGCCGTGCGCGGCCTGGGTGTTGCCCACGTCCAGATAGTAGTACATGAACACGCTGCAGCCCACGGGCGAGACCGCCACGGTGCGGTCCTGGACCCCGAGCTCGTCGATGGCCTCCGCGAGGTACTTGTGCGCCAAGCCGTGGCCGCACCCGGGGCAGTAGTGCGTGCTGTTGCCCTTGATGCCGGCGCCTTCGGCGTGGCGGTCGAACTTGGTGTAGAAGGAACCGATGGTCATGGCCTAACCTCCTTCAGGGAGAGGACTTTTTCGACGATCTCGGACTGCTGGGGCAGGACGCCGCCCATGCGCTGGACGTGGTGGATGGGAGGGTAGTCCCGGATGTCGGCCTTGCTGAAGGCCAGCCGCATCTCGTCCTCGAGCTGGCCGGCCGAGGCCTCCACGACCACGATGTGCTTGATCTTCTTGAGCAGGGGCTTGAGGTAGTCCACCGGGAAGGGCCACAGGGTGATGGGCCGGAACAGGCCCGCCTTGACCCACTGCGAGCGCAGGGCCGCGACCGCGCCCTTGGCCATGCGCGATGGGGTGTTCGACGCCACGAGCAGGATCTCCGCATCCTCGCACTGGTAGAGGTCCGCGAGCTGCTCGTTTTTGCGCATGGCCTCGTACTTGGCGTTGAGGTGCCGGTTGTGCTTCTCCAGGTCGAGCTCGCTGAGGCAGATCGAGCAGATGAGGTTGCCGCGGTGGTTGCGGTCGCCGTACACTCCCCAGGTCGGGATGCCGGGCTTGCGCATGCTCTTGGGCAGGCGCACCATGCCGGTCATCTGGCCGAGGTAGCCGTCCGCGGCGATGAGCACGGGGTTGCGGTACTTGAAGGAGAGCTCGAAGGCCTTCATGGTGAGGTCGAGCATCTCCTGCGGGGTCGAGGGCGCGAGCGTGATGCAGAAGGTGTTGCCGTGCCCGAGCCCCCGGCACATGAGCTTGATGTCGGCCTGCTCCGGGGCGATGTTGCCCAGGCCGGGACCTCCGCGCATGACGTTGACGAAGACCGCGGGGACCTCGGAGCCGATCATGTAGGAGATGCCCTCGAGCATGAGGCTGAAGCCCGGGGAGGAGGTGTAGGTGATGCAGGGCAGGCCCGCGCCTCCGGTGCCGTACATGAAGTTGACGGTGGCGACCTCGCTGACCGCCTGGAAGAACACGCCGTCGAGCAGGGGCTGGTACTTCGCCATGAGCTCGGCGCCCTCGGTCGAGGGGGTGATGGGGTAGCCGTAGACGTGCCGGCACCCGGCGAGGATGGCGCCGATGGCCGAGGCGTAGGTGCCCTTGGTCACGAGAGGCTCGCACTCGGGCAGCGGGATGACCTGGTCCGCCACCGCTTCGGGCTTGGGCGCGGTGGAGGGGCGGGCTCCGAAGAGCTTCGCCGGGTCCTCGAGGACGAAGTCGCCCTGCACGCCCTCGGTTCCCTCCGCGAGCGCCAGCCGGATGCCGTAGGGCTCGGGACAGGCGATGACGCAGAGACCGCAGCTCGTGCATGCTTCGAGGTTCAGGTCGACCGGGACGAGCCCGGTGTGGGGGTTGATCTTGGAGCCCGGGGTGATGCAGCCCTTGGCGCACGCGGCGATGCACCTTCCGCAGCCCTTGCAGTAGGCTGGCAGGAGGAACGGCTTGAGCTTCTCCTTCACTTTGGTCGTCTTCTGGTTCATGGAGCGCACTCCGGTGTTCATATTGGACTCCAGCCCGGGGACCTGGCCTCGGTGGCGGTCCCCTTGGATTATTACATATGCAACGGAGCTACCACTGAAAGCCGTTCCGCCACCAGGGTGGCGATGTCCTCGGCCTTGGGGCCCTTGCCGCCGGTGAGGTCGTTGATGCCGTCGGAGAGCATGGTCAGGCAGAAGGGGCAGGCCGTGGCCACGACGCCCCCGCCCCCTTCGGGAGAGGAGGACGGAGGCCCTCCGGGGACCTGGCCTCCAAGGGCCAGGCCTCCTAGGGCCAGGAGGGCTTCCCGGGAGCGGTCGTGGTTGACGCGCTCGCCGTGCTCCTCGGCCCACATGAGGCCTCCCCCGGCCCCGCAGCAGAACGAGCGGTCGCCCGAGCGCCCGAGCTCCGAGAGGGAGAGGCCCGGCACCGCGGACAGGACCCGGCGGGGTCGTCGTACACGTCGTTGTGGCGGCCGAGGTAGCAGGAGTCGTGGAAGACCGCGGAGCGCGCCGCCCCGCCCTTCATCTTCAGCCGGCCCTCGGCCAGGAGCCGGGCGATGAGCTGGGAGTGGTGCAGGACCTCCGTGAACGCGTAGCCGAACTGGGGGTACTCGTTCTTGAGGGTGTTGAACCCGTGCGGGCAGGCGGTGAAGACCTTGGTGATGCCGTGCTTCCTGAAAGTCTCGATGTTGGCCTCGGCCAGGGTCTTGAAGAGGTACTCGTTGCCCAGGCGCCGGGCGGAGTCGCCGCAGCAGCCCTCCTCGGTCCCGAGGACCGCGAAGCTCACCCCCGCGGCCTTGAGCAGGGCCGCGAGGTCGCGGGCGACCTTCTGGTTGCGGCTGTCGAAGGCGCCGGCGCAGCCCACGAACCAGCACCACTCGGCCTTGGCGCCCTGGCCGTAGACTGGAAGGCTCAGCTCCTTGGCCCAATCCATCCGGCCCGCGGCGTCGAGGCCCCAGGGGTTGGAGTGCTTCTCCATATTCTCGAGCGCGACCTGGGGCTGGCGCGCGATGGAGCCCTGGGTGAGCACGAGGTGCCGCCGGTACTCCACGATCTTCTCGATGTGCTCGTTGCCGACCGGGCACTCGGTCTCGCAGGAGCGGCAGGTCGTGCAGGCCCAGACCTCCTCCGTGGAGGTCCACGCCTTGGAGAGGACCGGCGCGCGCTCGGCCCCGGCCGGGGGCAGGCCTTCCTTGGCCAGCAGGGTCTTGATGTCGAGGTGGAGCTTCTTCGGGGAGAGAGGTTTGCCCGTCTGGTTGGCCGGGCACCAGTCATCGCAGCGGCCGCATTCGGTGCAGGTCAGGCCGTCGAGGAGCATCTTCCAGGAGAGCTCGGGCAGGGTGTGGGCCCCCCAGGACTCGCGCTCCTCGATGCCCGGGATGGGCTGGAGCGCCCCTTTGGGCGCCCTGCTGCGCAGGAAGACGTTGAAGGGCGCGAACATGATGTGCAGGTGCTTGGAGAACGGAAGCAGGTTCAGGAAGCCCAGCAGGACCGCGGCGTGGAGCCACCAACTCCCGGCGTAGGCCAGGTCGGGGCAGGATGGGCTCGTGCTCAGGGAACGCCAGGCGGCTGCCATGGGGAGCCCGAGGAACGCGCCGGGCGCGGGCTCTCCCCTCCGCGCGATCTTGGCGCCGTCGAGCATGATGTCCGTGACGATGACTCCGGCGATGAGCGCCAGGATGACGAGAGCCTCGCCGGTCAGCTGGAGGTTCTTGGGCTTCGTGACCAGCCTGCGGTACGCTGCCATGCCCACGGCGGCGAGCACCACGGCGTAGAAGAGGTTCATGGACAGGTGATACCAGAGGCGCCCGTCCGTCAGGGGCAGGGGAGAGCCCGTCAGCCCCTCCCAGAAGAAGTTGAGCACGGAGATGAAAAGCACGACGAAGCCCCAGAAGATCCCCAGGTGCATGGGGCCGCCGTAGGGGTAGCGCAGGAGGCGCCGGTGCCCGAAGACCTCGAGGGCCACGTCGACCAGGCGGGCCGGGACCTGCTCGAGGCGGGGCTCCCACTCGGGCTTGCCCTGGCGGACGAGCAGGATCTTCCGCCAGACGTTGTACAGGAAAACCCCGACCGCGGCGAGGAAGACGAGGATCTCCACGACGGCGAACGCGGCTCCGCTGCCCGGCATCTCAACCCTCCTGTTGGTCGTTGATTCGCGCGGCTTTCAGGCGAACATGCTATCATTATTCCAGTCGGGCGTTCACTTCCGGGGACCTTTCCGAAGAGGGTACATGAATCGCGATATCCACGTCAGGTTGTCCAGGGGGAGGGTCATCGGAGGCATCGTCGCGGGCCTCTGCGTCTTCCTGGCCTATGGCGCCATCGCCGAGACCTTGACCGTGACGTCCTATTACCCTTCTCCGGCTGGCGTCTACCAGAGGCTCAGGACCCTGGGGGACGCCTTCTTCGCCGTGGGCGGCGGAAGGGTCGGGGTCGGGACCTGCTTCACCCACAATTCGGCCTGGTCCTCGGTCACCTACAACTCCACCGCGAACTACCTGATCGTCTGCCGGAGATAGGCCTGGGTCGGGCCCGGATTCAGTCCCTGAGGTAGTGGCAGGTGTAGCCGCCGGGGTGCTTCTGGAGGTAGTCCTGGTGGTCGTCCTCGGCCGGCCAGAACTCGCCGGCCGCGACGACCTGGGTCGTCAGGGGCCGCTTCCACTTGCCGGAGCGGTCCACCCGGTCCCGGACCGCGATGGCGGTCTTGCGCTGGGCCTCGGAGTGGTAGAAGACCGCGCTCCTGTACTGCGTGCCCGCGTCGTTGCCCTGCCGGTCCCTGGTCGTGGGGTCGTGCAGGCGGAAGAAATAGACCAGGAGCTCCTCGTAGCTCAGCTTCCTGGGGTCGAACCGGACCCGAACCGCCTCTGCGTGGCCCGTGGCGCCGGTCTTGACCTGCTCGTAGGTCGCGTTTTTCACGCTGCCTCCGGTGTAGCCGACCTCGACCTCGGCCACGCCCGGGAGCTTGCGGAGGAGCTCCTCCACGCCCCAGAAGCAGCCTCCCGCCAGCGTCGCGGTCTCAAGGTCCGAAGAAGCGCCCCTCTTGCCTGCGGGCGCGCCGCTCGCCATGGAGAAGAGCCCAGCGTAGTCGGCGTAGCCTTCCTCCTTCAGCCGTTCCGCTGGCACGAACCTCAGTGCCGCTGAGTTGATGCAGTAGCGCAGGCCCGTGGGCCCTGGGCCGTCCTGGAACACGTGTCCCAGGTGAGAGTCGCCGTGGCTGGAGCGCACCTCGGTGCGGGACATGAAGAGCTTGCGGTCCTCCCTTTCTGCGATGTTCCCGGGCTCGAGCGGCTTCGTGAAGCTCGGCCAGCCGCATCCCGCGTCGAACTTGTCGGCTGAGCTGAACAGCGGCTCGCCCGTGACCACGTCCACGTAGATCCCGGGGGCGCCGTGGTCGTGAAACTCGTTGCGGAAGGGCGGTTCCGTGGCGCCGTTCTGGGTGACCTCGTACTGTAGCTGGGTGAGGCGGCGCTTGAGTTCCTCGTTTCCCGGCTTCTCGTAGCGTCTCATGTCCTTGTCGGACCTCCCTTGCCCCGCGGCGTTGATGGGATGAAGCATGAGGGCTGCCAGGGCAAGGCCCGTGAAGACCTTCCAGAGTTCGTCGTTCTTGCATGTCATGGCTGCCTTTTCCTTTAGATGGCGCCAGGGGCCGGAGGATTCGCTCCGATGGGAGCGGTCCGCGGCTCAGTAGGAGGTCCAGCTCGTGCCGATGGAATCCGTGTGCGTGCAGTCCACGAACAGGCGGCCGGCCATGTCCTTGGCTGTGGGGTGGATGTAGGTCCACTTGCCGCTGTCCTCGGCCGCCGGCGTGTAGCGGATGGATATGTCCGACGATGGAGGATGGGGGAACCATGCCCACGGCGTGTCCCAGAGGGCCGGGATCCGCGGCAGGCCGAACTTGGGGTCGCGGGTGAGGACCCTGGGGTCGTCCGGGAGACGGCCGTTGATCAAGTGGTGCTGCTGCAGGCACTTGCGCAGCAGCCGCAGGCCGTCCCTGTTCTGGACCTCGCCGTACAGGAGCTGGACTTCCCGGGCCTGGGGCAGCACGAAGAAGACGAGGACCCCGGCCAGGGCCGCGACAACGGCCAGTCGGACGAGCGCCCAGGTCTTGGAGACCGGAGTCTCGCCCTGGGCGATGGAGACGGTGAAGCGCCAGCGCTGGAGAATCCACCAGGCGGCTCCAGCAAGGAAGGCGAGCTCGACGCTGGTCCGCAAGGGGTTGGACGCGGCCACCCCTGGATGCTTGAACATATAGCTCAACAGCCGGAATCCGTGGAAGCCCAGGGCGGCCGTGAGGGGGGTGAGCCACAGCAGACGCGTCCCGACATCCAGCCATCGGAGCATGCCCCGATGATGCCTTATTTCCTACAATCAGCGCCATGTCCGGCACGACCCCGCAGAAGGCCGGCCCCGGCCTGTCCGGTGCGGGGCTCGCAAGGGCCGTGGCGTCCATGCCCAAGGCCGAGCTCCACCGGCACGTCGAGGGCTGCGTGTCGGCCGAGACCATCGTCCGGCTGGCCCGCAGGCACGGCCTGTCCCTTCCGACCTTCGACCCGGTCGAGCTCGAAGGGCGCGTCAAGCTCAAGGCGCCCATGGCGTGCCTCGACGACGTGCTCGCGATGTTCCGGATCGCCCAGTCGGTCTTCGTCTCCCTCGAGGCCGTGGAGGAGGTCGTCTTCGGGATGCTCGAGCACGCCCGGCTCAAGGAGAACGTGGTCCTCCTCGAGGCGCGCTACAGCCCGGACTTCATGCTCGGAGGCTCGGGGCTCGATTGGGGGCAGGGCCTGGCCGTGGTGGCCGGGACGCTCGCGGCCTACGAGAAGCGCCACGGCCTGGTCTGCGGCGTCATCCTCATCGCCTCCCGCAGCTACGGCCTGGCCTCGGCCGAGAGGACCGTGGACTTCGCCGTGAAGCACCGGGGCCTGGTGGCGGGCTTCGACTTCGCGGACTCCGAGTCCGCCTATCCCGCGTCCCTCTACCGGGGGCTGGCCGCCAGGCTCGCGGCGGCCGGCATCCCGCTGACCGTGCACTCCGGCGAGGAAGGGGGGGCCGGGATGGTGGCCGAGACCCTCGACTGCCTCAAGCCCCGCCGCATCGGCCACGGCGTGGCCGCGGCCGCCGATCCCACGGGCCGGCTCCTTGAGCGCATCAAGGCCGAAGGCGTGCTCATTGAGACCAATCCCTGGAGCAACTATCTCACGCACGCCGTCGGGTCCCTGGAGGATCATCCCCTGCCGGCCTTCTTCAGGGCCGGGGCGCGGGTCTCGATCGGCGCCGACGACCCGGAGATCCTCGACACGGACCTCAACAAGGAATATCTCCTGGCGGTCGAGCGCATGGGCCTCTCGCTGGGAGACCTGTCCGCCATCGGCCGCATGGCTGTGGAGGGCTCCTTCCTCTCCCCGGACCGCAGGGCCGAAGCGCTTGGGAAGATGTCGTCCGCGGGCGTCTGACCGGGCTGCCCGACCTGGCAGGTGTTGATCGAGGTCAACCCTCAGGCGATTGACCTGGATCAAGCCGCCGCTGACGGATGTCCCTGCCCCGGTTCGTCGACTTTTCCGCTGTTGGCCGGCCGCTCCGACGAGGGTCTCTCCTGCGTCTAGGCCTTTTGTAGGACTCGATGGGGCAAAAGGTCCCGGGAAAATCTGGGCCTTAGGCCCCATGCGCAAAATGGGCCCTGGACCCATATTAGTGGTGACTTAAGGACCTAGATGAAAACACCAGGAGGAGTCATGAAGATCTTCGCGACCGCGGCGCTCGCCGCGATGCTGCTCGCTCAGTCCGGCGTCGCCAACGCCAAGCAGGTCATCGTGGGCTTCAAGCCCGAGGTCAGCGCCAGCGCCCGCGACGCGGCCTTGAAGCGCATGGGGCTCCGGTTCGTGGAAGCCCTTCCCGAGATCGAAGCGGTCCTGGCCGAGCCCGCGGGCTTTCGGACCATGTCGGATATGACGCTCGCCGCTTCCCTGGAGTCGGGCGTGTCAGCCATCGAGGAGAACGAGGAGCGCAACTGGCTGAGCAGCGAGATGGTCCCCTTCTCCGCCGTGCCCCTGCCCGCCTTCGGCGAGGTCATGGCCTCCCTGCCTCAGATGAGGGCGGCCCGGCCGGTGACCCTGCCGGACCTGCCTCCTGGCGTCACTAAGGAAGAGATCCCCTGGGGCATCCAGCGGGTCAACGCGCCCAACGCCTGGGCCAAGACC
>JBAZSR010000089.1:0-14647 GCA_041662295.1 Elusimicrobiota bacterium | reverse complement strand
GGGGGGGGGGGGGGAGGGGGGGCCGGGGAAGTTCAGGCCCTGGCAGCGTCAGGGGGGCCGTCGAGCACGGTGCGCACCTTCAGGGCGAGGCCATGCCCAGTGAACGGCTTATAGAGGAACGCCAGGCCCGGCTCCAGCACCCCGTGTTCCACGATGGCGTCATCCGGGTGGCCGGACATGTAGAGGACCTTGAGGCCCGGCCGCAGGTTGGCAGCCTGGCGCGCCAGGTCGCGGCCGTTGAGGCCTGGCATGACGACGTCCGTGACAAGGAGGGCGATGTCCGCCCCGCGCTCCCTCATGACGGCGAGGGCGGAAGGCCCGTCCGCGGCGGAGAGCACGGCGTAGCCGAGGCCGGCCAAGATCTTCGTGCCCAGGCGCATCACCGAGGCCTCGTCCTCGACCAGGAGGATGGTCTCCCTGCCCTGGGCCGGGACAGGCGAGAGGTCCTCTGTCCGGGCGGCCTCATGCTCCGGGACCAGGGGGAAGTATAGGGAGAACGCGGTCCCCTTGCCTGGAGAGCTCTCCACCGCGATCTCGCCGCCGCTCTGCTTGACGATGCCGTGCACCGTGGCCAGCCCAAGGCCGGTGCCCTTGCCGCGCTCCTTGGTCGTGAAGAAGGGCTCGAAGAGGTGGGCGAGCGCCGAAGCATCCATGCCGGTGCCGGTGTCGGAGACCGAGAGGTGGACCAGGGGACCGGCTTCGAGGTCCGCCTTGTCCGTGAAGAAGTCCTCGGGGGGGCGGACGACCTCGGTCGCGATCGTCAGGGTCCCGCCCCCGGGCATGGCGTCGCGGGCGTTGACCGCCAGGTTCATGAGCACCTGGTCCATCTGCACCGCGTCGACCTTGACCAGGCAGGGCGCCGCGCCCAGGCGGGTCTCGATGCGGATGTTCTCGCCGATGATCCGGCGGAGCATCTTGGCGGAGCGGCCCACGGCGCCGTTGATGTCCATGACCACGGGGCAGAGGACCTGCCTCCTGCTGAAGGCCAGCAGGTGCCGGGTCAGGGCCGCGGCCCGCTCCGCGGCCGAGAGCACCTCCCGGACGTCATCGGCCTTCGGGTCGTCTTGGCCGAGCGCGTCAAGCACGAACCGGCCGTAGCCGATGATGGCGGTGAGCAGGTTGTTGAAGTCGTGCGCCACGCCGCCCGCCAGGCGGCCGATGGACTCCATCTTCTGGGACTGGCGGAGCTGTTCTTCCAGCGCCCGCTGGGCCGTGATATCCTCCTTGAACGCCATGAAGTGGCTGATGGCGCCTGAGGCGTCATGGACCGGGGCGATGGCGGTCTTCTCCCAGTAGAGGCTGCCGTCCTTCCTCTTGTTGCGGAACACGCCGCGCCACTCCCTGCCCGAGGTGATGGCCTCCCAGAGCAGCCGGTACTCCTCCGGCGGGGTCTCCCCGGACTTCAGGAAGCGCGGGTTCTTCCCTAGGATCTCAGCCGAAGCGTAGCCGGTGACCTCGGTGAACTTGAGGTTGACGTACTCGATGTCTCCACGGGCATCGGTCAGGATGATCGGGGTCGGGCTCTGGGACAGCGCCAGGGAGAGCCGGCGGTTCTCCTCCTCGGCCTTCTTGCGGCCGGAAAGGTCGCGGAACACGCCCAGGAGGTGGTCGCGGCCGTTGAGGCGGACGTGCGAGGCCGCGATCTCAACGGGCACGAGCGTGCCGTCGCTGGCGAGGAGGACGTCTTCCGAGGTCGCGACCGCGCCTTCGGCGCGATGGGCCCTGAAGGTGCCGGACACGCCGTTGCGGACATTGGCGGCCGGGTGGAGTGTGGAGTGGGGCTTGCCGATGAGGTCGTCTCTGCCGCGCCGCACCAGGGAAGCCAGGGCCTCGTTGCAGTCCACAAGGACGCCGGTCTCGGCGTCGGCCAGGGCGATGCCGTCCTTGGCGCAGGAGAAGAGCGTGCGGTAGCGCGTCTCGCTCTCGGCGAGCTTGTTCTGCGCGGCCCGCTCATCGCTCTGGTCGCGGAACACCAGCACCACGCCGATGACGGTCCCGCTCCGGTCGTAGATCGGCGCGCCGCTGTCCGCGATGGGCCGCTCGGTCCCGTCCTTGGCGATGAGCATCGTGTGGTTGGCCAGGCCCACGACCGTGCCCTTGCGGAGCACGACCTGGACCGGGTTGTCGATGACCGCGCGCGTGAACTCGTTGACGATGCGGAAGACCTGCTGGAGGGGCTTGCCCGAGGCGTCGGCCTCCTTCCAGCCTGTCAGGGCCTCGGCCACGGGGTTCATGAGATTGACCAGGCCGTCCTTGTCGCAGGAGATGACCCCGTCGCCGATGCCGTAGAAGGTGGCGCGCCGCACCTCCTCGGCGCTGCGCCGGGCGCGGTCCGAGCGCCAGAGCGCCTCGTGGAGCTGCTGCTCGCGGCGGTAGTAGAACGTGGCGAGCAGGGCTCCGGAAAAAAGAAGGAAGAGCAGGCCGCCTCCCGCGATGGCGGCGCCCCGCCGGCGGGCCTCGGCGAGGAGCTCCGCCTGGTCCTGCTTGGTCACCAGGAACCAGGGCGACCCCGGGACCGGCTGCAGGTCGGCCATGACCGGCTCCCCGCGGTAATCGGAGCCCTCGAACCGGGCGGTCCTTCCCAGGACGGCTTGGACGGCTGGCACGGATGTCTCCGAAAGGGGGATCCTCGTCGTCAGCGGAGCGTCGGAAAGGCGTCTGAGGGGATTGAGGAACACGGCGTCTCCGCCTTCTCTGCGGACCAGGACCACTTCCCCGGTCCTGCTCGGCAGGGGCCAGGACCCGATGAGCGGGAAGAGGACCTTCGCGGGGTCGGACCTCAGGAGGAGCACGGCAACGGGCCGGCCGGAATCGTCAAGGACGGGCGCTGCCGCGTCCATGTGGGCGCTCCTGCAGGCGGAGCAGGCGAAGAGGTCCCCGAGGCTGGCTGAGCGGGCCAAGACCACGGCGGACACCAGCGTCCTGGACGCGGGCTCCAGGCTGGCCATGCGGTGGTCCAGGGACAGCAGGACCCTCCCGTCCGGGGCGGCGAGGACCATGTTCTGATACCCCTCCTGCTCCTGGAACAACCGCATGCGGGCCAGGAGGGGGGCATTGTCGGACGGTCGGCCGGAGCGGAGCCACGCGATGGCATGATGCCTGACGAGGCCCGACGCGTTGAGGCGGGCGTCGGTCAGCCGTTCGCTCCGCCACTGGACGAGGGTCTCGGCCTTGAGCTTTCCGATGGCGGCCAGGTCGTTGAACCGGGCGCCTTTGGCAGAGCGGGTCTCCTGGAGGAAGAGGCCGCCGCACGCGAGTGCGGTCGCGGCGCAGATGCCGGCGGCCAGGGAGCCCCAGCCGGTCTTTGGGGTGCTGACAGCTCCGATCCCGGGATGGTCCAAGGTGCTCGCCATTCTAGCCAAAAGGACGGGCCCGTGTAGCGTCGTATTTATACCTAGAGGATGCCGCAGAGGCGCGCGAGGCGGATGGCCTCTTCGTCCGCCTCGGCGAACTCCTTGATCTCCGTGGGGGAGAGCTCGGGGATGTCCTTCTGCCGGGTCCATGCCTTGATCCTGGCGTAGAACTCCCGCTTGAGGTCCGGGTCCGTGATGGTCGAGCCCGGGTTGAACTTGATGGCCGACATGTTGACCCCTTTCGAGAGCTGGCTCGCCCAGTAGCGCGCCTTGAGGTCGAGGATGCTGGCTTCGAGCTCATCGATGAGAAGACTGGCGTTCATGCAAGGGTGGTAATCCACCACCGCGTCCCGGAGTTCCGGGAGCTCCTCCAGGGGGATGGCCGGCGGGTCCACGAAGAGCCGCGGGGCAGGGACAGACACGTCCCGCGGCACGCGGAACTCGGGCCCTTGGCGGGGCTCGCCGGTCGCGGTCAGGACCAGGACCGGCCTGGCCAGGGAATCGCCTCCTGAGGACACGAACGAGCCCGAGACCACGGCCTCGACCCGCAGGGCGCGGCCGATGGCGGCGAGCGTGGAAGGGTCCCGGAGCCGCGTCTTGTCCAATCCGCGTTCCTCCATAAGGGAAGCGAGGGAGCGCCAATCGACCGAGACCAGAGGGCCCTTTTCCTCGATCCTGGCCATGAACTTGACCGCCACGCTCCAGCCCTCCGCTGGGGGGGAGGCATCCGCAGGCAGGAAGGGCAGGACCGCGATCCTGGGAGGCTCGGGCCGTTGAGCGGCCGAGCTCAAGGGGAGGCTGCACAGGCTCAGGCCTGACAGGAGCAGGGGCATCATGGCCGCGACGCGCCCGGATGTCGGCTTCCTGTTCGTCATACCATCAGCATAGCGCGGAGGCTTGAAGCAGGCCTTAGCGGGCCGCTATGTCCGGCTTAATCCGGCATGCCGGAAACCGGGCCTCCAAGGGCTCCCCGCTTAACCCGGAATTAATCCTCCGACAAGCTGTCCTCAATCAGAGGAAGGCATCCTTCTGGTATGGGGCGCATGAGAGGAGGGGCCATGGAACATGAGGATGAGCCGAGCCTGTCCTGGACTCCGCGTTATGACGCGGTCTTCAGCATCTTCCTGGTCGTTTCCGCCTTCCTTTGGAGGGACAATCCGCACATGGTCTACCCCCACGCCCTCATCCTTCTTCTCGCCATGATGGGGCTCAACCTCGCGGCCGGGATCTGCCTGCGCCGTCTGCCGGACAGGCCCCTGCTGTCCGCGGCCGTCATCCTGGCCAACGCGGCTGCGGTCACCGCGGTCGTGGCCTATTCCGGGGGCGCGGAATCCAACCTGTGGACCCTCTACCTCCTGCCCATCACCACGGCCTGCATGCTGCTCGAGCGCAGGCCCGCGCTCTGGGTCGCGGCCGGAGCCGTGGCCTTCAACGCGGCCTATCATCTCGTGCTGTCCGCTGTCGGGGGGCATGGGGAGCTCTTCTCCCTGGGATTGAAGAGCGGGGTCCTGGTCTTCGCGGCCGCGACCACGAGCCGGCTCGTGGAGCGTCAGCGCGGTGCCGCGGCCAAAGCCTCGGCTCAGCGCGAAAAGGTCCTGCGCCTGGAGACGAGACTCGAGGCAGGCCTGCGCGACGAGGACGGCCGGGCGGCCCTCGCCGAGGTCGGCATGGCCGCGGCAGGCGTGGCGCATGATCTCAAGACCCCGCTCCTGGTCATCAACGCGACCCTCGAGCTCCTCGCAGGTCAGGAAGGGGCCGAGGCCTTCCACCGGGACTTCGAGCGCATCAGGCGCGCGGCCAGACACTGCCAGGAGATCGTGGCATCGGTCCTCGATCGCGCGCGATCTGGGGGCCGCGAGAGAGGGGCATGTTCGCTCAAGGAGGCAGCGGAGTCCGCCGCGGAGCTCTGCAGGCCCGGACTGGGCGACCGGGGCATCGCGATCCGTCTCGAGGTCCCGGAAGGACTGCCCCTGGTCTCGGGCGACAGCCTGGATCTCATGAGGCTGTTCCAGAACCTCCTGTGGAATGCCCGGGACGCCCTGCTGACCGGCGGCGTCATCGTCATCGGAGCCCGCACCAGGAGCGGGCCCGGTCCCTTCGTCGAGGCCTGGGTCCAGGACGACGGGCCGGGCATTCCCGAGGAGAAAATCGAAACCCTCTTCGCTCCATTTTGCACCTCCAAGGCGGACATGGGGGGAACGGGCCTGGGGCTGAGCCTCTGCAGGCGGACAGCCCTCAAGAACGGAGGGACGCTTTCCGTGGAACATCCTGCCGGAGGAGGGGCCTGCTTCGTCCTGCGCCTGCCGGTCAGGCCTTGGCCTTGTCCTCCGGGCCGTCGAGGACCTCCCGGACCTTGCGCAGGAGGCCCGTCGGATTGAAGGGCTTTCCCAGGAAAGCCAGGTCCTCCTCAAGGATGCCGTGCAGGCCAACGGCGTCGTCCGTATAGCCTGAGATGTAGAGCGTCCTCCTGCAGAGCTTCATGGCCCAGACTTTCTTGGCGAGTTCCCTGCCGTTCATGCCTGGCATGACCACGTCCGTGACCAACAGATCCACGGGCCTGCCGCGGCTTTTCAGCAGCGCTATGGCCTCGGCACCATTGGCCGCTGTAAGGACCGAATAGCCGTGGGTAGCGAGCGAGCGCTCCCCGAGCCTGCGGAGGACCTCTTCGTCCTCCACAAAGAGCACGGTCTCATGCCTGCTCGGGCCAGCCTCCTTCTCCTTCTCCTTCTCCTTCTCCTTCTCCGTAGCGTCTTGTGCGGAGCTGACTTGCGGGAGATAGATCAGGAAGGTCGTGCCCTGCCCTGGCAAACTGCGCAGCACGATGTCGCCGCCGCTCTGTTTGATGATGCCGTAGACCGTGGCCAGGCCAAGGCCCGTGCCCTTGCCGCGCTCCTTGGTGGTGAAGAACGGCTCGAAGGCATGTCTGCGGACCTCCTCATTCATGCCGGTTCCCGTGTCCGAGACGCTCAAGACCGCCATGGGCCCGGGCTGCAGGCCAGTCCGGTCCCTGAAGAACTCCGGGGACGGCGTTACCACCTCGCTCGTGATGGTCAGGATCCCTCCCGTGGGCATGGCGTCCCGGCTGTTGACCGCGAGGTTCAGCAGGACCTGGTCGAGCTGGCCCGCGTCGACCTTGACCATGCAGGGGGCGTCCGCCAGCCGCGTCTCGAGCCGGATGTTCTCGCCGATGAGGCGCCGGAGCATCTTCGAGACGTCCGCCACAGCGGCGTTGAGGTCAAGGATCTGCGGGGAGAGGACCTGCCGCCTGCTGAAGGCCAGGAGCTGACGCGTCAGGGCAGAGGCACGGTCCGTGGCTGAAAGGACCTCGAGGACGTCGTCGCTCCTGGGGTCGGCCTTGGGGATGCTGTCGCGCAGGAGCTCGGCGTAGCCCTTGATGGCCGTGAGCAGGTTGTTGAAGTCGTGAGCCACCCCGCCGGCCAGCCTGCCGATGGACTCCATCTTCTGGGCCTGCCTGAGCTCCTCGCGCATCTCCTTGTGCGCCGTGATGTCCTCCTTGATGCCGAGGAAACCGATGAGCGCGCCCGAGGCGTCCCGGACCGCGGAGATGGAGGCGCGCTCCCAGTAGAGCGTGCCGTCCTTGCGTTTGTTGTGCAACTCCCCTTTCCAGACGCCGCCGGCCATGATGGCCTCCCAGAGGCGGCGGTACTCCTCCGGCGGGGTCTCGCCGGATTTCAGGAATCTGGGGTTGCGGCCCACCGCCTCGTCGAAGGAGTAGCCCGTGACCTCAGTGAACCTGGGGTTGACGAACTCGATGCCGCCCTTCGCGTCCGTGATGACGACGATGGTCGGGCTCTGGTCGAGCGCCCGGGAGAGCGTGCTGAGGCGCTGCTCGGCCTGCTTCCTTCCCGTGATGTCGTGGTAGATGGCGGAGAAGCCCGCGAGCCGGCCCGTGTCGTCGTGGATGGGGCTGGCCGCGACAGAGACCTCGATGGCGCGGCCGTCCTTGGCATAGCGGGTGCTCTCGTAGTGACGGGCGCCTTCCCGGGCCAGGAGGAGGCTGCGCCGGATCTCCTCTGGATCCTTCGCCAGCATCTCCAGGGACGCGCCGAGCGCCTCGTTTTCGGCGTAGCCGAAGAGGGCTTGGGCGCCCAGGTTCCAGCTGGTGATGAGCCCGTCCTGGTCCGCTCCCACGATCGCGTCCGACGAGCTTTCGACGATGGCCGCCAGCCGTGCGCGGTTCCGGTCAGCCTTCTTGAGCTCGGTGATGTCGCGCGCGATGCCGACGGCTTGCCAGCGTCCCTTGAGCTTGACGGCCGAGAGGGAGAGAGCGATCGAGATCTCCGTCCCGCCCTTGCGGATCCCCTCCAGCTCGACGGTCTTGTCCACGCAGCCCCCCTGTCCCGTGGCTTGGAAGGCGGGGAAGGCCTTGTGGTGCGCCTCGTGATAGCGTTCGGGCGCAAGGAGGTTGTGGAGGTCGCGGCCCAGGGACTCCTCCGCGGTGTAGCCGAAAATCTTCTCCGCCGCTGGATTCCAGAAGGAGATGCGGCCGTCGTGACCCATCATCAGGATGGCATCCTGCGCCGAGTCCGTGACCGCGCGCAGGCGCTGCTCGCTTTCGGTCAGGGCGGTTTGGGCGAGCCTGCGCTCCGTGACGTCGTGCGCGATTCCGTCCACGCCGATGACGCTTCCGTCCGGCCCGCGCGCAGGGGACTCGAAGATCTCGAGGATGCGCAGGCTTCCGTCCTTGTGCCTGGTCCTGACCTCGTAAGGAGGCTGTTGGACCCCCTGCAGGCAGAGCCCGGTGCGCTTGGAGACCTCGGCGTTGATCGGGTCATCCGTCAGGTAGGTGCTGTAATGGGTCGAGAACTCCTCGGCGGAGTAGCCGAGGATCTGCTGGACCGAGGGGCTCAGGTAGGTGAAGACGCCTGCCGCGTCGTGGCGGTAGAAGATGTATTCGCTGCTGATGCCCTCCACCAGGGTGCGGAAGCGAGTCTCGCTCTCCCGCAGGGCCGCTTCGGTCATCTTGCGGGCCGTGATATCCCGGACCGTGGCCTGCAGTGCGGGCTTTCCGCCGAGCACCATTCTTGAGAGCAGGACCTCGGCCGGGAACACGGAGTCGTCGTCGAGCCGCCGGTGGGACCACTCGAAGGACATCCGGCCGCGCTCCAGGGCCGCCGAAATCATGGCGCCGGCCAGGGTCCGGGATTCACGGCCGCAGGGTTGGCGGTCGGGGGAGAGGTCCGCCGGGTGCCTGGAGCAGAACTCGGACTTCTCCCCACACCCGAAGAGGCTCAGGCAGGCGGCGTTGCAGTCGAAGAAGCCCTTCTCGTCGAGCAGCATCATGGCGTCCGTGTTGGCCTCGAAGAGCAGGCGGAAGCGCTCGCGCGTCTCCATCTCCGCGGTGAGGTCGGCGTAGACGGCCACGATCTCGCCGTCCGGCAGCCTGTAGACGAAGTTCTCGCGCCAGCCCGCGATCCTTGGGTCCTCGTACTTGGCCGCGGGCAGGCGCTCCGGCTTGCCGGTGGCGCTGACCCTGCGGAACACCTCGAGGAGCCCGAGCCGTTCCACGCCTGGGAAGACCTCGGTCACGCGGCGGCCTAGGATGTCGTCGCGCCGCGTCCGCTCCACGGCCTCGAGGGTCTTGTTCACTGCGACGAACTCGAAGTCCTGGCCGTCCTGCACGGGCCGGTACACGGCCACACAGCTCCCGCTGTTCTCGAAAAGCTCATGGAACCGGACTTCCTGCTCCCGGAGATCGCGTTCCGCCCGCTTGCGATCCGTGATGTCGAGAACCGATGTGATGAAGTATTGGAGCCGTCCCATCGCGTCCCGCTTGGCCGACGCATTGACGTCAGCATGGATGATGGAGTCGTCCTTGCGGCGGTAGCGCTTCTCGAAGTGCGCGTGGTCCTTGGCTCCTGAGACCAGGTCCGCGATCGCGGTCTCGGTGTGGGGGATGTCCTCTTTTGGCGTGATGTCGCGCCAATTCATCGCGCGGAGTTCCTCATGGGTGTAGCCCAGCAGACTGCAGAGCGCGGGGTTGGGGTTAACGGTGCCGTTCGGGAGGGTGAGGGACTTGGGAACGCCGCTCATCTCGAAGGCGTGGCGGAACTTGTCCTCCTCTTCCTTGCGGGCCGTGATGTCGCGGAATGAGCCGAGCAGGCGCAATCTGTCCGGCGAACCGGCTTCGCGGACGCAATGGACGATGTTGGAGACGTGGCGGACCTCCCCGGACTTGGTGAGGATGCGGAACTCCTGGGAGGCCTCCTCTCCGGGGGCCAGGGTGTGGGCCCGCGTCATGGCTGCTTGGAAGTCGTCCGGATGGACCAGCTTGAGCCAGCAGCCCATGGACATCAGCTCGGCATCGGTTCGGCCGCAGAGCTTCTCCAAGGCGCCCCCGACCCAGTCGAGGCGATAATGCCCCCCGTCTTTCCGGACGCAGCTGTAGATGAAGTCCGAGGTGAGGCCCGCGAACTGGCGGTAGCGCGCCGCGGAGTCCTCCAGGGCCTTCTGCTGTTGCCGCTCCTTGGTCTGGTCGCGGAAGATGAGCACTGCCCCGATGATCTCGCCCGACGGACCCTTGATGGGCGCGCCGCTGTCCGCGATGGGCCGGCGCGTCCCGTCCCGGCTGATGAGCTCGGTGTGGTTGGCCAGGCTGAGGACCCGGCCCTCTGCCATGACTTTGTCGATCGGGGTGGAGGCCGGCAGGCCGGACTCCTCGTTGACGATGCGGAAGATCTCATCGATAGGCCGGCCCTGGGCCTCGGCCTCGGGCCAGCCGGTCAGGCGCTCCGCCTCGGGGTTGAGGCGGGTCACGCGGCCCTGTTTGTCCACGGAGATGACGCCGTCTCCGATGCC
Source organism: Elusimicrobiota bacterium (assembly GCA_041662295.1). GTDB lineage: Bacteria > Elusimicrobiota > Elusimicrobia > UBA1565 > UBA9628 > JACQWX01. The sequence continues at coordinate 4,475 of JBAZSR010000089.1, read as the reverse complement.
GTAGAGCGCGGCGCGGGTCTCGTCGCGCGCCTGGTCGCGCTCGGTCTGGGTCCGGTCGAGGTTCGCGTAGAGCCGGGCCTGTCGGACCGCGTGCGTCAGCACGGCAAGGCCGCAGGCCAGGAGGATGGCGAAAAGGACGAGGAGCAAGATGACGATGCTCCGATAGCGGAGCTCCGTGTACAGCTCGGAAGCGTCCATCTTGGACACCATGACCCAGGTCGAGTCCGGGATGGGGTGGATGTCCGACAGGACGCGGACGCCCCTGTAGTCCAAGCCTTCATGGAGGCCTTTCTTGCCCAGAATGCCTAGGACCGCGGGGATGTCCCCTTCGGCAAGGGGGACTCTCAGGGTCAGTTCCGGGTCAGGCCTGTGCCTGAGCCGGTTGAGGAACAGCGCCTCGTCCCCGTCCCGCCTGACGAGCAGGGTCTCCGCGGTCCTGCTCGGCGCGGGCCAGGACTGGATGAGCGGATAGAGGTACTGGCCTGGCGCGGTGCGCAGGAGCACGCTGGCGATGGGGCGTCCTTCCGGGCCCAGGACAGGGGCTGCGACGTCGAGGTGCACGAGGCCGCAGTCAGGACAGCGGAAAAGGTCGCCCATGACCGCACTCTTGGCGGAGGCGGACCTCCGCGTCAGGGCGAGCGCGACAGGGTCCAACCTGGAAGGCCCGGGCTTGGCTGATTCCAGCACGCGGCCGTCGAGGGACACCAGGAACACGTGCTGGTAGGAATAGGTCTCCTGGAAGCGCTTGAGCCTGGCGCTCAGTTCCGGCCTGCTGGAGGGGCCGTTTCCCGCGAGCCTGAGCCCCGCGAGCCTCTTGAGCGTCGAGACAAGGAAGGCGGCGTCTCCGAGCCGCTCCTGGCGCCAGGCCGCGAGGCTCTCCGCCTTCATCCGGCTGATGGCGTGGAGTTCCGCATGTCTGGATTGACGGATGGAGCGGGTCTCGCGGAGATAGGCGGCGTAGCCGATCGCTGCGAAGAGGACGATCGAGAAGAGGGCGATGCCTGACGCTGCCTTGGTCGAGCCGATGGCGCTGAAGGTCTTGTTCATGGCGGAGGGGTCCCTGGGACGATGGTGTTGACTTGGATACCATTATACCCGTGTCCAGGGGGGACTCCGCTTAAGTCTCGCTTAAGCCGGCGGGCGGAGGGGCATGCCTGCAGGGATTAAGCGGGCCGTAAACCGCGGTTCAGGCTCCCGAAAGCCAGCGGCGCTAGACTGGGAGAGATGGCACACGAAAGGCTGGCGCAGGAGACGAACCCTGTCCCCGGAGGCGTGAGGCACGCCATGGCCAATGCCGTGGCCTGCGTGCTGGGCAACCTCGAGATCGCCCTGCGCCTGCCCGCGTCCGACCCGCGGGTCCTGGAGGCGGTGGAAGCTGCCATGCGCTCGGCCCAGCGGCTGTCGGAGCTGATGAAGGGAGTTCGGGCTGGGGGGGAATGGTTATGAACCAAAGGATCCTGGTCGCTGACGATGAGGAGCCGGTGAGACGGCTCGTGGCGCGCGCCCTTGGCGCGCCTTCCTACGAAATCATTCCGGCCGAGGACGGGGCCTCGGCCCTGGAGCTGGCCAGGAGCGCGGCCCCGGACCTCATCCTCCTGGACCTGGCCATGCCGCGCATGGACGGCTGGAGGGTGCTCTCGGCGCTCCGGTCCGGCCCCATGACGCGGGCCATCCCGGTCATCATGCTCACGGGCTCTCAGAAGCCCGGGGCGCAGGTCGAGGGTCTCGAGCAGGGGGCGGATGACTTCATCGCCAAGCCCTTCAGGCTCGACGAGCTGCGCGCCAGGGTCATGAGCGCCCTGAGGCGCAGCCGCACGGACCTGGCCGCCAGCCCACTGACGCGCCTGCCCGGGAGCCCCTCCATCGAGGCCGAGGTCAGCCGCCGCATCGCGGAGGAACGGCCGTTCGCCCTGCTGTACGCGGACATCGACCACTTCAAGGCCTATAACGACCACTACGGCTTCGCCAAGGGCGACGAGCTCCTCAGGGCGACCGCGGGCCTCCTTGAGGAGAGCCTGGCCAAGGCCGCGGACCCCTTCCTCGGCCACGTGGGGGGCGACGATTTCGTGCTCCTGACCGCGCCGGAAGACGCCCCGCTCGCAGCCCAGCGCGCGGTCTCCATTTTCGACCGCAAGGCCGTCACCTTCTACGCGGCCATGGACCTGGCCCGGGGCTGGATCGAGGCGGCAGACCGCCAGGGCCGCATCCGCCGCCTGCCCCTGGTCACGCTCTCCATCGGGATCGTGACCAGCGAGCGCCGGCTCCTCGACCACTACGCCAAGGCCGTGGCCCTGGCCTCGGAGATGAAGGCCTACTGCAAGGACCATGCGGACGCGGGCTTGAGCCGCTTCGCCTTCGACCGGAGGACGGATCCCCCAGCGGAGGGTCGGGCATGAGGCTTTCCGCGGGGCTAGGTAGAAATACGGATGCCGCCATTGGGGGAAATACCGATGGCTCCACGCGCGGGCTTCTGTCATACTTTAAAGAAGGTCCCCCCGTGACGCCCAAGATCCTAGTCGTTGACGACGACCGCGCCATCCTCGGCGCGCTCAAGCGCTACCTCACGGGCAGCGGCTTCTCCTGCGTGGTCACGGACAACGGGTCCGAGGCCCTGCTCCTCGTGCGCGAGTCCAGGCCGGACCTCGTTCTGGTCGACGCGCAGATGCCGGGCCTCGACGGCCACGCGGTATGCCGGGTCCTCAAGCAGGAGGCCGCGACCATGAACGTCCCGGTCATCTTGATGAGCGGCGCGCTCATCGAGGAGAGCCACGTGCTCGCCGGCTTCTCCGGCGGGGCGGACGACTACGTGCTCAAGCCGTTCTCCCTGGCCGTGCTCAAGGCGCGCATCGAGGCGGTCCTCCGACGCTACAAGAACGCGGCCGAGGCCGACGAGCGGCTCAAGAAGCACGGCATCGAGCTCGACCCTGCGGGCCGCACGGTCTCGATCCGCGGCAAGCCGGTCGCGCTCACGCGCAAGGAGTTCGACCTGCTGGCGACTTTCATGAACAGGCCCAACAGGGTCCTGAGCATCAACTATCTCCTTGAGACCGTATGGGGCTATGACCCGGCGGACTACAACGACCCAGGCACGGTCGAGGTCCACGTCTGCCACCTGCGCAAGAAGCTCGGCCCCGGCCTTTCCAAGCGCATCGTGGCCGTCATCGGCCACGGCTACAAGTTCGACGGCTGAGCCCGCTCCGGCCCGACAATTCAGGCGCTCTTAAGCCCCCCGCAATCGCCGCTTCAGCGCTCCGCGCCATACTATGGTATGGAACAGGAACGGCCGGGCAAAGTACTGGTCATCGACGATGAGCCGAGCATGAGGAGCGTGCTGGGCCGGGGACTGCCCCTGCGGGGGTTTGCGGTGTCTTGCGTCGAGTCGGGCGAGGAGGCGGTGGGGCGCGTGCTCCGGGAGGAGTTCGACGTCGCGGTCTGCGACATCGGCCTGCCCGGCATGGACGGCCTGGAGGTCCTCGGGGCGCTCAAGAACATCCGGCCGGACCTCGAGGTCGTCATGGTCACGGGCAACGCGACCGTGGAGACCGCGGTCGCGTCGCTCAAGGCCGGGGCCTACGACTACCTCGGCAAGCCCTATTCCCTCGAGCGCCTGGCCGACCTCATCGGCCGCGCGGTGGAGCGCCGCCGGCTCAAGGCCAAGGTGAGCGCGCTCGAGGAGTCCGACAGGCTCAAGTCCGAGTTCCTGGCCACCATGAGCCACGAGCTGCGCACGCCCATGAACGCGCTCATGGGCTACACCTCGCTCCTGCTCGACGGCACCTACGGGGCGCTGGCCGACGGGCAGAGGCCGCCCCTGGAGCGCGTCCTGGTCAACTCCCAGAACCTGCTGGCCATCATCAACAACGTGCTCGACTACTCCAAGCTCAACGCGGGCATGATGCAGGTCTTCCCCGAGGACTTCGACGCCGTCGACCTCCTGGCCGAGACCGTGGAGACCATGCGCTCCCTGGCCGCGGCCAAGGGCCTGTCCCTGGCTTGGGAGGGCTCCGGGGAGCTCCGGATGCGGGCCGACCGCACCAAGGTCAAGCAGATCCTCGTGAACCTCGCGGGCAATGCCATCAAGTTCACGGACAAAGGCTCGGTGACGATCGGCGCGCGCCAGGCCGTGGACGGCGGGTTCGAGCTCTGGGTCCGGGACACGGGGTGCGGCATCGCCCCCGAGCACCAGGAGATGATCTTCCGCCAGTTCACCCAGGTGGACGGCTCCTCGGGCCGCAGGCACGGCGGCACGGGTCTGGGCCTGTCCATCACGAAGAAGCTCGCCGAACTCCTGGGCGGGGACATCTCCCTGGAGAGCGCGGCCGGCCACGGCTCGGTCTTCAGGGTGAGCCTGCCCTGCGGCGTCCCTGCCCCGAGCGGGCCGCGGGAGGCCGCTGCATCGGGAGTCGTTGGCGCGGCTTCGGCCGGCCGGAGGCTCATCCTGGGCATCGACGACGACCCCGAGGTGCTCCGCCTGC
>JBAZSR010000088.1:12602-14834 GCA_041662295.1 Elusimicrobiota bacterium | reverse complement strand
CCGGTCAAGCTCGGCGCCAAGGGCATGGAGGAGATCGTGCAGCTCAAGCTCACGGCCGAGGAGACCTCGGCCCTGCAGAAGTCCGCGTCCGCGGTCAAGGAGCTCTGCACCGCGCTGAAGTAGCCCCTCCGGGAGCGTCCGAAAGACCTGCAGGAGCCCGTTTTCCCTTCCTCCTGCAGGTCTTTTGCTATAATCCCGGTACCTATGGAAATACTCGCGCGCATCGCCGCCTCGTCCATCGGCCGCAAGCTCGTGGTCGCGGCCATGGGACTGCTCCTCTGCGGGTTCCTGGCCGGACACCTCGCCGGGAACCTCCTCCTGTTCGTGGGCAAGGACGCCTTCAACGCCTACGCGCACCACCTGGAGACCTTCCCGCTCCTGCTCCCCATCGAACTCGCCCTGGCCGCCATCATCCTCGTCCACGCCGCGGTCACCCTCTACCTCCAGATCTCCTCCCTGGGCGCCCGTCCCGAGCGCTACGCGGTCAAGGCGAGCCGAGGCGGCAGGACCTGGGGCTCACGCACCATGGTCTACACCGCGGTCCTCATCCTCGTCTTCCTCGTGGTGCACGTCGCGACCTTCAAGTACGGGACCCGCCCCTCGCCGGAGGACCTCTACGGCCACGTCCTGAGCTACCTTGTAGACTGGCGCTGGGCCGGCTTCTACGCGCTCGTGATGGGGGCCATCGGCCTCCACTTGAGCCACGGGTTCTGGAGCGCGTTCCAGACCTTCGGCGTGGACCACCCGAAGTACACGCCCCTCATCAAAGCCGGAGGGATCGCGTTTGGCGCCGCCGCGGCGCTGGCCTTCGCCGCCATTCCCGTCTGGGCATGTCTCGTCATGGGAGGACAGCGATGACCATGAGACTCGACGCCAGGATCCCCGACGGGCCCATCGAGAAGAAGTGGGACAAGGCCCGCTTCGAGCTCAAGCTGGTCAACCCGGCCAACAAGCGCAAGTTTTCGGTCATCGTGGTCGGCACGGGCCTGGCCGGCGCCTCGGCCGCGGCCTCCCTGGCCGAGCTCGGCTACGCGGTCAAGGTCTTCTGCATCCAGGACTCCCCCCGCCGGGCGCACTCCATCGCCGCGCAGGGCGGCATCAACGCGGCCAAGAACTACCCCAACGACGGGGACTCGGTCTGGCGGCTCTTCTACGACACGGTCAAGGGCGGGGACTTCCGCGCCCGCGAGGGCAACGTCTACCGGCTCGCGCAGGTCTCCAACGCCATCATCGACCAGTGCGTGGCCCAGGGCGTGCCCTTTGCCCGGGATTATGGAGGGACGCTCGACAACCGCTCCTTCGGGGGCGCGCAGGTCTCGCGCACCTTCTTCGCCCGCGGACAGACCGGCCAGCAGCTCCTCCTGGGCGCCTACTCCGCCCTGATGCGCCAGGTCGGGATGGGGAGCGTCCAGCTCTTCCCCCGCCGCGAGATGATGGACCTCGTGCTGGTCGACGGCGCGGCCCGCGGCATCGTGGTCCGGAACCTCGTGGACGGGAAGATCGAGTCCTACGCGGCCCACGCCGTTCTGCTCTGCACGGGCGGCTACGCCAACACCTTCTTCCTCTCGACCAACGCCAATTCCTGCAACGTGGGCGCGGCCTGGAGCGCGTACAAGCGCGGGGCGGCTTTCGCCAACCCGTGCTTCACCCAGATCCACCCGACCTGCATCCCGGTCTCGGGGGAGCACCAATCCAAGCTCACCCTCATGTCCGAGAGCCTGCGCAACGACGGCCGGGTCTGGGTGCCCAAGAAGGCGGGGGACAAGCGCTCCCCGGACCAGGTCCCGGACGCGGACCGCGACTACTACCTCGAGCGCATCTATCCCGCCTTCGGCAACCTGGTTCCCCGGGACGTCGCCTCCCGCGCGGCCAAGCGCATGATCGACGAGGGCCGGGGCGTGGGGAAGACCGGCCTGGCCGTGTACTTGGACTTCGCGGATTCCCTCAAGCGCCAGGGTGTGCCTGTCATCAAGGAAAAGTACGGCAACCTCTTCGACATGTACCACCACCTCACCGACGAGGACCCCTACAAGGTCCCGATGCGCATCTACCCAGCGGTGCACTACACCATGGGCGGGCTTTGGGTCGACTACAACCTCATGACCACGATCCCCGGCCTGTTCTGCCTCGGCGAGGCGAACTTCTCGGACCATGGCGGCAACCGTTTGGGCGCCTCGGCACTGATGCAGGGCCTGGCGGACGGCTACTTCATCATCCCCTACACTCTTGGCG
>JBAZSR010000088.1:10096-12592 GCA_041662295.1 Elusimicrobiota bacterium | reverse complement strand
TCGCGGGGACGAAGCTTCCGACGGTCGACGCCGGGGACGCGGTCTTCGGGGCTGCCGAGGCCCGGGCGCTCTCCCGGGTCGACAAGCTCCTCTCCACCAAGGGCAGGCGCACCCCGGCCTCCTTCCACAAGGAGCTGGGCAAGCTCATGTGGGACAAGTGCGGCATGTCCCGCAACGCCAAGGGGCTCTCCGAAGCGCTCGCCCGGATCCCAGGCATCCGCGAGGAGTTCTGGAAGGACGTGGCCGTCTCCGGCTCAGGCGCCGGCTTCAACCAGACCCTCGAGCGCGCTTACCGCGTCGCGGACTACCTCGAGTTCGCGGAGCTCCTGGTACGCGACGCGCTCGAGCGCAAGGAGTCCTGCGGCGGCCACTTCCGGGAGGAGTCCCAGACCCCGGACAACGAGGCCAAGCGCGACGACGCGGGCTTCTGTCACGTCGCGGCTTGGGAGCACGCTGGGGAGGGCAAGACCCCGACCCGGCACACCGAACCGCTGACTTTCGAGAACGCGCGCTTGGCGCAGAGGAACTACGCTTGATATGAAAATCACCTTGAAAGTCTGGCGGCAGAAAGGGCCGGACCAGCCAGGCCGCTTCGAGCCCTACGAGGCCGACGTCCCCTCCACGGACATGTCGTTTCTGGAGCTCATGGACACGGTCAACGAGGGCCTCATCGCCCGAGGCGAGGACGCCATCGCCTTCGACCATGACTGCCGCGAGGGCATCTGCGGCATGTGCAGCCAGGTCATCAACGGCCAGCCCCACGGCCCGGACGCCGGGGCCGCGACCTGCCAGCTCCACATGCGCCGGTTCAAGGACGGGGACACGGTCACGGTCGAGCCCTTCCGGGCCAAGGCCTTCCCCATCGTCAAGGACCTCGTGGTGGACCGCTCCGCGCTCGACCGCGTGATGTCCTGCGGAGGGTTCATCTCCATCAGCACGGGCGCGCCGGCGGACGCCAACGCCATCCTCGTGCCCAAGGACGACGCGGAGAAGGCCATGGATGCGGCCGCCTGCATCGGGTGCGGGGCCTGCGTGGCGGCTTGCCCCAACGCCGCGGCCATGCTCTTCGTGGGCGCCAAGGTCTCCCACCTGGCCCTGCTCCCCCAGGGCGGGCCGGAGCGGGCGCGCCGGGTCCTCGGCATGCGCGAGGCCATGGACAGGGAGGGCTTCGGCCACTGCACCAACGAGGCCGAGTGCGAGGCCGTCTGCCCGAAAGAGGTCAAGCTCTCCAACATCGCGAGGCTCAACCGCGAGTTCCTCCGGGCCGTGCTCGTCTCCAAGGAATAGCCCGTGAAACTGCTCGAGCACGAGGCCAAGGAGGTCTTCGCCAGGTACGGCATCCCGGTCCCCAGGACAGGCGGCGTCATCACCAAGGCCTCCCAGGTCGGCGCGGCCCTCAAGAAGGCGGGCAAAGGCCCCTGGGTGCTCAAGGCCCAGGTGCTCGCCGGCGGACGGGGCAAAGCCGGAGGGGTCAAGGTCGCCAAGACGCCGGCCGAGGCGGCGGCCATCGCCAAGGACATGGTGGGCATGAGGATGGTGACCCACCAGACGCACGGCAGGCCCCTGCTCGTCCGGGAGGTCCTCGTGGACGCGGCTTCCGGCATCAGTCGGGAGATATACCTCGCGGTCGCCCTGGACCGCAGGGCAGAGCTCCCCGTGGTCATCGCCTCGGCCGAGGGCGGGGTCTCCATCGAGGAACTCGCCGCATCCCGGCCCGAGTCCATCCTCAAGATCCACATCGACCCCATATCCGGCATCCAGCCCTTCCAGGCGCGGCGCCTGGCTTTCAAGCTCGGCATCCCGGCCCCTGAGCTCGGGGCCTTCGTGGAGCTCGTCACCGGGCTCTCGCGCATCTTCCTGGACCTCGACGCCTCCCTCGTGGAGGTCAACCCCCTGGTCCTTACCCCCAAGGGCAGGCTCGTGGCGCTCGACGGCAAGATCGTGACGGACGACAACGCCCTCTTCCGGCAGAAGGACCTCGCCGCCAAGCCCGACCGGGAGGCGACGCCCCTCGAGCTCGAGGCCCGCAAGGCCGGCATCAACTACATCGGCCTCGACGGGGACATCGGGTGCATGGTCAACGGCGCGGGCCTGGCCATGGCCACCATGGACACCGTGGCCCTGGCCGGCGGCATGCCCGCGAACTTCCTCGACGTCGGCGGCGGCGCCACCGCGGACCAGGTGACGGCCGCCTTCAGGATCATCCTCAAGGACCCCAAGGTCCGGGCCGTGCTCATCAATATCTTCGGCGGCATCATGAAGTGCGACGTCATCGCCGAGGGCGTGCTGGCCGCGGTCCAGGAGGTGAAGCTCGCGGTTCCCCTCATCGTGCGGCTCGAGGGGACCAACGTGGAGCGCGGCCGCGAGCTCTTGAGAAAGTCGGGGCTGAAGCTCATCAGCGCGGACAGCCTCTGGGACGCGGCCCGGAAGGCCGTCAATGCCTGTCGCCAGGGCGGCGGGAAGGGGAAGCCATGAGCATCCTCCTCAACAAGAACC
>JBAZSR010000088.1:0-10086 GCA_041662295.1 Elusimicrobiota bacterium | reverse complement strand
GCGCATCGTGGTCCACGGCCTCACCGGCTCCGCGGGCAGCTTCCACGCCAAGCTCTGCCTCGACTACGGCAGCAAGGTCGTGGCGGGCATGACGCCGGGCAAGGGCGGCACCGAGCACCTCGGGGTGCCGGTCTTCGACACTGTTTCGGACGCGGTCCGGCGGACCGGGGCGGACGTCTCCCTCATCTTCGTCCCCCCGCCCTTCGCGGCGGACTCCATCCTCGAGGCCGCGGATGCCGGGGTCAAGGTCGTGGTCTGCATCACCGAGGGCATCCCGGTCCTGGACATGGCGCGGGTCAAGGGAGCCCTCGCGGGCAGGCCGGTCCGGCTCATCGGCCCCAACTGCCCCGGCGTCATCACGCCGGGAGAGTGCAAGGCCGGCATCATGCCCGGCTACATCCACAAGCCCGGGAGCATCGGCGTGGTCTCCCGGTCCGGAACCCTGACCTACGAGGCCGTCTGGCAGCTCACCGGCCGGGGCCTGGGCCAGTCCACCGTGGTGGGCATCGGCGGGGACCCTATCGTGGGCTCCTCCTTCACGGACATCCTCAAACTCTTCCACGAGGACCCTGGGACGGCCGCCGTGGTCCTCATCGGCGAGATCGGCGGCACGGCCGAGGAAGAGGCCGCGGCGTACATCGAGGCCGAGATGGACAAGCCCGTGTTCGCCTTCGTCGCGGGCCGCACTGCGCCCCCGGGCCGCCGGATGGGCCACGCCGGAGCCATCATCGAGGGCGGCTCGGGCACCCACGCCTCGAAGGTCGCGAGCCTTTCGGCGGCCGGCATCAAGGTGGTGGAGAACCTCAGCGGGATCGGCGAGACCGTGGCCAGGGAGCTCGGGCCCGCGTTCGCCAAGTAGGGAGATGGACGACCTCGACTGGCGCCTCGCGTCCGCGGGGATCAAGAGGGGCCAGGTCGAGGAATCCTTCAGCCGCTCGGGAGGTCCCGGCGGCCAGAACGTCAACAAGGTCGAGACCTGCGTGGTCCTGCGCCACCAGCCCACCGGCATCGTGGTCCGCTGCGACACGGAGCGCAGCCAGGCCCAGAACCGCCGCCAGGCGTGGCTCAGGCTCATCGCCGCCGTGCTGGAGCGCCGTCGCCTCCTTGAGGCCGCACGCCGCGACGCGCTCGAGCGCGAGCGCAGGCGCCGCAGGCCCCGTCCCAGGGGCCTCAAGGAAAAGATCCTCCGCAACAAGAAGCAGCGCTCCCAGACCAAGGCCAACCGCCGCCGCGTCGACCCTGACTGAACGCCTTCCTGGCAGGCGCGGCCATCCCCGCTGAAGCTGGCTGCTGCCGCCTCATGACCTCGCTGGAGCTCCATGTGCGAGTGGTATCGAATAACGCACCACTCGTACAGGGAACTCCGGAGTGCCCCAGCACCAGCGCCCCAGAACGAGAATTGGCCACTATTCTGGCCAATTCATGTTTTGAGCAGGCTTGGGGTCTGCGCGGTTTCAGTGGTCGGCCGGAATGGTCGGGGTGTTGCAATGATATAATCATCTATCTGTAGAGCCGCACCAGAACGCGGAGGCCCGACACCATGAGCCGAGTCGAATCCCATCCCATCCTTGCCATCCCCCCCCTTGAGAAGGTCGCTTTCGAGTTCGACAACAAGCCCCTGACCGCCCGCAAGGGCGAGGTCATCTCGAGCGCCCTGTTCAGCCACGGTATCCGGGTCTTCGGGAACCACCCGCACGACGGCTCGCCGCAGGGCATCTTCTGCGCCAACGGCCAGTGCAGCCAGTGCTTGGTCATCGCCGACGGCAGGCCGGTGAAAGCCTGCATGGAGCGGGTGCGGGAAGGAATGAAGGTCCTCCCCTTGAAGGCCCATCCGGACCTGCCCCTGCTCTCCAGCGCGGACCTGCCCATGAAGGATATCCAGGACCTCCCCTGCGACCTGCTGGTGGTGGGCGGGGGGCCGGCGGGGATGGGAGCGGCCATTGAGGCCGCGGACGCCGGCCTCTCGGTGATCCTTGTCGACGACAAGGAGACCCTGGGCGGCAAGCTCGTGCTCCAGACCCACCTCTTCTTCGGCGCTGTGGCGGAGTGCTACGCCGGGACGCGCGGGGTGGACATCGCGGGCATCCTCGCGGCCGAGGTGGCCAAGAGGCCGGCTATCCGGGTCATGACCGGCGCCATGGCCGTGGGCGTGTTCGTGGACGGCAAGGTCGGGGTCGCCGAGGACGGGACCTACCGGCTCGTCACGCCCAAGAGCCTGCTCGTGGCTGCCGGGGCGCGCGAGAAGGCCCTGAGCTTCCCTGGCTGCGACCTTCCTGGCGTCTACGGGGCCGGGGCGTTCCAGACCCTGCTCAACCGCGACCTGGTGCGGCCTTCCGAGAGGCTCTTCGTGGTCGGCGGCGGCAACGTGGGGCTCATCGCGGCCTATCACGCGCTCCAGGCCGGCATCGGCGTGGTGGGCCTCTGCGAGGGCCTGCCCGAGGTCGGAGGCTACTGGGTGCACGCGGACAAGATCCGGCGCATGGGCGTTCCCCTCTACACCTCCACGAGCGTGGTCTGCGCCAACGGCAAGGACAAGGTGGAGTCCGTCACGGTCGCGGCCGTGGACAAGGACTGGAACATCATCCCCGGCACGCACAGGACCTACGCCTGCGACACGCTCCTGCTGGCCGTCGGGCTTGAGCGGGTCTGCGAGCTCCACGACATGGCCAAAGCGGCCGGCATGGACTGCCATCTGGCCGGAGACGCCGAGGAGATCGCGGAGGCCTCGGCCGCCATGTTCTCGGGACGCGTCACGGGCCGGAGGATCGCGGCGCTCCAGGGGAAGAAGACGGACATCCCCAAGCGCTGGGAGGAGATGACGGCGCTGCTCAAATCCAAGCCCGGCCGCGAGGACCTCGTCATCGAAGACCCCGGGGCTTCATCCGGCAAAAAGATCTTCCCGGTCATCGGCTGCCGGGAGACCATCCCCTGCAACCCCTGCGCCGAGATCTGCCCCCACGGCCGGCTCGCCATGCCCCACCAGGGCGATATCCTTCCCCGCGCGGACTTCTCCGGCGACTGCATGGCGTGCGGCAAGTGCGTGGCCAACTGCCCCGGCTTGGCCATCAGCCTCGTGGACATGACCGAGCGCGGCGGGGGCAAGGCCCGCGTCACCCTGCCCTTCGAGCTCCCGGCGAAGCTCTCCCCCGGCGACCCCGTGGACCTCATGGGCTGGAAGGGCGAAGAGCTCGGCAAGGGCCGGGTTCTCGAGGTCTACGACAGGCTTGGCCGCTCGCCCTGCAGGTCCGCGTGCCCGGCCGAGGTGCGGGCCCAGGGCTACATCCAGCTCATCGCCCGGAAACGCTACGCCGAGGCCTATGCTCTCCTGCGGCGCGACCTCCCCATGCCCGGGGTCTGCGGCCGGGTCTGCTACCACCCCTGCGAGGAAGAGTGCGTCCGGGGCAAGGTCGACGAGCCCGTCGCCATCTGCGCCCTCAAGCGCTTCGTCTCGGATTGGGCGAGGAAGATGGATCTTCCCGTCAAGAAGCTCCCGGTCACCAGGCCCGAGAGGGTCGCGGTGGTGGGATCGGGCCCCGCGGGCCTGGCCTGCGCCAACGAGCTCTCCTACCGGGGCTACGGCGTCACCGTGTTCGAGGCCGCGGCCAAGGCCGGAGGGCTCCTGCGGATGGGCATCCCGGCCTACCGCCTGCCCGACGAGGTCCTCGACTACGAGCTGGGGCTGCTCCAAGGCCAGGGCATCACGATCAAGACCGGGGTCCGCGTCTCCAGCGCCGGCGAGCTGCTCGCCGAGGGCTTCAGCGCCGTGTTCCTCGCCCCCGGGGCCCTGAAAGCCTCGGCCGCCGCGGTCCCGGGCGAGGATTTGAAGGGCGTGACCGGGATGCTCGACTTCCTCGCCGAGGTCAAGGCCGGCACGGTCCGGAAGCTCGAGGGCACGGTCGCGGTCATCGGCGGCGGCAACTCCGCGCTCGACACGGCCAGGGCCGCGGTGCGCCTCGGCGCCCGGGAGGTCCGCATCCTCTACCGCAGGCAGCGCGAGCAGATGCCAGCCCACGACTTCGAGGTCTCCCAAGCCGAGTTGGAAGGCGTGAAGTTCGACTTCCTCGTGGCCCCGGTCTCCTTCGAGGGAGAAGGGGGCCGTGTCCGGAGGGTCAAGCTGGTGCGCATGAAGCTCGGCGCGCCCGACGCCTCGGGCCGCGCGCGGCCGGTGCCGGTGCCCGGCTCGGAGTTCGAGTTCCAGACCGACCTCGTCATCCCGGCCATCGGCCAGCAGACAGCGTTCCAAGGGCTGGACCAAGGCCTCGCGGTCTCCAAGTGGGGCACGCTCCAGGCCGACCCACTCACCCAGGCCGCGAGCGCGCCCGGCATGTTCGCGGGCGGAGACGCGGTCACGGGCGCGGACACCGTGGTCGCGGCGTTCGGCGCGGGCAAGCGGGCCGGGGTCTCCATCGACCGCTGGCTGAGCGGCCGCGACCTCGCGGCCGGCCGGAGGAAGGACGCGCCGGCCTCGCCCGGGGTGCTCCTGGACGGGGCGGTCAAGGCACCGCGAGCCAAGGAGCCTGAGCTCTCTGTTGAAGAGCGCAAGGGAAACTTCAAGGAGGTCGTCTCGGCCTTGGACGAGCCCGGGGCCCTGACCGAGGCCGAGCGCTGTCTCGGGTGCGGGGCGCTCGGCGAGTGCCTCTCAGGGGCCCACGGGTCGGCCGCGAGCCCCATCCTCGACGGAGCGCGCCTCGTGGTCGTCGAGACCGAGAGGGGCGTGGCCGCCAAGGTCGGGGGACTCAGGGTCCAGGACCCTGCCCTGACCAGGCCTGGGGCGACCGTGCTCCCTCCGGAGGTTGACGACGACGTCATTCTCTGCCGCTGCGAGCGCGTGACCGTGGGCCAGGTCCGGGGGCTCATCCGCTCCGGGGTCACGGACGCCAACCAGCTCAAGGCGGCTCTCCATATCGGCATGGGCGCCTGCGGGAGCAAGACCTGCGGCCCGCTCCTGGCCGGCCTGTTCCGCAAGGAGGGCGTGCCCCGCGGCAAGGTCACGCCGTTCGTCCAGCGGCCGCTGTCGGCGGAAGTGCCCTTGGGGCTCTTCGCCGGCCTGGAGGCCTCCCGATGAGCGCCAAGACCTACGACCTCGTCGTCATCGGAGCCGGCTCCGTGGGCGTGCCGGTCGCGCTCTACGGCCGCCGGGCCGGGCTCTCGGTCCTCGTGCTCGACCGCCTGGCCTCCCCAGGCCAGGGCGAGAACAAGTCCGCCATCGGCGGCATCCGGGCCACGCACTCCGACCCAGCCAAGATCAGCATCTGCCTGCGGTCCCTCAAGATCTTCCGGGAGTGGCAGTCCAAGGAAGGCTCGGACATCGGCTGGCGCCAGGGCGGGTATCTTTTCCCGGTCTACCGGGAGACTGACGAGAAGACCTTGAAAGGGCTCCTCGAGGTCCAGCGCAAGGCGGGCTTGAACATCGACTGGGCCTCCCCTGAGAAGATCAAGTCCCTGGTCCCGGGCATCAAGGAGGAGGGCCTCCGCGGCGGCACATCCTCCCCCGAGGACGGGAACCTTTCCCCCCTCATGGCGAGCAACTCCTTCGCCTTCGCCGCGGTCCGGGCAGGGGCCGAGTTCCGCTTCCGCGAGACCGTGCGGAGCATCGAGGTCTCCTCCGGCCGCGTGCAGAAGGTCGTGACGGACCAGGGCTCCTACGCGTGCAGGTTCGTCCTCAACGCCGCGGGCTCGGCCGCGCCTGAGATCGGCCGCATGACGGGTCTCGACCTGCCCGTCCATCCCGACTCCCACGAGGCCGGCATCACCGAGCCCGTGGCCAGGCTCTTCGACCCTCTCATCGTCGACATCCGGCCCACGCCGGGCGCGAAGAACTGCTATTACTACCAGAACTCCATCGGCCGCATCGTGTTCTGCTTGACCCCGGAGCCCATCTATCCCGGGACGGACAGGCGCTCGCACTCGAGCTTCCTGCCCATTGTGTCCCGGAAGATGATAGACCTCATCCCCCGCTTGGCCGGCATCCGCATTCGCCGCGTCTGGCGCGGGTGCTACCCTCAGACCCCGGACGGCAGTCCCATCGTGGGCGAGGACCCCAAGGCCAAAGGGAGCATCTACGCGGTCGGCATGTGCGGCCAGGGCCTCATGCTCGGGCCAGGCCTGGCCGAGGACCTCGTGTCGGTCATGATCAAAGGCAAGCCCGTGACGGATGAGGCCGCCTGGAAGTCCCTGCGCCTGGACCGCAGCTTCGGGAAGGTCGAGGCCCCGAAGTAGCCTAGCGGGGCCGGCTCAGGAGCTGGGCCAGCCGGGCCTTGAGCTCCGGCATGTCGAAGGGCTTGGTCACGTACTCGTCGGCCCCGAGCTCGAATCCCTGGGCCTTTTCCTCGGGAGCGAGGAAGCGCGCCGTCATCATGAGGAGCGGCATGGTCCTGGAGCGCTTGCGGAGCTCCGCGCAGACCTGGAACCCCGAGGAGTCCGGGAGCTGGATGTCCATGAGCACCGCGGCCACGCCGGGCTTGGCGGCGGCCGCGAGCCCGTCCTTGGCCGTGCCGGCCTGGACGCAGTCGTAGCCGGCGGCCGCGAGCTGCATGGCCAGCACCTCCCGCAGCTCCTTGTCGTCTTCGATGATGAGGATCTTGGGTTTGGCCTGGGTCATGCTCAGATTGTAGCCTATTCCGGGATGGACATGGAGCCTGCCCAGGATCTGAGGATGGCTCGGGCGGCTTCCGCGAAGGCGGGCAGGGCGGCCTGGCAGCCAGGGGTGAGTTCCTGCCCGAAGGTGTCCGGGGTCGCGACCTCGAGGGCCAGGATGCGCAGGTCCCCGGGGATCTTCATGCCGGTGCGCTCCGCGACATGGAGGAGCTCGGGAAGGCCGGCCACGTGCGGGGAACTGCCCCGCAGTTTCTGGAAGTCCTTCTTGGAGAACTCGAGCACGGTGCCGGGAGGGACCTGCCCCGTGACCACGGCGTCGAGCATGAGGCCGCGGTCGTAGCCCTCGAGGAGGTCGAGCACGGCCAGGCCGGCCTCGCCGGTCTCCACGAAGTCCACCGCGCCGCCCGCGGCCTGGTCGCGGAGGAGGCGCAGGCAATGGAAGCCCACGGCGTCGTCGCCGAGGATGTCGTTGCCCAGGGCCAGGACCACGGTCTTGGCCGGCGTGGTCTCCCTTATCGCGAGATCTCCTCGATGACCTTCCCGCCTCTCTCCCGGATCGCGACGGTCAAGGGCATCTGGCCCGGAAGGGTGTGGGTGGCGCATCCGAAGCACGGGTCGTAGGCGCGGAAGGCCATCTCCACCTTGTTGAGCAGGCCGTCGTTGACGACCCCGCCCTTGATGAGGCCCTTGGCGGCCTTCTCCACGCTCATGGCGATGCGCGCGGAGTTGTTCAGCGTGGCCACGATGAGGTTGGCCTTGGTGATGAGCCCGCGCTCGTCGGTGTGGTAGTCGTGGATGAGGGTGCCGCGCGGGGCCTCGACCACCCCCACGCCCCGGGTCGGGGTCTGGGTCGGGATGGTCCGGATGTCCTTGCCCGTGATGTCGGGGTCGTCGAGGAGCTGCACGATGCGCTCCGCGGCCTGCAGCATCTCGATGACGCGGGCCCAGTGGTTGGCCAGGGTGTGGTGGACCGGGCGGCCCAAGACTTTGAAGTACTCGTCCGCGGCCTTCTGGGCCTCGGGCGTGGCCATGCCGTCGGCGGCGTTCAAGCGCGCCATGGGCGCCACGGAGTAGACGCCGGAGTCCTCGCCCTCAACGAAGCCCTTCCAGCCCTTGGACTTCAGGAACGGGAACTTGATGTAGCTCCAGGGCTCAACGTGCTCGGCGATGTGGTCGAGGTAGTCGCGGCCATCGAACTTCTCGGACTCCTTGCCCGCCGGGGAGACGACCCGGAGCTTGCCGTCGTAGAAGTTCACCTTGTTCGCCCCGTCCACGAGGCCCATGTAGTGGGTCTTGTGCGTGAAGGCGTCGGAGGTGATGAGCGCCACGTAGTCCTTGTTCGCGAGCACGATGTCGTGAAAGACCTGGAGGGTGAAGCGGCAGAACTCCAGCCCGTCCTTGGCGATCTCGCGGAAGCGCTGGAGGTCCTCGGGCGGCACGGACTTGGCCACGCCGCCGGGCAGGCCCATCACGGGGTGGATGACCTTGCCGCCGAGCACGGTCATGATCTCGCGCAGGCGCCGGCGCATGGAGATGACCTTCTTGCCCACCTCGAGGCCCACCTTGCCGATGACGCCCACGATGTTGCGCAGCTCCTTGGGCGCGTCGGGGCCCACGATGAAGTCCGGCCCGCCGAGCACGTAGACGTGCAGGGCGTGGTCCTCGAGCATGAAGATGTTGTAGAAGAGCTCCCGGATCTTGAGGGCCGTGGGCGGAGGCGTCACCTTGTAGAGGTCGTCGAGGGCCTTGGTCGAGGCCATGTGGTGCGCGGTCGGGCAGACCCCGCAGATGCGCTGGGTGATCTGGGGCATGTCCTCGGCCGGGCGGCCAGTGCTAAACACCTCGAAGCCCCGGAGCTCCGGGATCTGGAGGTAGGCTTTTTCGACGTCTCCCTTGTCGTCGAGGAAGATCTCGATCTTGCCGTGGCCTTCGAGGCGGGTGATGGGGTCGATGGAGATGGTCTTGGACATGGTTGGTCTCCTAGTCGTCGATCTTGCGCTTGAGCATGCACTTGGGAAGCCCGTATCGGTAGAACGAGCCTACGGGGTCCGGGATCCCGGCGAGGACCGTGTCGATCTCGGGCGTCTCCTTGGGCGCGATGGAGCCGGCCAGGCACGAGACGAGCTTGGCGCCCTGGTCGCGGACCTTGGAGGTGGGGCCGAAGCACCCCGAGCAGGGCATGTTGCCCTTGACGCAGAGGGCCTCGCACCCGGACCGGGTCGCGGGCCCCATGCAGAGGAAGCCCTGCGCCAGGATGCACTTCTCCGGGTCGATAGGGGCCATGTGGGGACGCTTGAACTCGGTGATGGACAGGTCGGTCGGCTTGGAGTCCTTCCTGGGGCACTCGTCGCAGAGCGCGATGTCCGGGGAGAGGACCGTGCCCTTGGGGGGCAGCTTCCCCGCGAGCAGGGCCTGGACGCCGGCCATGATGAGCTTCGGGGTCGGAGGACACCCGGGCAGGTAGAAGTCCACGTCGATGACCTGGTCGAGCGAGCGGACCATCTCGTGGAGCACCGGCAGGTGCAGGTCGCGCCCCCCCTCGTCCTTGGTCTTGGGCTGGGGCCGGGTGCGGCCGGTGTTCTCCACGCCTGGGCAGTCCTCGTAGACGAACTTGAGGATGGCCTCCTTCGAGAACTGGTTGGCCAGGCCGGGGATGCCGCCGGTGTTGGCGCAGGAGCCGAAGGAGATGACGAAGGCCGCCTTCTTCCGGAGCAACCGGACCATCTCCTCCTGCTCGGAGGTCCTGACCGCGCCGTTGATGAAGGCTACGGTCATGGAGTTGTCCGCCATGCCTTCGACGTCGGAGCGCTTGAAGTCCATGGCGCAGGGCCAGAGCACGATGTCCACGGCCGCGACCACGTCGAGCACGCCCTCGGCGAGGTCCACCACGGCTTCCTCGCACCCTCCGCACGACGCGCACCAGTAGAAACCGACCTTGGGCTTAAGCTGCATGAGCGGCCTCCTTCTGGGAGCCTTGGATCCCGCGGGCCAGATCCGCGAGTTCCTTGTCCCAGTCCTTGAATCTGCCGGGCATGTCGAGGGGCCCGAGCAGCCGGACCTTCTCGACCATGTCGTTGACCACGGTCTTGACCTTCTCCCCCTCCGCGCCGGAGATCCACTCCAGGCGGAAGCGCCCGTCGTAGATGCCCATGGCCTTGAGCATGCGCTCCAGCATGCGCATGCGGCGCAGGGTCTTGTAGTTGCCCTCGGCGTAGTGGCAGTCGCCGGGGTGGCAGCCGCCGAGCAGCACGCCGTCGGCGCCCTTGGCGAAGGCCTCCATGACGAACTGGGGGTCGACGCGGCCGGAGCACATGACGCGGATGACCCGGACGTTGGGGGCGTACTTGAGGCGCGAGACGCCCGCGAGGTCGGCGGCGGTGTAGGTGCACCAGTTGCAGAAGAAGGCGACGATCCGCGGCTCGAAGCCGCCGGGCTTCGCCTCGGTTTTCTGGTCTTTCTTCATTGCTCCAGCACCCCCTCGATCTCGCT
>JBAZSR010000087.1:0-14921 GCA_041662295.1 Elusimicrobiota bacterium | reverse complement strand
TGGTCCGCATCACCATCTACCGCGACACGACCGGCATCGACCTGAGCGAGTGGGTCCAGGACATCAATTACGAAGGCTGGTCCAAGAAGGGCGTGCGCATCCCCTACGCGGGCCTCGCCCAGTCCATCGCGTTCCTCAAGGAGATGAAGGCGGCGCTCTGAGGACTCACTTGCCTCTGACGTAGCTCTCCGCGTAGTCGTTGGCGTATTCCACGTCCGCCAGGATCGAGAGCTCCAGCAGGTCCACGTTCCTGCGAAAGACCGCCAGCAGCCCCGGGACCTCGGCCTTGGTGAATCCGCTCTCCAGCAGGATGGCCTCCAGCGCCTTCTGGGTCTCGGGCTTGGCGAAGATCCTCCGCCACTCCGCGACTGCGGGCAGGTAGTCCTGGAGCCTGTTGACCTTCGAGCGCGCCATCCACGGCATCTCCGAAATGATGCTGTCGATGGCGAGCCTGCCGAAATGCGGGTGCACGGCCCCCAGGGACTGCTCGAAGTCGATGAGGACCGCGCGATCCCTGTCGCGATAGAACACGTTGCCGCCGTTGACGTCGCTCAAGCCGAAGGAGTGCGCGAGGATGGCAAAGGCCACGCGCGACTCGGAGTCCAGCATGGTCCGGCCGTAGGCCGGGGAGCCGTCCATGAACTCCATGACCATCGAGTCCCCCCAGCCCAGGCTCCGCGGCGTGGCGAAATAACGGGCGAACCAGCGCCGCACGATCCTGCGAACCGCCAGCTCACGCCTGATGATGTCTAGGTCCGCGGTCTTGACCACCATGTCCGGCCGGCCCGGCGGGGAGATTTTCTCGATCACCGTGTTGAGCTTGCCCTGGTCGTCGAGGTGCAGGCGGCGCCGGTTCTCGACGTAAAGCGGGTCGTAGCCCAGGCTCGCGGTGACCTTGCCGTAGGGGAGCAGCCGGTCGGAGAGGACCGGGTCCTCGGGCTCGGACGCGAACACGACCTTGGGCGGCGACCGCTCCGCGTCGAACCGGGCCAGCTCCTCGAGCGCCTTCTTGAGGCTCGGCAGCCGGTCCGCGTTGCGCACGATCTCGCGCCACTGGGCCGACTCCGGCCCCAGCCGGACCCTGAGGTTCGTCAGGAAGCGCCTCTTGGCGGCGTTTTGGGCGACCCACTCGGAGCCGAAATACTCGTCCTTCCAGAGCTGGCCCAGGACCTCGAGCGGCCCTCCGGACTTGAACCCGCCCGCGTCCACCAGGGTCCAGCGGCTGAACCAGCGGTCGAGGACCAGGTTCGATGGCGCGAGGTCCGCGGTGTAGCCGATAGCGATGAGCTGGCCGGCGAGAAGGGCCAGGCCGCTCAAATGACTGGCAATCATGTCCCTCTGCTCCACGACACGATGCAGGGTCTCGCCCTTCGTGAACTCCTTGACCATGACCAGCCCGTCCGGACTGGCGGCAAAAAGCTTGGCGTGGCTGATGCCGGTGCGGGAAAGGGCCTGCAGGGCCTCCACCTCCTGGCCGTAGTGGCTGTCGCCCCTGAAATCCGGATGCACGAGCTTGACCACGACCCTGGGATCTCCCGCCACGCTCCACACGGTCGAAACATGGCTCTCGCCGATCCTGCGCTCCAGGGGGTAGGAGGTCCCGTTGAGCCGGACGATGTCTCCTGTCTTGCCCGGCCAGGCCGGAATGATGTCCGGCCAGAGGTACGTCTTGAAACGCTGCCACATGCCGGGCTGAGGCAGGGCTTCCCCGATGGAAGAGGCCCCGGCCCGGTCGAAGACGGCCCTTCCCTTCCGGACACTGCCCTCGTCGGTTTCCTTTTCGGCTACGGCGTCTTCGGCTGCGGCATCCGACCCACCGGAAGATCCCTGGCCCGGAGCCGCCGGAGCAGGAAGGACCGCCTCGCCGGGGATCGCTGAAGGAGCCAGGGCCGGCAGCCCAGGCACGAGGCCCGGGATATCCACGGCTGGCGCAAACGACAGGGGCAAGCTCTGGCCGGACTCGAGTTTGAGCTCAGGAGCTCCCTGCACGGATAGACTGCCCGCTCCCAAGGACGGCACGCTCAATGCGACGGACGCAGGGCCGCCTATTGCCGCGCCGCTGACCTGGCCCATGGCGCCTGTCGGAGCCGCGGGTCCGGACACCCTAGTCCTGACCTTCACCTCGCCTGCCCAGGAGAATGCCCCGGCCAACGAAGAAGCCAGCAAAACAAAAACGAATTTCTTCATAATAAATAACACGGAACCCAAGGCCTTCCTATCTGAGGAAGCGGGCAATATGAAGGGTAACAGGGGCGTCGACCTGTGTCAAGGCCTTGCATTCCGGCGAAAAATTCCTAATACTTACATGCGATGCCTTCCCTCTGGAAGAGACGCTTGCGCCTGCTTTTCCTGCTCCCCGCGCTCTGGGCCCTGCCGGCCCAGGCCGCGGTGGCCCCGGACCCGGCGGCCGGGTTCGTCGCGGAGCTGACGGCCCGGTTTCTCGAGGCGCGGCACTACAACCGGCGGATCGTGCTCGACACGATGTCGTCCGGGGAGCGCGGCAGCCACGGCGACCGGCTCCTCAACGAGGCCATGTCCCTGCGCGGCCGCAGCCACCCCCTCCTCAACGACGCGATCTCCACCCGGACCCTCCGGACGTACCTCGACAACCTCGACTATCAGCACATGGTCTTCGAGAAGGCGGACGTGGACACCTTCGAAACGCTCTATGCGACCGGGCTCGACGACCGCATCTCGGCCCGGGACGTCCAGCCCGCCTACGACATCTTCAACAAGTACCTC
The DNA here is from genome assembly GCA_041662295.1 of Elusimicrobiota bacterium. Taxonomy (GTDB): domain Bacteria; phylum Elusimicrobiota; class Elusimicrobia; order UBA1565; family UBA9628; genus JACQWX01. The sequence continues at coordinate 12,179 of JBAZSR010000087.1, read as the reverse complement.
GAGCGGCTCGAGGAGAAGGCCGTCCTGGTCAAGAAGTTCACGGCCCAGCCCCACGACTTCACGCTCAACGAGAAGCTCGTCCTCGACCGGCACGAGGCCCCCTGGCCCCAGACGCCCGCCCAGACCGCCGAGCTCTGGCGTCTGCGGGTCAAGAGCGAGCTCCTCCAGGAGAAGCTCAACAAGACCGCCTCCACCGAGACCGTCAAGAACGTGGACCTGCGCTACGAGCGCCTCCTGCGCAGCTACCGGGAGTTCGACGCGACCGACGTGCTCCAGCTCTACCTCTCCTCCCTGGCCGGAGTCTTCGACCCGCACTCGGAGTACATGGGCCCGCCCTCCAAGGAGACCTTCGACATCAACATGCGGCTGAGCCTCACCGGCATCGGCGCGGTCCTGCGCTCCGAGGACGGCTACGCCAAGATCGTCTCCCTGGTCCCGGGCGGCCCGGCCGAGACCGACAAAAGGCTCAAGCCCAACGACAAGATCGAGGCCGTGGCCCAGGGCGACGACCCCTTCGTGGACGTGGTCGGCATGAAGCTCGACAAGGTCGTCTCCATGATCCGCGGGCCCAAGGGCTCGGTCGTGCGCCTGCGGGCCATCCCCGACGACGCGGTGGACCCCTCCATCCGGGTGACCGCGGTCATCGTGCGCGACGAGATCAAGCTCAAGGACCAGGAGGCCAAGGCCAAGACCATCGAGCTCCCCATCGGCGGGAGCGGCCCGCGCGCGGCCGGCCGCGCGGCCAAGCTCGGGGTCATCGACCTTCCTTCCTTCTACGCGGACATGAAGGGCGGAGGCGACGCCAAGAGCACGACGCGCGACGTGGCCCGGCTCGTGGCGGAGCTCAAGAAGCAGGGCGTCGAGGGCGTCATCCTCGACCTGCGCAGGAACGGAGGAGGATCCCTCACCGAGGCCATCAGCCTGACCGGCCTGTTCATCAAGGAAGGCCCGGTGGTCGAGGTGCGCGATTCGGCCGGGAGCGTGACCGTGCTCAAGGACAACGACGGCGAGGTCCTCTACAACGGACCCCTCATCGTGCTGACCAGCCGCGCGAGCGCCTCGGCTTCCGAGATCCTGGCCGGCGCCCTGCAGGACTACCGCCGCGCCGTCATCGTGGGCGAGAAGAGCACCTTCGGCAAGGGCACGGTCCAGTCCATGATCGACCTCGAGGAGTACATGCCCCCCTTCTTCCGCGCGGGCAAGTCGGGCGCCCTCAAGCTCACCATCCAGAAGTTCTACCGCATCTCCGGCGAGTCCACCCAGAACCGCGGGGTCGTGCCGGACATCCACCTTCCGTCCGTGACCGACTTCATGGACATCACGGAGAGCTCGCTCAAGAACGCGCTCCCCTTCGACACCATGAAGCCCTCGGAGTACGTCCGGCTCGACGACGTCACCGCGGCCCTCCACGGCCTCAAGAAGGCCTCCAAGTCCCGGGTCGCCTCCTCCCGCGAGTTCGCCTGGGTCAGGGAGGACATCGACCGCTACAGGAAGCAGAAGGACGACAAGACCGTCTCCCTCAACGAAAGCAAGCGCCTCCGGGAGAAGGAGGCGGACGCCGCCCGGACCAAGGACCGCAAGAAGGCGCGCGCCGACCTCAAGGCGCCCGTCCCGGAGTTCAAGGAGATCACCCTGGACATCCTCGACGGCGTCCCGCCCAAGGTGGCCGCGAGCACGCAGACGGCCGCGGGGGTCGCCAAGAGCACCGCGACCGCGGCGGGCGGCAAGGACGCGGAGGACTACGAGAAGGCCCCGTCCCCGGACTTCATCCTGGACGAGGCCCTGAACATCCTCGGCGACCTCATCACCGCTGCCGGCCGCCCGAGCAACGGGGTGGCGGGCGACCTCAAGTCCCGGCCCGCCGTGCCCTAGCCCTCCGCGGGAAAGCGCATGAGCGATCCCGACCTGCCCGGCCTTTCGGACCTGTTCGCGCTGGTCGTCGACGAGCAGAACAACCCGCAAGGCATCCAGCCGGTCCCGGAGCGCCTCGACGAGGCCGCGGCCGGGCTCGAGCCCGAGTCCGTGCTGGAGGCGCTCGAGTCCGCCAAGGACCCGGCGGCCGCGGCCAGCGCCGTGTTCCTGGCGACGCGGGCCGCCAAGCGCGGGCGCGGCCTCGCCCCGGACCTCGAGAAGGCCCTGCTCCACCTGGTCTCGGACACCCGCACGGCCGAGGCGAGCGTGGGCGGCGTGCTCCAGGTCTTCGACCTGGCGGCCTGCGCCTTCGGCGCCTACTTCGAGCTCATCCGCCTGAGAGCCCGCGACGTGGTGGCCATCCTGGGCGTCCTGGGCGCGTGCCTCGTCAACCCGAGGAGGGCCGACCTGGCGGCCGCGGCCGTGCGCCAGTTCCAGCTCCTGTTCAAGGATGACCCGAAGTACGAGCGCGCCTCAGAGGAAGTGGCCGAGCTGCTGGCCGACGCGGTCGAAGACCCCGCCTTGAGCCCCTCGACCCGGGTCCGCGCCTACGAGGCCATCGTGTGCGGCTCCCGATTCTCCGTGAGCGGCCGGCACCCCCACCCGGTGGCGGACAAGGTCTTCGGCAAGCAGCGCGTCCGCGGCGCCGAGGCCCTGGTCGCGGCCCTGGAGGGTGGGCCTGCCAAGCCCGAGCTCCGCGAGTACGTGCTCCGCAACCTCGACACCATCAGGCCCGAGGCCATCGCCCCCCTGCAGGACAAGGGCGTCCTCCAACTCGGCACGATCCCTGACCCCAAGGACCTCGTGGACCTCGGGCTCCAGGCGCCGGACCCGGCCAAGGCTGCCCGCGCGAGCCTCGGCCTCAAGCCCGAGCAGGTCCTCGAGGCACTCAAGGGCGGGGAAGATGACCCCCGCGTCCTTGCCGCGGTGCTGCTCTCCCCGTTCTTCGCGCGAAGGATGGCCCTGGAAGCCCTGGCAGGCCGCCTAATCGAGCTCTCCGCCTCCGACGCTCGGCTGGACCTGGTCTTAGGAGAGAAGCGCGCCCTGTTCCAGCTCGGCCGGGAAGCAGGCCTGGCGCTCCTCTCCCTTCTCCGAAGCGCGCCTGTCGAGATCGACGCCGCGGCCCTGGAATGGCTCTTCAAGGGTCTCGACGCCGTCCTCTCCAGGGGCGTCAACGCCTCGTGGGTCCCCAATGGCCCGGTCATGGACTATCTCCACGAACTCCATAGCCGGGAATCCGAGACCAAGGGAAGGCTCCAGAGGACCATGCAGGACTATCTCACCGTGCCCGGCCGTCCTGCCAAAGCCAGGATCGCGGCGTTCTGCACCTACCGGAACATCGAGGCCGCGGCTGACGCCTGGGCCCAGTCAGCCATGCTCAACCCCAAGGAAGACCCCGAGTTCGCGGGCCTGCTGCGCACCTTGACCCATTGATGGTGCCGGGGATTAAGAAACTTAAGTTATCTCCGAATAACTTAAGTTTCTTAATCCCCGGCACCGCCATTAGGCCAATAAAGAAGTCTTGAGAGCAGTATAGGCCGGCCCCCCAGGAGCCAGAATGCTCTCATAGAGCACCAGGCGGTCCACCGGCACATCAGGCAGCGCCAACTTCTCCGGCGTCCAGGAAGAAGCCTTGTCAGCGAACTTGACGCTCCCCTTGGGGCTTCGGACCCGGCCTATGGTCAGATGCGCCTTGAATCCCTGGCCCTCCTCAGTGAAGGGGACCCCGTACTGCTTGAGGCTGTTGTCCAAGGCCTCTGCCAGCCGCGACATGGCCGGCTCCCCCTCGGAAAGCCCGATCCAGACCACCTTGGGCCTGACCAGATTCGGGAAAGCGCTGATGCCGCCGAAGCGCAGGCCGAACCCCGGACAGCGGCAGGCCTCATCCATGGCCTTAGCGATCGCCTCGACCTTGGATTGGGGCATCTCGCCCAAAAACCGCAGGGTGAAGTGCAGGTTCTCGGGCCGGACCCACTTGATGTCAACGCTCCTGGAAGCCAGGTCATCCACGACTTGTCCCACCCTTTTTCGGATGGGGTCCACTGGAACCGCAATGAAGAGCCTCACGGCCTTGATGGTAACAAAAAATAAGGATATCCTTAATATAGATCTATGCGCGCCGTCATCCAACGCGTCAACAGCGCCAGCGTCACCCTGCCTGGCGGGGAGCGCCGGGCCATCGCGAAGGGGCTGTTGATCTACCTGGGAATCGGGCAAAAGGACGATTCCACCAGGGCTGCCAGGCTCTGCGACAAGCTCCTCAATCTTAGGATTTTCCCTGATTCCGAAAACAGATTCGACAAGTCCGTCCTGGACATCAAGGGCGATGTGCTCATCATCTCCCAATTCACCATCTACGGCGACCCTTGGTCAGGCAGGCGGCCGGACTTCACCTCCGCGGCAGGGCCTGAACCAGCTCAAAAGCTCTACACGGAGTTCGTTTCCCTGGTCCGCTCCTCAGGCCTGACGGTCCAGGCAGGCGAATTCGGGGCCCACATGCTCATAGAATCGGTCAATGACGGGCCGGTCACGCTCTGGGTCGAATGGCCGCCCGGCGGCTAGGCCCTAGGGCCCTTTGACCGCGGTCAAGACCCTGCGTTGACCACTCTCACTGAGCAGAATCAACAGCGATCGTTGACCCGCATCCTCCTGTCCGCCCCCCTGTCCCAGGTATCATATCCATGTCATGAAACTAAACCTAGTTTTCGCAGGCTTGATCTTGGCCGTCATCGCGCCGGCGCACGGAGAGGGGATCTCTGTCGGCGTGCGTGTCGGTCGGGTCAGCCTGCCGTCTTATCCCATCCCAGTGACTGCCATCGGCCGGCCCGCCATCCAGCTGCCGTCCCCGGTCCTGCCGAGCATCGCTGGCCCCAGAGTGAGCTTGGGCGCCTCCCTCCCCTCCCTGATCACGGTGCCTGTGTCCCAGCTCCCGGTCCCGGCGGTCCCAGCGGTCCCAGCGGTCCCGGCATGGGTCCCCAGGGTCATCATCCCCATCGGCCCGGCCCAATATCCGCAGACCACCCCGAACCCGGATGACCCATTTCCCATGGGCATCCCTCTCAATGTGAAATCCAAGCTGGCCCAGGTCAGGCTCCAGGTCGCGAGCAACAAGCTCGAGGCCGCCTCAGCCGACCTCAAGGCCATGTTCGATAATACCGAGAAGCCGGCGGCCCCGGCTGTTCCGGCCAAAGACGGCAAGCCCGAGGACAAGGCCGACGACCTGGTCCGGTCCGAGCGCCGCGTCACCCTCCCCGAGTGGGACCTGGAGAACGAGATCGGGATCGCCCCGAACGACACGACCTGGTACTAGAACCTTAAGATTCAAGAGCGGCCCGGCACCCCAACCACCCAACCCAACCCAACCCCGCCGGGCCGCTCAATATTTATGGGGACCGGGACAAGCCCTGGCAAAATTTGTTGGAATACCCTGCCATGACCAAGACCCAGACCAGCCGGCCCAGCGGCATGAAGGAGATACAGTCCCTGCTCGAGGCCGCGGCCGCGGAAGGCCGCTGCGCCCTGACCGAGCCCGAGGTCTACCAGGTCCTCAAGGCCCTGGGATTGAAGATTCCGGCCCACCGCGTCATCACGGCCAAGGCCAACCCCGCCCTGGACAACGAGGCCGGCGGCATCGTCAGGGAGTTCCCGGGCCCCAAGGTCGTGCTCAAGGTCTCCTCCTCCAAGACCCTGCACAAGACCGAGTCGAACGCCGTGATCGTGGCCGCCAAGACCGAGCACGATGTCAAGGAAGCACTCCGAGACCTTGTGACGCGCTTTCCCGAGGCAGAGGGCGTCATGGCTTGCGAGTTCGTGGAGCACACCGTGTTCTCCCTGGGTCACGAGCTCATCCTCGGCGGAAGGCAAGACGAGGCTTTCGGCCCGGTCATCAGCCTCGGCATCGGCGGCACGCACGCGGAGGAGGCCTCCGCTGCCTTGAAGCCCGGCACCGTGCCTGCCATCGCCAGTCTCGACCTCTTGGAGGAGACCGGGGGGTGGGTTGCCTTCATCGAGCATGCCTGGGCCTGGCGCTATGCTTCGGGCAAGGTGCGCGGCTCCAAGAGACTCGTGGAGAACCGCGAACTCAAGGGCTGGCTCGAAGCCTTTGCCGCGCTGCTCGCGGCGTTCCGGGATGACGGCAGCTCCGCGATCGCGGTCGAAGAGATCGAGGTCAACCCTCTGGCCGTGTCCTCCAAGGGCTTGGTCGCACTGGACGGCCTCCTGCGCCTTAGGCCTGCCAAGCAGGCCAAGCGCGTGCCTCCCACCAAGAAGGCGGTCTGGTCGCTCCTCAAGCCCACGAGCCTGGCCATCGCAGGAGTCAGCGAGAAGATGAACATGGGCAGGGTGATCCTCAGGAACGTCATCGCCTCGGGCTTCGCCAAGGACCGGCTCTTCGTGCTCAAGGACTTCCAGGGCGACATCGACGGCATCAAGTGCTGCAAGGACTGCGCTTCCTTCCCCCTCAAGGTCGACCTGCTCGTGGTGGCCGTGCCCTCCAAGGACGCGCCGCGCCTCATCCGGGAGGCCGCGGCCTCAGGCAAGGTGGGAAGCCTCTGCCTCATCTCAGCCGGAATCGGCGAGAAAGCCGGCACCGAGGATCTGGCGAAGGAGGCTGCCGACGCTCTGGCCGAAGCCAAGCGCTCGAACCCCGACTTCGGCATGAATGGCGGCAACTCGCTCGGGATCATCTCAGCGCCGGCCAAGATCGACACGTTCTTTATCCCCACATACAAGCAATCCGCCCCCTACAAGTCCGAGACTCCAGGCCCAGTCGCGTTCATTTCCCAGTCCGGCGCGTTCGCCATCTCCGTGATGGACCGCATGCCCTGGCTGAGGCCCCTCTACTGCGTGTCCGTGGGCAACCAGCTCGACGTCAGCGTGACCGACTACGCCCAGCACGTGCTGGAAGACCCGGCGGTCAAGGTCGTGCTCGTCTATCTCGAGGGCTTCAAGCCCGGAGACGGCGCGTCCCTGGCCAGGACCGCTTCCAAGGCCAAGGCCCTGGGCAAGACCCTGGTCGTGTACAAGGGAGGACGGACCCCTGCCGGAGCCGGCGCTGCCAAGGGCCACACCGCGTCCTTGGCAGGCGACTTCGCTGTGGCCCGGAGCGTGCTCTCCGCCTCAGGCGCGCTCGTTGCCGAGACCTTCGACGACTTCGACGACCTCGCGGCCATGGCCCTGCTGGCCGCCAAGCACCCGATCAAAGGCGGCAGGACCTATTTCATCACCAACGCGGGGTTCGAGGCCGTTGGGATGGCGGACTCCGTCTCCCCAAAGGGCCAGCTCAAGGCCGAGGTGCCGGGCCCGGCCCTCAAAGAGCGCCTCGGAGCAGCCCTTACGGAGTTCGGCCTCGACGCCATCATCGACGTCAGGAATCCCCTCGATGTCACGCCCATGGCCTCGGATGCCGCGCTCATCAAGCTCGCGGACGCCGCGCTCGCGAGCGACGAGGTCGACGTGCTCCTGCTCTCTCCCGTGCCGCTCACCCCTGCCATGCAGACCCTGCCAGCCGGGGAAGGCCACAAGGAGGACTTCACCAAGTCCTCGCTGGTCAAGGAGCTCAAAGGCCTCATGGAGCGCCACAAGAAGCCCATCCTCTTCTGCGTGGCTTCAGGCCACCTCTACGATCCGTACGTGAAGGCTGCCCAGGACGCTGGCGCGGCCTCCTTCCGCGCCGCTGACCGCGCTGCCCGGGCCCTGAGCCGCTACCTGTCTTCCCGGTAATAGAAGGCGCCGCCCCCCCAGGGCAGAGTAGGGCGGCGCGAATCGAAGCGAGGGGCCCGCAGGGCCCAGTCCAGGAAGAGGGCCCCTCGCGGCCTGTCGGTATCTTAGACGATCTCGACCTCCCGACTCGTCTGCTTGGTCTCCTTGGTCCGAGGGAGGATCACCTGCAGGAGCCCGTCCTTGTACGAAGCCTTGACGTCCTTGGCCTTCACATTGTCCGGCAGCACGAAGCTCCTCTGGAATGAGCCGTAGTATTGCTCCTGCATCAGGTAGCCCTTGTCCTTGGACTCCTTCTTCTCCTGCCGCTCGCCGCGCAGGGTCAGCACGCCCTCATCGAGCGAGACCTTGATGTCCTTCTTGGTCAGCCCCGGCAGGTCCGCGCACAGGATGTACTCCTTGTCCGTCTCCTTGACCTCCACCGGGGGCACCCAGGTCCGGCTGCCGACCGTATCGGGGATGTGCACGTGATGGTGATGATGCGGGTGACTCAGGGACGGCATGCCGCCCCAAAGCCCTGAGAGCGCCGTGTCCATGTCCTGCATCTCTCTGAATGGATCCCAAAAAGCGAGCGCCCTTGTCTCCGGCTTGTCCGTCCTCTTTACCAGAGGCTTGCTGGCTGTGTGATGCTTGCCGTTCTTCATGGCTGGTTCGACCTCCTACGATTTAGATGCAGGCCGGCCCCGGAGGATTCGGGGGATAGAACTCCCCGGTCCGGCTCAGGACCTCCTGCTGCGGCTTCCCCTCGCTCTGGACCGACAGCGCGACCGCTCTCGCGAAGACATCCTCCGGCGCCGCCCCGACGAACATGACCCGGTCGTTGATGACCACCTTGGGCACCTGGTCCACCTCGTACTGGGCCGCCAAGGCCGGGAATTCGGCGGCGTCGATGATCTCCGCCGAGATCAACGGATACTCCACGGCGAAGCGCTGCGCCGTGCGCGCCACCTTCGGGCAGTGCACGCACGCGGGCATGACGAAGCAGCGGATCCTCGTGGACTGGGCCACCCAGTCCAGCTTCTTGCGCGCCGCGTCGCCGACCTCCGACCTTCCGACCGAGATGTCCTTGAGCGCGGCGAGCAGGATCGCGAACTCAAAACCCACCAACTTGCCCATCATGCGCACCCTGTTGCCTCCGGGCCCCTCGAGGACCAGGGTGGGGCAGGCCTCGATGGCGTAGTCGGCCGCGATCTTGTCGTCGATGTAGCGGTTGTGGATCCGGAGCTCCAGCCTGTCCGAAAGCGCCGCCACTTCCTTGAGCAGGCCCTCCGTGCGCAGACATGCGTCGGACATCTTCTCCTTGAAGAAGACGAGACGCACCGCGCCATCGAGACTCCGGAGCCTATCCCGGATCTTCTCGCGCAGTTCAGCGGCCAGATAGGCCATGGCCGCCTCCCGAGGACCTTCGCGCCCGGAGCCAGACATAGCCTCCGCAGGGCACGGCGCTGCGGCCCGGCATCGACGCGGGTCCTGGGCCGCGGCCAGCGGAGCGGCGCCGAGAATCGCCCGGGCCCCCCCCCCGCCGGACTCGCATCCTCGCGCCCGCGCCGTGATTTTCCGATGCGTCCTTTGCCACTGGATGCCTCCTTCACCCATTGGATGCGGCGGTCTTCCAAAAGGATTCAGATTGGCGCTGCCGTAGCCTGGGCCCTGGCGCCGAAAATGGTAAAATCATGGTCCACCGGAGGTTCCCATGTCCAAGGCACGCCATTTCCTGACCGGCCTCAACTGCCTCGACAAGCGCACGCTCGGCCTGCACCCCGGCGAGCTGGTGTGCATCGCGTCGAGACCCGGGATGGGCAAGACCAGCCTGGCCATCTCCATGACCGCCAACGTGGTGCTGAGCAGGAAGCCCACGCCCACGCTCCTCTGCTCCCTGGAGATGAACGCCCAGAACGTCATGAACCGGCTCGTGGCCTCCGAAGGCTCGGTCAACCTGGCGGACCTCCACAAGGGCGCCTTCGACAAGGCAGGCTGGGACAACATCGTGGCCACCCTGGCGCGTCTCGAGGAGGCCCCGCTCTACATCTACGACAAGCCGGCCCCCACGCTCCAGGACATCACGGCCGAGGCCCGGAGGCTCTCGGCCAAGCTCCGCGCCGAGGGCCGGAGGCTCGGCCTCGTCGTCATCGACTATCTCCAGCTCATCAAGCTCAGCCGGGCCCGCAGGACCTCGGAGACGGGCAAGAAGCTGATCCGGGAGCTCAAGGCCCTGGCCAAGGAGCTCCATGTCTCGATCGTGGTCCTCTCCCAGGTGCGCCGGCCGGCCGGAGGCTGCCCCAAAGGCCGGGCGCCGAGGATGACGGACCTGCCGGATGCCGACGCCCTCGACTTCTACTCGGACCTGGTGGCCTTCATCCATCGTCAGCATAAGCCCGGTCAGACCGCCTCCACCGAAGAGGCGGAGCTCATCCTGGCCAAGAACCGGCACGGCAGGACCGGCTGCGTGCACCTGGACTTCCTGCAAGAGTACGGCAGGTTCCAGGACGCGAACTGACCCGGCCGGGCCGGCGCCTCAGGCGCTTCCGAGCTCTTCTTCCAGGGCCTTGAGCCTGGCCTGGACCTGCTCCATCTCCGTGCCGAGCAGCTGTACCTTGGCGTAGTCGGAATAGAGCTCCGGGTCGCCGAGCTGGACCGCCAGGGACTCGAGCCGCTCGTGCAGGGCCAGAGCCTCGTCCTCCAGCTTGGCGCGGCGCTTGGGCGACAACGTCGCGTCCCTGGCCGCGGCCCGCCCCCCACCGCCTGAGGACTTCTTTTCCGGCGCCGGGATGTCCACGGCCTGGGGGTTCTCCTCGTGCCACTGGGCCTGCCGGTGCTTGAAGTACTCGTAGTTCCCCGGATAGGCCGTGACCTTGCCGGCCTCGATGTGGAGCACGTGGTCCGCCAGGGAGTTCAGGAAGTAGAGGTCGTGGCTGATGCAGCAGATGGTGCCCTCGAAGTCCTGGAGCGCTCCGATGAGGGCGTCCACGCTGGGCATGTCGAGGTGCGTGGTGGGCTCATCCAGGAGCAGGACGTTGGGCGGGTCGAGGAGGAGCTTGACCAGGGCCAGGCGCGACTTCTCGCCGCCGCTCAAGACCGCGGTCTTCTTGAACACGGCGTCGCCCGGGAACAGGAAGGTCCCGAGCACGGTGCGCGTGAAAAGGTCGGCGTTGAGGCGCGGCACGCTTTGGGCTTCCTGCAGCACGGTCTTCTCCGGGTCGAGCCTTCCCTCGCGGTGCTGGGAGAAATACCCGACCTGGACATCGTTGCCCAGGATCCGCTCGCCAGAATCAGGCTCGATCTCGCCTGCCAGGATCTTGAGCAGGGTGGACTTGCCGGCCCCGTTGTGGCCGACGAAGGCCACCTTCCAGCCGCGCTCAAGCTCGAGGTCCAGGTCCTGGTAGACCTTGAGGTCTCCGTAGGACTTGCAGACCTTCTTGAGCATCAGCGCCCGGACGCCGGTGCGGGTCGGCTGGGGGAACCGGATCTTGACCGTCTTGGCCTCCTCCGGCAGCTGGATTCGTTCGAGCTTCTCCAGGCGCTTGATCATGCTCTGGGCGCGGCTGGCCGTGGAGAACCGGACGCGGTTCCTGGCGATGAAGTCCTCCATGTCCGCGATCTCGTCCTGCTGGCGCCTGTAGGCCGCCATCACGCGCTCGCGCTCGGCTTCCTTCTCCTTGAGATAGTACTCGTAGTCGCCGTGGTAGACCTTGAGGGTGTGGTCCTGGAGCGCGACCACGGCCTTGCCCACCGCGTTGATGAACCCGCGCTCGTGCGAGATGACGAACACCGCCCCAGGATAGGACTGGAGGAACTTCTGCAGCCAGAACAGGGCGTCGATGTCGAGGTGGTTGGTGGGCTCGTCGAGGAGGAGCAGGTCCGGCGCCATGAGGAGCAGGCGCGCCATGGCCGCGCGCATGGCCCAGCCGCCGCTCAAGGTCTCGATCCTGCGGTTGAAGTCCGCGACCTTGAACCCGAGGCCCATGAGGATGGCCTTGGCCCGGGCCTCGGTCTTGGGGTCTGGATCCTCGATGGAGGAGAGCGCGGTCTCGAGCACCGTCGCTGGCGAGAGGGGCGCGTTCTCCTGGGGGAGATACCCGGCCGTGAAGCCCTTGCGGAAGCTGACCTCGCCCGAGTCCGCCTCCTGCTCGCCCACGAGGATGCGCAGGAGCGTGGATTTCCCGGAGCCGTTGGCCCCGACCAGGACATAGCGGTCGCCCTGGTTGATCTGCAGGTTGGCGTCCTCGAAAAGCCCCTGCTCGCCGAACGACTTGCACACGCCGCGGAGGGTCACCATGGCCGGCGGAGATTATCCCTCTTTTCCCGCCCCTCATTCCACGGGCAGGCCAGTTCTTGACCTCGATGGCCCGCTCGCTCTGCAGGACGCCGGAGAGCATGGCCACCCCCTCCTGGGTGAAGACAAGTGGCATTTTTCGCCGCCCTCCACTACCTTTTTTTGATGTTGCAGATTGGGGATGCGTAAAGAAATTCTGTTGAAGAATCCTCCGAGATTGGCGTTATTGTCGACGGAAGGCCGTTCGAAGTTCAGGATAATTCGCATGTATGATTGC
>JBAZSR010000086.1:0-15265 GCA_041662295.1 Elusimicrobiota bacterium | reverse complement strand
CCCTTCCATCACCCCCTTGGCCGCCCCGAATGTGGACCTCGCCCTTCCCTCCCCGCTCCTGACCGCCCTCCCCAGCCTTGCTCCGGCCTCCGTCCCCCTAGCCGCCCCTGGCCAGGAAGGCTCCGGCCCAGCAGGAGTATCCGCCAAGGTCAGCCGCATCGCTGAGGCGGTCCAACCCGACCTCAATGACATCTCGAAGACCGCCCTGGAAGGAGAAGCCTCCCAGGCAGCAGGCGAGCGCGTCATAGCCGCAGTCCTCGGCGCACAGGTCCAGGCTCTGCCCTCCATGGAACCAGCCCCTGCCGGGATACCTGCCGCCCCTGTCGGGAAAGACAAGGAACTGCTTGTCCGCCTGTCCCAAGACATGGACGGCGGAATCATCCACGCCATGCTCGAGAAGACCGTCCCGGGCTTCCGGGGCTGGAGGTTCGAGTCCGAGGAAGAGCGCTCCGCGGACAAAGGCCGCTCCATCGTCATCGACCTGCCCGGGACCCTGTCCCAGGTCGAGACCGACCGGAGCATCGCGAGACTGCGGCGCGAGAAAGAGGTCTCGGCGGTCATCGTCCCGCAGAAGGCTTCAAGCCGCAAGTCCGCCCCCCTCCTCAAGAAGGTGGCCTATGCCGCCGCTATCCCGGCCGAGAGCCAGGCGCTCCTCGATGAATCCCTCTCCCGCCGCAAGACAGCGTGGACCCGCCAACTCGCCGCCATGGGCGTGGAACTGGCCGGACCGGTCCAGCCCGAGCTCAAGGTCACGGCCTCCAGGGACACCCTGAAGGGCGAGAAGGTCGAGTTCACGCTGGAGTGGAACCAGGGCGAGCTGCGCGTGGGCTCCTTCAAGGCCTTCGTGACCCGCAAGAACCTCAACCCCGACCTGCGGCGCATGCCCGCGCCTCCGGTCAGCGACGAGAAGAAGCTCTTGCTGCGGTTCAAGAAGACGGTGCTGGCCGACGTCGCCGGCATCAACATCGAGTCCGAGGTCTCCATGGCCGAGATCAAGGCCTTCCTCGACCAGCGCGGCCTGCGCCTGATCTCGGAGGACCAGTACAACGGCATCGTCATCGCGGCCGTGACCGGCGCGGACGTTGCCGAGGCCGTGGCCCGGGACATCAACGCCAAGGGCATCCTTCTCTCAGCCAAGCCCTTCACCTACTCAGCCCCCGAGGAACGCCAGATCCTCCTCGTCTTCAAGAAGACGACCGTGGTCGACGCAGGCGTGAAGACCGAGGTCGAGGTGAGCGACACGGACAAGGCCGAGCTCCTGGCCGGGCTCGGGCTCACGGTCCTGGAGATATCCCGCCAAGGTGAATGGCTCGTGGCCGTCGCTCCCGGCGCCTCGGCCGACGCGGCGAGCCAGGCCCTGAGCCGGAGCCGCCTCGTCCGGCACGCCTACGCGAGCCTGGCCGACGCCCCTGAATCGCGGCAGGTCGTGCTCACGTTCCGCGAGAGCGCGGTCGACGACGATGCCGTGGCCGGGGTCCTCACCAGCCGGGGCATCAAGGTCCTCGAGTTTCTGGGCGAGCGGTTCTACCGCGTCGCCGCGCCCGAGGGGATGACCGGCAAGGACCTCGCGGCCGACCTCGCCAAGGCCTCCGCGGTCGAGGCCGCGGTCGCAGTGGGCTCCGTCTCGGACGCGGACATCGAAGCCTCGGCCCGGGGCGTGGCCTCCTACAAGGGCCGGCCCTGGTCCTCCACCGAGTACAACATGAACTACTACTACGCCGAGATGAGCCTCGTCGCGCGGGGAGCGACCAAGGCCCAGCTGGAGGCGTTCCGCAAGCTCTGCGACGAGGCCCCGGTGCGCGGCGGCGGCTTCAACCCCTGGTCGGGCGACTAGCCTGACCCGACCCGCCGCAGGTCAGGCGGACTGCGGTCCAGCCGGAGGAGGTGGAGCCGGCGGTGTCCCGGCCGGCGGCGGACTTCCAGGCTGAGGCGTCTCGGACGGAGGCGTCCCGGGCTGAGGCCCGGCCTCCGGGGTGGAGACCTTGTTCATCAGCCGCGTCGAGATGAAGAACGGGTAGCCCTTCACCTTGTCGTAGATCACCTCGATCTCCTGGACCTGGTACCAGACGTCCACCTTGAGCTCGGGGAGCGGCACGAAGTGGTGCAGGTGCCGGTTGACGTCATTGAAATTGGCGAGGTCCTTCTCGAACTGGGTCGCGACCTTGAGCAGGGAGCGTATCCGCTCGAGGGCCCTGGGGTCGGGGTCGTAGGAGACGTCGCGCTCGAGCCAATCCATCATGGACGGCAGGGTCGTGCACTCCTGGATGAAGGTGCGCGTGGCCCGGCGCAGGAGCTGAAGGTCGTCCGGGAACATCTGGTCGCGGTAGCTCGTCTTGTTGCGGACCGCGTTGGCCCAGCGCTGGGCCCGGAAGAGCAGGTCCTCGGAGCGGGCCTGCATGGCGGAGACCTTGTCCAGCATCTCCTGGAACCGCTCCTGCGCGTGGACGACGATCTTCTCTTGATCCATTCAGCCTGCTGGCGCGGCTTCCCTGCCCGACAATGATAGCAACATATAGACAGGGTTTTTCACCGGCCTGCCGGTCCGGAATACCAAGCCGGTCTCAGGAGGAGGTTCCAGCGGGCCTTTCCTGCCGGAGGAGGAGCAGCCTGGGCCGAGCCTCAGCCCCACTCTTCGTCGTAGATCGGATTGCGGGCGGTCGCGGCGATGCGGATGCCGGTCTGGCTCGGCGGCGGGATCGGGGGGAGCTCCTGCTTCACGATGACCGCGGAAGGCTCGAGGCGGGAGGTGGTGGAAAGCCGGGTGGAAAGCTCCTTGGGCCTGCTCTTGTCGACGTCGAGGAGGACGTCCTCGGTCCGGCGCTGAGCCCGGAGACTGCCCCGCATGAAGCGGCGCACGCCCTCCCGGGTGTCGGCCACCACGTCCCAATCGCCGAGGACCTGGTCGAGCAGGACTTGGAGCACGAGCCCCAGCCCCAAGAGCCCGAAGGCCAGCGTCACGATGAACCTTCCGTAGAGTTCCATATCGTCCCCTCACTGATATTGTAGCCGTGCCAGGCTCGGGTTGGTTGGGCCCTAGGGCCGGGCGGGCACGTTGTTTGGGCCTAGCAGGAAATAGGTCCAAGGACCTACGCGCAATTTCCGGGAATCGCACAGAAAATGGCGACCAAAAAACAAGAATATGCTTTAAATAGCGACACTTTAGCGTTGCTCACTTTCAGCGCCATCGTCCCGAGCCCACCTCCCCCTGACTCAGGACATCATAAGATCCCCCATTGCGCCCAGCGCGCCGTGCCAGGAGCCCCCTGATTTTGTAGCATGGCCCCATGGCAAAGCCCGAGAACATCCATTTCGTGGGCATCGGCGGAATCGGGATGAGCGCCCTGGCGCAGATCCACGCCATGGCAGGAGGCAGGGCCACGGGCTCGGACCGGCTCTTCGACCGAGGGGAGAACGGGGACCTCAAGGCGTCCCTGGAAGCCCTCTCCATCAAGCTCCACCCCCAGGACGGCTCGGGCGTCACGGCGGAGACGGACCTCGTGGTCCTCTCGACCGCCATCGAGGACTCCAACCCCGAGGTCGCGTCGGCCAAGCGGCTGGGGGTGACCCTCCTCCACCGCTCCGAGCTCCTGGCCCGGCACGTGGCGGCCGGCCGCACGATCGCGGTCACGGGCACGAGCGGCAAGTCCACGGTCACGGCCATGGTCTTCGAGATCCTCCAGGCCGCGGGCCGCGACCCCTCGGTCATCACGGGCGCGGGGCTCCTCAGCCTCAAGGAGCGCGGTCTCTACGGCAACGCCTGGCTCGGCGGCTCGGGCCTCCTGGTCATCGAGGCGGACGAGAGCGACGGCTCCCTGGTCAACTACACGCCGGCCGTGGCGGTCCTGCTCAACCTCACGAAGGACCACAAGGAAGTCCCGGTCATGCATGAGATCCTCCGGCGCTTCAGCGGCAACGCCCGGACCCTCATCGTCAACGCCGACGACCCGAACCTCGCGGACCTGCGGCCCGCGGCCACCTTCGGCCTGGATTCGGGCGACCTCCGGCCGGAGCGGCTGGAGCTCTCTGCCTCGGGCTCGCGCTTCAGTCTCGGGGGCGCGGAGTTCAGCCTCAAGATCCCCGGCCGCTACAACGTGGAGAACGCGGTGGCCGCGGCCGCGGCGTGCATCAACGAGGGCGTCAGCCCCGCGGACTGCAGCCGGGCCCTGGCCTCCTACAAGGGCGTGGGCCGGAGGTTCCAACAGGTCGGGGAGGCCCGGGGCGTCTCGGTCTTCGACGACTACGCCCACAACCCGGCCAAGGTCTCGGCCGCGCTCTCGGCCGCGGGCCTCAAGGCGCGGCGCGTCCTGGCCGTGTACCAGCCCCATGGGTTCGCGCCCACGAGGCTGCTGCGCAAGGAGCTCATCGAGGCCTTCGCCGAGGGCCTGCGGCCCGGGGACATGCTGTGGCTGCCCGACATCTACTACGTGGGCGGCACGGCCAGCAAGGACGTCTCGTCAGCGGACATCACCGGCGCCCTGGCGGGGCGGGGCGTCCGGGCATTCCACGTGCCCAAGCGCGAAGACATCATCCCCCAGATCGCGGGGGCCGCGCGTCCGGGCGACCTCGTGCTCGTGATGGGCGCGCGCGACCCGGGCCTGCCGGGCTTCGCGGCCGATATCCTCAAGGCCTTGGGCTAGGCAACGACTCCCCGCGCGGAGCTCCGGGGACGCCGGCCGGAGGCCGGACGGCTCCGGCGGTCAGGCGACTTCGATGGAGAGGATGTCGTCGCCCTGCTTGATCGCGTCCACGACGTCCTGACCCTCGAGCACCTTCCCGAACACGGTGTGCACTCCGTCGAGATGCGCGGTAGGGACGTGGGTGATGAAGAACTGCGACCCGTTGGAGCAGGTGCCGCCGAGGAGACGGCCGGCGGCGTCGTGCCTGCAGGAGCCGGCGTGCGCCATGGACAGGGAGCCCTTGCCGTGCTTGAGCTTGGGCCGGATCTCGCACTCCGTGGTGTAGCCCGGGCCGCCGGTGCCGACAGGGCCGCCGCCGGTCTTGCTGTGGGGACAGCCGCCCTGGATCATGAAGTCCTTGATGACCCGGTGCCACTTGAGTCCGTCGTAGAAGCCGTCCTTGGCGAGCTTCTCGAAATTGGCCACGGTCTTCGGGCAGTCCTTGTCGAAGAGCTCGATCCTGATGTCGCCGCGGTTCGTCTTGATGGTCGCTGTCTTGGGCATGGGCGGAGGATAGCATATTGCGCCGCGATCCGGAAAAAGGTGTACAATGGGACGAGGTCTTCCAGGAACGCATCATGAAGCCCCGGTCCTACTCGAGCAGCGCCGGCCTCGATTACCACAGCCTCATCGACAGCGTCAACGCCGGGATCGCCCTCATCGGCCGTGATTTCCGCGTCCAAGACGCCAATCTGGCCCAGGGGGCCTTCTTCAAGAAAGACCCCAAGTCCTTCATCGGCCGCTTCTGCTACGAGGCGTTCGAGAAGAGGCGCGGCGTCTGCCACCACTGCCCGGGCAAGCGCGCCATGGCAACGGGCCGGACCTGCGAGGCCACCACCACGGGGGTCCGCGACGATGGGTCCCGCTTCCCGGTCCTGATCAGGGCCTTCCCGGTCAAGGGTCCGGACGGGAAGGCCTCCGCCTTCATCGAGATCGTCGAAGACCTGTCCCCGCGCCTTCGGACGAAGGAGGAGGTGGGGCTCAAGAACGCCCTCCTGCGGGCCCAGTTGGAAGCCTCCCCGGACGGCATCCTCGTGGTCGACCCCAAGGGCCGGATGCTCTCCTTCAACAGGCGCTTCGTCGAGATGTGGGGCATACCGGACCGGGTGGCGCAGTCCCGCTCGGACACGGCCGCGCTCGAGGCCGTGCTCTCCAAGCTCGCGGACCCGAAGTCGTTCCTCAGGCGCGTCCGTCAGCTCTACAAGGACCCGGGCCTGTGCAGCCGCGAGGAGGTCGCGCTCAAGGACGGCAGGACCTTCGATCGGCACTCCGCGCCGGTGACGGGGACCGGCGGCTTCTACTACGGCAGGGTCTGGTTCTTCCGCGACATCACCCCGCGCAAGCGCGCGGAGCAGTCCCTCAAGGAGAACGAGTCCCTCTACCACGCCCTTTTCGACCAGGCGGGCGAAGGCATCGCCCTGATGTCCTCGGACGGCAAGGAGCTCCACCTCAGCCCGTCCTTCGCCCGGATGCACGGCTACGAGGATCCGAAGGAGATGGCGGGCGTGTCCCTGGCCTCCATCGACACCCCTGAGACCCGCAGGCTCGCGGCCGGGCGCCTGAAGAGGATGCTGGCAGGGGAGAGCCTGACCTTCGAGGTGGAGCACTACCGCAAGGACGGCAGCGCCTTCCCCCTCAGCGTCACCTGCGACGTCATCGACATCCGCGGCAGGAAATTCTTCCTCGGGTTCCACAAGGACATCACCCAGCGCAAGAAGAGCGAGGCCGAGACCTCCCTGCTCCTGACCGTGTCCCAGGTCTTCAGCGACGGCCAGAGCGTGGAGCAGGCCTGCGCCGGAATCGCGGCCATCGTGGCCCGGAAGCTCGGAGTCGACGGCTGCGCGATCTTCGAGCCCGCGGACAACGGAAAGTCGGTCCGGGTGCTGTCGATCGCGGCGCCGGGCCGCGTCCCCGAGCCCGGGACCATCCTGCCGGCCGCCAAGACCTTCTCGGGCCGGGTGCTGGCCGAGGGCAAACCCATCTTCGTCCGCGATTACAGGGAGGAGGCCCGCAGCCGCCGAGGGGTGTCCCACAGGGCCGGGATACGCTCCGGCCTCTGCGTCCCGGTCATGGACGGCCCCTCCGCCATCCTCTCCGTCTCCGTCGCCACGGCACGCGTCAGGGAGGACCTCCCCAAGCTCGCGCCGATCCTGACGGCCGTGGGCTCCAGCATCGCCTCCGCGATCAAGCGGAGAAACGCCACCGCCGCGCTCCGTGAGAGCGAGGAAAAGTTCCGGGCCGCCTTCGAGAACGCCAAGGACGCCATGCTCTGGGCTGACCCGGCCACAGGGCTCATCTTGAACTGCAACAAGGCCGCGGAGAAGCTGTTCGGCCGGCCCAGGTCCCGGCTCATCGGCCTGCATCAGACGAAGCTCCACCCCCGGACGCCGGCCGACCACTACCGGAACTACTTCAAAAACCACGCCCGCGCGGGCGCGGCCCAGGACGATTTCGCCGAGATCTCCACGGCCTCCGGCAAGAAGGTCCCTGTCAGCATCTCGGCCCAGCGCTTCAGGATAGGCGGCCGCGAAGTCCTCCAGGGCATCTTCCGCGACATCTCCGAGCGGCAGAAGGTCATGGACGCCCTGAGCGCCAGCCGGCAGCTTTACAAGGCCCTGGCAGAAGGCATCCCGGACTTCGTTTTCCTGCTCGACGCCAAGGGACGGGTGCTCTATTCCAACCGGGGCATGCCGGGCATGCCCGACCCCGTGGGCAAGGGGCAATTCGACCTCTTCCCCCCCGAGAGCGCGAAGCAGCACCTCCGGGTCCTGCGCCGCGTGGTCCGCGCCGGGAAGCCGAGCCTGCGCGAGGAGCGCGTGGACTGGTTCGGCAGGTCCGTGATCCTCGAGAACCGGCTCATCCCGCTCAAGGGCGCGGACGGCCGGGTCGAGCAGCTCCTGGGCCTGTCCCGCGACGTCACCGAGCGCCGGAGGACCGAGGAGGCGCTCAGGGAGAGCGAGGAACGGGCGAGCACCATCCTGGCCAATGTGCAGGACGGGATCTGGTCCGCGGACCTCTCGGGGCGGTACGATTACCTGAACCCCGCCCTGGAAAGGATCTATGGCCTCACGCGGGCGGAGATGGAGGCCAATCCGGATTTCTGGATCGATGCCGCGCACCCAGAGGACCGCGGCAAGCTGCGCGCCTCGGACAAGGCCTTGCACCGCGATGGCAGGGCCATCTGCGAACACCGGTGCATCCGTTCGGACGGCAAGGTGCGGTGGCTCTACGATCGCAAGACCATCATCCGGGACGCGCGCGGGAAACCATTCAAGATGATCGGCGTCCTGAGCGACATCACCGAGCGCAGGGAGATGGAAGAATCCCTCAAGGCGAGCGAAGAACGGTTCAAGACCCTCATCGAAGCCTCGGGAGTGGCCATCGGCGTCGTCCGCGAAGGCAGGCTGATCCTGGCCAACCGCGCTTTCGCCCGCATGCACGGGTACGGCTCGCCGGAGGGCCTGGCCGGGAGGGACGCCTTCGCCTTCGTGGCGCCCAAGGTGCGCCCCGAGATCAGGCGCCTCTACCGGGCCCGCATGGCCGGCAAGCCCGTCCCGAACGGGTACGAGAGCCTGGCCCTACGGCAGGACGGCACGACCTTCCCGGTTTTCAAACAGATGAACACCATCCGTCTTCCGGATGGGGACGCGGTGGTCGGCTACTTCACGGACATCAGCGAGCGCAAGCGCACCGAGGCCGAGGTGCGGCGCCTGCGCGCGGCCGTGGCCGCGAGCCAGGAGACCGAGCGCCGCCGCCTGTCCCGAGAGCTCCACGACGGAGTCGGCCAGATCCTCTCCGGCGTCAAGTTCAGCCTCCAGGCCCTTCCCAGGGACATGGCCGCCTCGCCCGGGGACGCGAAGCGGCTTGTCCTGAAGGCCGCGGGCCGCATCGACCAGGCCATCGCCGAGATCCGCCGGGTATCCCAGAACCTCATGCCTTCCGAGCTCGAGGACCTGGGACTCCAGCCCGCGCTCATGGCCCTGTGCCGCGGGTTCAGGGAGCGCTCCGGGGTCACCACCGGCCTGCGCTTCCACGGGATCCCGGGGCGGCTGTCCGAGAACGTCTCCATGGCGCTCTACCGGGTCGCCCAGGAGGCGCTCACCAACGTGGAGCGCCACGCCCGGGCCGGATCCGTGGACCTCCTCCTCAGGCGCAGGGGCAAGAGCATCGAGATGGCCGTGGCCGACGACGGGAAGGGCTGCGCCCCGGGACGCCGGCGCAGGAAGGCCGGAGACGGCGGGCTGGGATTGGGCAACATCTCGGAGCGGGTCGGAGCGCTCGGAGGCAGCATGAGATTCGACTCGAAGCCCGGCAAGGGGACGCGGCTCTCCGTCAGCGTCCCCATGGGCAGCGGAGGGAGCAAGCCATCATGACGCCAGAGCGCAGCAGGATCAAGGTCTTCCTGGTCGACGATCACCCCATCGTGCGGGAGGGGGTCCGCTCCTACCTGGCCGGACAGGGCTCCATCGCCGTGGTCGGAGAGGCGTCCGACGCGGGCGAGGCCCTGCGCAAGGCCAAGGCCGCGTGCCCGGACGTCATCGTCCTCGACATCTCCCTGCCCTCCCTCGACGGAGGGGAACTCGCGCGGCGCCTGCGCCGCTCCGTGCCCAAGGCCAAGATCATCGCCTTCAGCATCCACGCCAGCGAGGAGTACGTGGTGCGCATGGCGCGCTGCGGCGCCCACGGCTACATCATGAAGGACGAGCCCACCTCCAACCTCCTCGCGGCCATCAAGCGCGTGGCGGCCGGGGGCCTGAGCTTCCCGGCCGAGATGACGGACGCGGTCCTCTCCCCGGAAACGGGCCGGACGACGTATCCGGGCGGGTCTTCATTGACGAGCCGCGAGCGCGAGGTCCTCGCCCTGGTGGCCGAGGGCATGCCCAACAAGCAGATCGCGCGCAAGCTCGGCATCAGCGTGCGGACCGCCGAGGCGCACCGGGAACGCCTCTCGCGCAAGCTGGCGATCCGGACCGTGGCGGGCCTGACCAAGTTCGCCATCCGCCACGGCCTGACCTCCTTGAAGTAGGGGACGACTCCGTAGTTTTACGGCATCGGCTGTGTAGTATCCACAATCGCCCCCCCCTCGGACTTCTTCCTAGAATATGCACAGAATGCGGCCTCTGGGCCGGCCAGGCCCTCTTTGAAGAGGATCCCGCGGGAGAGATCAATGAAGAACACGAACACGCTCAGCCGGAAAACGACGAAGGACCGACCCAACGGGACCCTCACCCTGACGACCGAGACCATCATGCTCGATTTTCCCAAGGAGGGCGAGCAGGTCGACAGCACGGAGTACACGCTCAGGATCGACGCGCCCGAGAGCGCCCAGTTCGTGGAAGTATCGATCAACCAGGGCCCGTGGCAGCCCTGCCGCCGCGCGAGCGGCTACTGGTGGCACGACTGGACGGGCTTCGGCTCGGGGTCGTATCAGGCCCGCGCCCGGATGCACAACCCCGAGGGACGGGTGATGACCACCCTCGCCCGGCACTTCCGGGTCGACAACGGACGCGGCGCCAACTGACACTCGCGCCCAGGACGCTTTAGGGGGATCCGGTCTCCTGTCCGGGTCCCCCTTTCTTTTTCTAGCCCAGGGGCCCCTTACAGGCAGAGGGACCGCGCCTTGTCGAGGACGGAGACCAGGCGGGAATCGAGAGGCCGCGCAACGAGGTTCTCCCCGGCTTGAGCCTGACCGCTCGCCCCGAACA
This sequence comes from Elusimicrobiota bacterium, assembly GCA_041662295.1. Lineage (GTDB taxonomy): Bacteria > Elusimicrobiota > Elusimicrobia > UBA1565 > UBA9628 > JACQWX01. The sequence continues at coordinate 4,884 of JBAZSR010000086.1, read as the reverse complement.
CTGCCGACGCCACCCACGGGCGGGACACGGCCCAGCCCAGGGCAGTTTGGCCCGGGGTCAGGCCTGCGGACCGGGCGGCCTTGTCGAGAACGGAGGAGAGCCCCTTGAGGCCCGAGGCGGAGAGCCCCAGGGCCGCGGACCGCCGGCGGTCCCCGGGATATCTTCCGGTCAGACCGCCGCCGGCCAGAGGGCTCCAGGCCAGGACGCTGACCCCTTCCGCGGCAGCCAGCGGCGCCAGGGCCTCTTCCACGCCCCGGGCAGCGAGGTGGAACTCCACCTGGTTGAACTCCAGCCTCGGCAAGGACCCGTCGGCGAGAGCCAGGGCCTCCTTCCATTGGGCCGCGGAGAAATTGGAGCAGCCCACGACCCTGGCCTTGCCCGCCTTCTTCGCCCTGCCGAAAGCCTCGAGGGTCTCTTCGATCGGGACCCCGGGGTCCGGCGCATGGGCCATGTAGAGATCCACATGGTCCGTGCAAAGCCTCGCGAGGCTCGCGTCGAGCGCATCCCGGATGTGCTTCGCGGAGAGTCCGCCCGAGGAGGGGTCCCCGGGCCTCATCTCGCCGCACACCTTGGTCGCGAGGAGGACCCTGTTCCGCCGGCGGACAAGGAGCCGGCCCAGCATGGACTCGGAAGCCCCGAGCCCGTAGACGTCGGCCGTATCGATGAGATCGACCCCGGCCTCGATGGCCGCGTCGATGATGGACGAGGCCGTCGTTTCGTCGACGAAACGGCGGCCGCACCACTCGGACCCGAAGTTCATGGTCCCGAGGCCGAGGATGCTCGTCCTCAAGCCGGAGCGGCCCAACGGCCTTTTCAGCATCATGACGCTCTCACTATATAACACCGCCGCCCGGGATATCCACGGACTTGTATAATATCGCGATGCCCGCCTTCCGCCTCCACTCTCCCTTCAAGCCGGACGGGGACCAGCCGCAGGCCATCGCGACCCTGGCCAAGCGCATCAAGGAGGGCGCCCCGTCCCAGGTCCTGCTCGGGGTGACGGGCTCGGGAAAGACCTTCACCGCCTCATGCGTCATCGCGGCCCTGGACCGGCCGACGCTCGTCATCTCCCCGAACAAGGTCCTGGCCGCCCAGCTCTACGCGGAGTTCAAGGCCTTCTTCCCGGAGAACGCGGTCGAGTTCTTCATCTCCTACTACGACTACTACCAGCCCGAGGCCTACGTCCCGTCCACGGACACCTACATCGAGAAGGACTCGGCCATCAACGACCACATCGACCGCCTGCGCCTGAAGTGCACGAGCACGCTCCTCTCGCGCCGGGACGTGGTGGTGGTGGCCTCGGTGTCCTGCATCTACAACATCGGCTCCCCGGAGGGCTACCGCTCAAGCTCCGTGCCGCTCGAGGTCGGCTACGCGACCACGCGCCAGCAGCTCGCCAAGGACCTGGTGGCCATCCACTACGAGAGGAACGAGACCGAGTTCATCCGCGGGAAGTTCCGGATGAAAGGCTCCGTGGTGGACATCTTCCCGGCCTACATGGAGACCGCGGTCCGGGTCCAGCTCGGCGACGAGGGCGTCATCGGGCTGACGGAATTCGACCCCGTGACAGGCGCGTCCCTGCGCCCCCTCCAGCGGGAATGGATCTACCCGGCCAAGCACTTCGTCACCCCGGGCGGGGAACTCGACCGGGCGCTCGGGGCCATCGAGGCCGAGATGCATGAGCGAGTCGCGGCCTTCAAGGCGCAGAACAAGCTCCTGGAAGCCCAGCGCATCGAACAGCGCACGCGCTACGACATGGAGATGCTCAAGGAGCTGGGGTTCTGCCACGGCATCGAGAACTATTCCCGGCATCTCTCCGGCCGGCCGCCGGGCTCGCGGCCCTACTGCCTGCTCGACTTCTTCCCGAAAGACCACCTCCTCATGATCGACGAGTCGCACGTGACCGTGCCCCAGATACGGGGCATGTACGAGGGCGACCGGTCGAGGAAGCAGACCCTGGTGGACTTCGGCTTCCGCCTGCCCTCCTGCCTCGACAACAGGCCCCTGCGCTTCTCGGAGTTCACGGAAATGGCCCCCCAGACCCTCTACATCTCTGCCACCCCGGGGCCCTACGAGCTCCAAAAGGCCGGAGGCGAGATCGTCGAGCAGGTCATCCGGCCCACGGGCCTCGTGGACCCGGAGGTCCTCATCCTGCCCAGCGAGGGCCAGCTCGCGGACCTCATCGTCCGGCTCCGCGACCGCGCCCAGCGCCGCGAGCGGACCCTCATCACCACCCTGACCAAGCGCACGGCCGAGGACCTGACCGCCTACCTCGCGACCCAGGACATCCGGTGCCGCTACCTCCACTCCGACATCGAGTCCCTCGAGCGCGTGAAGATCCTGCGAGAGCTCCGCGAGGGCAAGTTCGACGCGCTCGTGGGCATCAACCTGCTCCGGGAAGGCCTCGACCTTCCCGAGGTGACGTTGGTGGCCATCCTCGGGGCCGACCATGAAGGGTTCTTGAGGTCCGAGACGACCCTCATCCAGATCTCCGGAAGGGCGGCGCGCAACGTGCGCGGCCAGGTCGTGCTCTACGCGGACACGCGGACAGGCTCCATGGAGCGGGCCCTCGCCGAGATGAGCCGCCGGCGGGAGAAGCAGCTCGAGCACAACCGCAGGCACGGCATCACGCCGCGCTCCATCGAGAAGGCCGTGGCCGAGCTTTCGGAGTTCCAGACCTCGGCCCAGCGCAAGGGCCTCACCCTCCTGCGCGACCGGAAGATGGAGCTCTCGGCCAAGACCCTGCCTCTCCTGGTCAAGGACCTCGAGGCCCAGATGAGGGAGGCGGCCGACAACCTGGACTTCGAGCTGGCCGCGGTCCTGCGCGACCAGCTCTTCGAGCTCAAGGGGATGCAAGTCGGAGGCGCCCCCAAGACCGCCGCGGGAGGCAAGAAAAGAAGATGAAGAGGATCGACGCGAAAGGGCTCTTCCCCGAGGTCCGGGACCTGGTCCGCAGGGCCCTGGCCGAGGACTTGGGGAAGAAGGGAGATGTGACCACCCTGCTCTTCGTCCCGAAAGGGGCCAGGGTCTCGGGCCGGATCATCATCAAGGCGCCCGGCGTGCTCTGCGGCACGGCCGCGGCCGCGGAGGCCTTCCGCCAGGCGGACCGCTCGGTCCGCGTCCGGGTCCTGAAGCGGGACGGCCTGCGCGTGCGGCCGGGCCAGGCCGTCATGTCGGTCTCAGGGGGCCGGGGCATCCTGACCGCGGAGCGCACCGCCCTCAACATCCTCCAGCACCTCTCCGGCGTGGCCACGGCCACGGCGGAGTACGCCGCCCGGGTGAAGGGCACCCGCGCCCGCATCTTCGACACCCGCAAGACCCTCCCCGGCCTGCGGCGGCTCGACAAGTACGCGGTGCTCTGCGGAGGCGGCCGGAACCACCGGATGGGCCTCCACGACGCGATCCTCCTCAAGGACAACCACTGGGCCTGCGGCAAGGTGTCACGCCCTTCCGCAGGTCCCTGCGGCGATATCGCCTCAGGGGCCTGCGGAAGCGGCCTCCTTGCCGCCGCGGCCAAGGCGCGCCGCCGCTATCCACGCATGGTCCTGGAGATCGAGGCCGCGGACCTCGCCCAAGTGCGCCTCGCCCTGGCCGCCCGGCCTGACATCATCCTGCTCGACAACATGGGCCGCCCCATGCTCAAGAAGGCGATCCGCCTCATCCGCACGACCAGGCCCTCGACCCAGGTCGAGATCTCCGGCGGCGTCAGCCTGGCCACGGTGGCCGGCCTCGCCAAGCTCGGGCCGGACCGCATATCGGTAGGCCGCATCACGCACAGCGCCCCGGCCCTGGACATGAGCCTGGAGCTCGACCCGTGAAGGACGGCCTGCCCGGGATCACGGACCTGCGCCGGCTGGCCGTGACCGCCTCGACCCAGGACCTCGCCAAGGACCTCGCCCGGGGAGGCGCCCGGGACGCCACCCTGGTCTGGGCCCTGCGCCAGACCCGCGGCCGCGGCAGGCTGGCCCGGCGCTGGCTCTCCGGCGCAGGAGGGCTGTACTTCTCGCTGATCCTCAAGCCGGCCTTCCCGCCTTCGAGGCTGGCGGACTTCAGCCTCATGACCGCTGAGGCAGCCTCCGAGGCGCTCGAGAGCCTCACGGGCCTTCACATGGAAGTCAAACCTCCGAACGATGTCATGACCAGGGACCCCAAAGGCGTCTTGCGCAAGGTCTGCGGCATCCTGGCCGAGGCCTGCGGGGGAGCCGCCAGCCTGGACTGGCTGGTGGTGGGGATCGGCGTCAACGTCAACAACTCCCCAAGACTCCCGAAGGACGCCCTTCCGGCCTCCAGCCTCAGGAAGCTCACCGGCCATGCCTGGGAGCTCGAGACCGTGCTGGGGGCCTTCCTCTCCGAGTTCTTCCGCCGATATAAAGCGTTTTATTGATATAATCCCCCCCTATGACCGAGTGTTACGTCACCCGGGCCGGCCGGGAAAAGCTGATCAAGGAACTCGAGGACCTCAAGGAGCGCAAGAAAGTCCTCTCCTTTGAGATCGGCGAAGCCCGGGAAAAGGGCGACATCTCCGAGAACGCCGAGTACCATGCCGCCAAGGAGAGGCTCGGCGACGTCCTGCGCCGCATCGACGCGGCCCAGAACAAGCTGGCCAAGGCCAAGATCATCGAAGAGGTCCAGGCGACCGGGGACACCGTGGCCATCGGCGTCAAAGTGACCCTCCAGGACAAGGCCACGGGCGTCGAGCTCGCCTACACTCTCGTCGGCACCGAGGACTCCGACCCCTCCGAGGGCCGGATCTCGGTCTACTCCCCACTCGCCCAGGGACTGCTCGGCAAGAAGCAGGGCGAAGAGGCGGAAGTGACCCTTCCCGCCGGCAAGCGCGTGTTCAAGATCCTGAAGACGGAGCCATCCCTCTGAAAACCAAGACCC
>JBAZSR010000085.1:0-15313 GCA_041662295.1 Elusimicrobiota bacterium | reverse complement strand
GGCCCTGGCCTCGTGGCTCTTCTGGACCGGCCTGGGGAGTTTCTCCCAGAGATTCCGAGGAACGCCCTCTCCCGGAGCCGAGGCCCGATGCGGCAGGAAGATAGCATTTCTCTGCGCAGCAGCGCCCCTGACGCTCCTGGCCGTGCGCTGGTCTAAGGCCCTGACCCCGGCCGGGGCCGTGCCCGGGCTCTTCGAGGCACTGGCCTACCCGCTCCTCCTCTTGGCCCCATTCTGCTGGCTCTCCGGAGCGGCCTTCGGCTCCTTGGTCGCCTTGTTCCCGGCCCAAAGGCTCTACCTATGGGAGAGCGTCGGCGGCCTTGCGGGCGGCGTGTTCGCGGCTTTCGGCGTGGTCGGGAGGGCTCCCTTCATTCCCGTGGTCGCGGCGATCGGGGCCGCGGTAGGCCTGTTGAACCTGCGGCTCCTGGGCAGGCTGGAGGCTCTCGGCGGCTTCCTCCTCTGCTGTCTCCTGACCGCAGGCGCGGCCAGGTACGACGGGGTCCGCCCTGGGTTCAGCGGCATGAGGCTTCTCGACCAGAAGGAGAGCCGCTACGGCTGGCTGGCGGTCGCCGGCGTGGGGGACATGAAGGTCTTCCTCGTCAACGGCGTTGCGAGCGCGAGTTTCCCGGACCGCTCCGCTGAGGAGGATTCAACGCTCTGGCCCCTGCTGGCGCATCCGGCCCCCAAGCAGGTGCTGGTCCTTGGCGCAGGGTCCCTTCCAGCCCTGCCCGAGATCCTCAAGCACCCTGTGGAGCGGGTCACGGTCGTGGATGCTGACGGCGAGGCCATGGCCATGGTCCGTCGGCACCTCGATGAAATGGCCGCGAAGGCTGTTGCGGACCCGAGGGTCGCGCTTGTTGTCGAGGACCCTAGGGAGCATCTGGCCGGGGCGCGGGGCCTCGACGTGGTCCTCTCCATGGGGGGCGAGCCTCTCAACGCCGGGTCCAACCGCTTCTTCACCTCCGAGTTCTTCTCCGAGGTCAAGACAGCGCTCGCTCCCAACGGGATCCTCGCGTTCAGCCTTCCCTCGGCCGAGAACTACCTTTCCCCTGAGACGGCGTACGCCGGCGCGAGCGTGCTCAAGAGCCTTGATGGTGTCTTCGGGCCTCACCGGGCCCTGATCCCGGGCAGCCGCATGACGCTCCTGGCCGGCTTGGGCCCGGTCCGGCTCGATGAGGGGCGCCTGGCCGAGGCTTATGGACGCCGGCGGCTGAAGAACACGGCGCTCGTGCCTCCCGCGTTCCCCTACTACCTCATGCCCGAGAGGCGCATGGCCGTGGAGGCCAGGCTCGCGTCTTTGGCAGGCGTCGCGGCCAATTCGGACATGAGGCCCGCAGCCTGCTTCCATGCCTGGAGGCTCTGGCTCGTCAAGTTCGTGTCCCCGGCCCACCTGCTCGGCTTGATCGCCGCGGTCTGCGTGGGACTGTGGGGCGTCGCCCGGCTGTGGTCGCGCCGCTCAGAAGTCTTCCCCTCGTGGGAGAGCGGAGCAGTGCTGAGCCTCGGGCTCTCGGGAGTAGGCCTGGAGATCGTGCTCTTGCTGGCCTTCCAGTCCGCGTCCGGCAGCCTCTACTGGAAGGCCGGACTCCTCATGGCCTCCTTCATGGCCGGGCTGGCCCTGGGGAGTCTCCTCGGCTGGCGGACGCCCCGGGCCTGGTCCCGGGGGGCGCTGCGGTGCATCCTGGCCCTGATGGCCGCGGCAGCGTTCCTGGCTGCTGGTTGGTTGGACGCGCTCGTCGGGCTCGGACCTCTGGCGAGCATGCTCGCCTTCTGCGGCAGCCTCCTTGGCGCGGGCCTGCTGGTGGGCGCGGCCTATCCGCTGGCGTGCGCGCATGCCCCTGCCGAGGTCTATGCCGTGGACCTCTGGGGGTCCGCCCTGGGCGCCTTCCTGACCGCGGCCTTCCTCGTGCCGCTGGCAGGGATGAAGCTGACCCTCATCCTTGCCGGGGCCGCGGTCCTGCCTGCCCTGGCGTGGCCTGGCGCGAGGAAGGATTGATATAATCCCCGCATGAAACGCGCCCACCGAGGGTCAAGGCCCTGACTGTGAGTCCTGCTGTTTGACCTTCCTGCTGGCGTTCCTGCTGTCGTGGTTCGCGGTCCCGGCCTTTGCGGTCCCTCCCTACACCCCTCCTGAAAAGCCACCTGCGGAGGAGCCCTTGCCCCTGTTCCTGAGGGTGCTGGTCAACCGCACCGGCTCGGGCCTCTTCCTGCGCCTGCCCATCCTCGACCTCGACCCCAACACGGGCGCGACCGTGGGCCTGACCCCTGTCTGGGTGCAGAACTCCTCGACCACCATCCGCTTCATCCACGCTGCCCCGGTCTTCCACAACACCTACGCCGGGATCACCGCGGGCTACCACCTCATCTGGTACATCGCCCAGGGCCGCACCCTTCACTTCCACGGCCTGCTCTCCCAGAAGTTCGACCGCGACGCTGGCGCGGAGTTCGACACGGACCATCTGGGCCCCGTGACCCTGGCGGGCAGGCCCCTGGCCCTGAACCTCAAGTTCGCCTTCTCCAAGAACAGCACCCTGCGCTTCTTCGGCATCGGGCCCGGCAGCCACCGCAGGGACCAGACCAACTATACCCTCGACAGCATCAACTACCGCGTCGCCTTGTCGGCCCCTTTCGTGGTGGACAGCCCCTGGAAGTTCAAGCTCACCCACGCCCTCCAGGCCAATGACGTGTCCCATGGCGGGGTCGAGTCCCTGCCCGAGATGATCGACCAGTACCCTGAGACCGCGCTCCAGGTGACGCGGCGCCGCGTGGACGCGTCCCTGCGGGGCACGGTCGTCTACGACACCCGCGATCACGGCGTGACCACCACCTCGGGCACCTACGCCGAGGCCTTCATCGCGGCCGGGGACATGCGGGTCGAACGCGACCAGTCCTACTACCGCTACGGCGGCGAGGTCCGGAAGTTCTTCCCTGGCAAGAGAGGCCGGGACGGGGAGCCCAACTTCATCACCGGCGGCTACATCCGCTACGACCATCTCGTGGGCGACGTGCCCTTCTGGCTCCAGCCGCAGATGGGCGGCAGGTACACGCACCGCGCGTACGGGGCGGGACGCTTCGTGGACAAGGGGTTCGTGGTGTTCGGCGCCGAGGAGCGCGTCCACATGGGCACCATCCCGGGCAAGCGCATGCCGGTCTCGGTGTGGCTCGACCCGTTCGTGGGCTACGGCACGGTGTTCCACACGCCCGGGACCCTGAGGCTCAAGTACGTCCGGCCCGTCTACGGCGTGGCCCTGCGGCTTATCTCGAGGCCCCAACTGGTGACCTCGGCCGAAGTGGGGATCGGGCAGGAAGGCCCCAAAGTCTTCCTGGACATCAACTACAGCTTCTAAAGCGGGTGTCACACCTCAACTTACGGAACTTATTCCTGCCTAGACGGTGCCAGGTCCGAATGACATGAACCGTCTGCTCAAATAAGTTCCGTAAGTTGAGGTGTGACACCCTCGATGATCAGCGGCGTCGTGGAGAGGAGGCGGCAGGAGAAGCCGGAGGCTTCGAGGACTTTCCGCACGTCCTGGACTTCTGCCTTGGGCGGGTGGACTTCGAGCACGACCCTCCTGCTGCGGGCCAGGGCCGCTGGCGCGCCGGCAAGGACCCTCAGCTCCGCGCCCTCGACATCGATCTTGAGCAGGTCGATGGGGCCCACGCCCTCCTCGGCCAAGAGGTCGTCGAGTCTTCGGAGCCGGACCGTGACCCTGGGCCGGCCCGGGGTGGCTGAGAGCGTGTCCGCAGCAGGGTTGTCCCGGTCGGAAGCGGTGAAGAGCTCGGCCTCGGCCTCGGCTTCGGCGGCCGCCACGGGATGCACGGACACCCAGCCCATGGCATTGGCCTCGACGTTCCTGCGCAGGAGCTCGAGGGAGGCGGGGGAGGGCTCGAGGGCCAGGACGCGGCCCCGCGGCCCGACCCGGCGGCCGGCGGTCAGGGCGAAGGTCCCGATGTGGGCCCCGATGTCCACCACGGTCCCTCCCGGGGCAAGGGCGTCGGTGCCGTAGGTCCCGGCCCGGATCTCGTCGATGATGCAGCGGTCCTGGGGCCGGTGGAGGAGGACCGTGCCGTCCGGCAGGCGGGCGCGCTCGAGCCAGGCCCGGGCCTTGAGCCGCCTCAGGCCGGTCCGCTCCACGAGGCGGTCGAAGCGTTCCGGACCGACAAGGCTGCGGCCGGAAGCAGAAAGGGCTGTCCAGAGGGTTCCGAGCAGGCCGCAGGCCGCGACCTGGAGGCTTTCCAGGGCGCATCTCATGGCGGGCCGAAGCCTAGTCCCCGAAGGCGGCGAAGAGCTTCTGGAGCTGGTCGAGACGCCGCTCTGAGCGCTGGGCCGCCATGGAGGTCAGCTCCGCGAAGCTGTCGAGGTGGACGACGGCGTTGACGTTGACGTCCTTGAGGCAGATCTGGAAGAACCGGTCGCTGAAGCAGCGGTTCACGGTGTGGACGTCCTCCACGAGGTCCTTGAGGCGCTCGAGCTTCCAGTCGGGCTTGCCGCCCTTGCGTTGTATGAAGAACTGGGCGAAGAGGTAGAGCGCCAGGGTCCGGAAGACCGTCTCGTTGATGGTCGCGAAGGGCAGGTGGGTGAGGACGTTGGGCTTGAGCTTGCCCAGCACGGGGCAGCCGCTGGTCGGCATGATGACGCCGATGAGGGCGGAGGCGCCTTCCGCCAGCGTGGTGCGCTTGGAGAAGACGCGGTTGTCGCGGAGGACCTCGACGAGCGCAATCTCGGTCGAGGCCGAATCCTTGAAAGCCTCAACGATGTCGATGACATGCTCCGCGGCGGGGCAGCGGGCGGTCGGGCCTTCTGGCAGCGGGCAGTTCGGGCACTTGCAGAAGGAGAGCAGGGTCCACTCTGGATAGGCCTTGCGCGGCTTGGGCGCCGCGGTGAGCGTCTCCGGGTCGAGCCGGACCGGGAACTCGCGCACTCTGCCGTCCTTGAGCGTGAACCGATAGACGAGGAAAGGGGCTGCGTCCGGCATGCGGGGTACGATACTATATTTTGAGAAGGGGGCGTTGGGCCCGGCTGGATGCGGTATAATGTCAGCATGTCCTTCATGGGCGCTATTGACGCGCGCTGTCCCGGCGGGTGTCCCTCCTTCGAGACCGAGGTCTGGAGCTTCATCCGGGGCGACACGAGCCCGGCCTTGCGCGAAGCCATCCTTGCCAGGGAGTGCAATCTCCTGCTCTGCCCGACCTGCGACAAGCCCTTCTACGCCGAGGCGCCCTACGTCTATTTCGATCCGGGAGTGGAGCTCCTGGCGTTCGTGTTCCCCGAGTCCTTCCGCAAGAAGCGCGCCTTCTGGCTCGCGAAGATGCGCGTGGATTTCCAGCAGATGCGCGGAGCCATGGGCGCCGTGCTCCCGAAGGGGCTCGAGCCCGAGGTTTTCTTCGGCGTGGAGGGGCTGGCCGAGCTCCTGGAGGCCGATGACCTCCGCGGGGTCGAGACCGAGGTCATGGAGGCCGTCGCCAAAGACCTGGGTCTGGGCCTCTATCGCGTGAGCCCAGCCTTCGCCCGCCGGCAGGGGCTCCCGTCTTCCCTGCCCTGCGCGGACAAGGTCGCGCGCCTCCAGGCCGTGCTCGAGGGATTGAAGAAGCTGCTCGAGGCCAACGGCGCCCTGCCGTCCTTCCGCGCCTGCCTCAAGAAGCTCGGACGTTCCGGCGCGGCCCTTCCCCCAGGCCGCTAGTCGGTCAGTTGGGGTCAGATCTTGAAATTTGAGTTTTCAGGCAGTGGTCCACTCTTCCCAGGGTTTCTTGAAGTTCCGGTTCTGTCCTCAAGCGTGTTCTGACGGACGCGACCATCTTGCATGCTCCGGAAACACTGAGGCCGCAGATCCTCCCGATCTCCCTGAGGTTAAGGCCGGCCCGTTCCCGGAGAAGGTATGCCGTTAATGCTCTGTGGGATGCCTTTCTGGACCATGCGTGATTCAGGTCGGAGGCGACGCATCCCAATTCCCGGTTGACGGCGCGCAGTACTGCCCCCGCTTCGATCCGTGTCTCATATGCCTGGCGGTGTGGAAATTCCCTTGAAGACTGCGCGGTGTGATGCGCTAGTTCTTTCAGGGGGGCTATGAACGGCTGTCCAGCAAGGATGGATCCTCCAATACTTTCTTCAAAGGGATCAGATGCTTGCGGCTGGCTCATGAACTCCAAGAAAGATTGCGGCCCGTCATCGGTCCCCGTATTCAGCAGGTTCAGCGTCAGATTCGGCTCCAGCCAGGAGGGGATAGGGACCGATTTGATGAAGGCTCTGCAGCTTGTCCATTCATAATCCTTTGGTGCGCTGGCCAGCCCAGCCTTGCAGGGATTCTGGTGGATGTAGCGGCTCACGGCGAGGAAATGGCGGTCGCCTGCGACCAGTGTCGAGTGGAATCTGCCTTGAAAGAGGTGGCCCGCACGGTCGTGCCGTCGATTGAACCATTGGCCATAGACGCTGTTCAGCCATTGGATGCTGGGGGAGAGGTTTTCGTCAAGAGTGTGCGGAAGGAGATGATAGTGATTCGGCATCAAGGCATAGGCATGGATGGTGAGCCGATGCTTTGCTGAGGTCTTTCCTAGGAGATTTAGGAACTGATGCCGGTCTTCATCGTCAAGGAAGATGTCTCTGCGTCCATTCCCACGTGAAGTGACATGGTGGAATGCGTCTGCTACTTTCAGTCTCAGGGGGCGTGCCATTCATACTATATACGAGCGAGACCTGAAAAAGTTCCATGCCTCGACGGAGGGAAAACTCAAATTTCAAGATCTGACCCTAATCGGCGAGGGGGGGGATGGGGCCCGGCTCGCCGCGCGCGTAGGGCCGCCGGCTGCCGGCCTGGGCGATGCTCTTGAGCTTCCAGTGGTCGGGCTCGTGCGAGGCGCGGCTGTAGCTTGTGAGGGCTTCCTTCCTCATGCCGAGCTCGTCCATGAGCTGGCCGGAGCGGATGAGCCCCCAGACCGCCCAGCGGCTCAAGCGGTCGTTGAACTGGACCAGGGAGGCCTCCTTGAAGTGCTCGAGGGCCTGGCTCTTCTCCCCGAGGGCCCATAGGCCCGTGGCGAGCATGACATGGCCCTTGGCCTTGTCGAGGCCGCGGTACCTGCCCGCGGCGACCCGCTCCAGGTAGGCTCGGGACTCGGAGACGACCTTCTTGTAGTCCCCGTGCTCGTAGAGGGAGATGATGCAGGCCGAGTGCAGCATGGGGCTGTCCGGGTAGGTCTTGCGCAGGTCCGCCATGATGCGGACCGCCTCGGCCGTGTCCCGCGAGCCGAACTTGTCCTCGGTGTAGATCTCCACGAGGATCAGCTTGGCCGCGAGCCTGGAGTACCGGCCCTTCTCGGCCGCGAGCTTGAGGTGCTCGATGCCGCGGAGCCGGTTGCCGCCGAAGAGGAACTTGGTCAGGATCTTGACCACGTGGGAGTAGACGTCGGTGTAGTAGTCGTACATCCCGATGCCGAGGTGCGCGTCGTAGAGCTCGGGGTCGGCTTTGGCGGCTTTGCGGACGAACTTGATGGCGTCGCGGCCGTGGAAGTAGGCGTCGAGCCACTCCTTGCGCGTGCACTCTAGGCGCGAGAGCACGCCATAGGCCGCACCCATGGCCATGAGGGCCTCGGGGTCCCGCGGGTTCTTGTCGAGCCACTTCTTGGCCACCGCGACCGTGGTCTTCACCTGCTCCGTGAAGGGCTTGATGAGCTCCTGGTCGGTCTGCTCCGTGTCGTAGAGGAAGCGCATGAGCGTGACCACGGAGACCGCGAGGTAGCCGTGCGGGTGCTCGGGGTTGAGCTCCACGACCTTCTTCGTGTCCCTGTCCGCGGCGTCGAAGTCCATGCGGAAGATGTCGTCGAGGGATCTGAGGAGCGTCGCCTCCATCTCCGCGGAGATGCCCGCGCTCTTCGGCGGCGACTTCTTGGGCTTCTTGGCCCAGGCGGCCGGGACCGCGGCCCCGAAGGCCAGCGCGCCGGCGAGCAGGAGACTCCCCAAGCCCTTCATCGCGACGGTCCCGTCGTTCTTCATCATGACCATATGCCAGGTATCCTCGTTCCGTCGTTCGGGCAGCGGCCCGTGGCTGCGATCCTGTTCTCCAGGATCATGTAGCCCTGCCGCCGCACCATGACCTGCCTGCACTTCGGACAATAGGTGTGCTCCCCCGGGTGCCCCGCGACATTGCCCACGTAGACGTAGCGGAGGCCCTCCTTCATGGCCAGGTCGCGGGCCAGGGTGAGGGTCTCCACGGGGGTGGGGGGGATGTTCTGCACCTTGTACTGCGGGTGGAAGCGCGAGAAGAAGAGGGGGGTGTCGGGGCCCATGTTCTGCTTGACCCAGGCCGAGAGGGCCTTGAGCGCGGCTGGGTCGTCGTTCAAGGTCGGGACCACGAGGTTGACGACCTCGGTGAGGACATGGTGCCTCCTCAGTTCCTGGAGGGTGCGGAGCACGAACTTGAGCTCCCCTCCCACCATCCGTCGGTAGAAGCCTTCGTCGAAGCCCTTGAGGTCCACCTTCACCACGTCGAGGAGGGGCGCAAGCTCTGCCAGGGGCTTCGGGTTGATGTAGCCGGCCGTGACCATGACGTTGCGCAGTCCGGCTTTCTTGGCCAGGGCCGCGATGTCCCGGACGTACTCGTAGAACACGACCGGCTCGGAATAGGTGTAGGCGATGGAGCGGCAGCGCGTTGCCAGGGCGGCCTTGACGACCTCCTCCGGAGACAGCGTCGCGGCCTCATCCGCGACGATCTGGGCCTGCGCCATGCCCCCGGACACGGCCAGGATGCGCAGTTCCCGCGGGACCGAGGTCCGGCCAACGACTTCTTCGGGGAAGGCCTGGGAGATCTCCCAGTTCTGGCAGAAGGAGCAGCGCAGGCTGCACCCGGCCGCGGCGAGCGAGTAGATGAGGCTTCCGGGCAGGAGGTGGAAGACGGGCTTCTTCTCGATGGGGTCGAGGTGCACCGAGACCGGGTGGTCGTAGACCATGGTCACGAGCCGGCCGCCCGAGTTCATCCGGACCCTGCAGACGCCCCGGGCTCCCTCGGGGAGAAAGCACTCGAAGGGGCAGAGCTCGCACTGCACGCCCTGGCAGGCCGTCTTCCAGAACGCGGCCTCCCGGACATGGGGGTTGGCCGGGGGGAAGAGCCCCGCGAAGGTGCCGGGAGGGCGATGACGGGACGCGAGCCAAGCGGCCCAGCCCGCCGCGCCTGCCGCGGCCAGGCCTGAAGCGGTGCCTACGGCTGCTGTGAGGAGCTGTCTTCGGGTCAGGGTCGGGTGTGGCATGGGGTCTGGCAGACCGATACTATTATCCTACCATAAGGTTGCCTCTATGCTGGCGCTGGTGTAGGAAAGGGGGAGGCTTCTTCATGCTATGATTTCCTGCGCGACAGAGATGAAAGACCAACCTGATCCAAGGTCCTGGGCGTTGAGCCTGCCGCTGCTGCTGATCCCCTTCCTGGGCATCCTCCCATCCTCTGTCCAAGCTTCGGATTCGCCCTGCACCACGGTCCAGGAGGTCGAGGCGCGCGGCTCCTTGCGTTGGGGCGCGGACGCCGAGGGCGGGGCGCCCTATGTGTTCCCCGATCCACGCAACCCCAGGCAGTTCATCGGCTTCGAGGTCGACCTTGCCCGCTCCCTGGCCGCCAAGCTCGGGGTGCGGGCCGAGATGGTCCAGAACTCCTGGGACGGGCTCGTCTCCGCCCTGGATCGGGGCAGTTTCGACATCATCTTGAACGGGCTCGAGATCACGCCCGAGCACCTCGGCCAGATCTCCATGAGCCGGCCCTACTACGCCTACACCCAGCAGATCGTGACCCGCGCGGGCGACGGCTCCATGCAGAGGCTTGAAGACCTTAAAGGCAAGCGTGTCGGCATCCTCTCGGCCAGCGTGGCGCACCGGCTCCTCGAGAAGATGGGCGGGGTCGACATCCGGGTCTACCCGGGCAATGTGGAGACCTGTAAGGACCTCAAGAACCGGCGTATCGACGCCAGCGTCATGGACACTCCCATCGCGCTCCACTACGCCAAGCCGGACCCAGGGCTCCAGTTCTCGGGCAAGCCCTTCGCGGTCGGCTACTACGGCGTGGGGGTGCGCAAGAAGGACGCCAAGCTCCTCGAGGCCATGGACCGCGCCATCGTGGGGCTCCTCGCCAGCGGGGAACTCCGGAGGATCTACCTCAAGTGGGGCTTGTGGGACCCCGAGCAGGAGAAGCGGCTCAGGAAGTTCACGCCGGTGGAGGCTCCGAAGGAAGGGAAGGTCTCGACCCTGCGGGAGTGGCGGACGTTCCTGCCCATGCTCCTCAAGGGCGCGGTGGTGACGGTCGAGATCTCGTGCCTGTCCATGCTGCTGGCCGTGGGCCTGGGCCTGGGCCTGGCGCTTTCGCGCATCTTCGGCGTGACTCCCCTGCGCTGGCTGGCCACGGCCTACATCGAGGTCATCCGTGGCACTCCGCTCCTCATCCAGCTCTACATGATCTACTACGGCCTCCCGAACCTCGGCATCCGCCTGACCTCCTTCGAGGCCGCTGTCATCGGCTTAGGGATGAACTACGCCGCCTACGAGGCGGAGAACTACCGGGCCGGCATCCAGGCCATCCCGGAGGGGCAGATGGAGGCCGCTCTGTCCTTGGGCATGACGCGCTGGCAGGCCCTGCGCCGCGTGGTGCTCCCGCAGGCCATCCGCATCGTCATCCCGCCCATCAGCAACGATTTCATCGCGCTCTTCAAGGATTCCTCCCTGGTCTCGGTCATCACCATGGTCGAGCTCACCAAGGTCTACGGCATGCTCGCCACCACGACGTACGACTACATGGGCCTGGGCCTCATGACCGCGGCCATCTACTTCGGCCTGAGCTACCCAGCCTCCCTGGCGGCCAAGTTCATCGAAAGGAAGCTCCGCTATGATTTTGATTGAGAACCTGAGCAAGTCCTTCCGGCACCACGAGGTCCTCGACAACATCAGCCTCAAGCAGGAGAAGGCCGAGGTCATCGTGCTCATCGGGCCCAGCGGCTGCGGCAAGACCACGCTCCTGCGCTGCCTCAACGCGCTCGAGAATTTCGACGAGGGCAAGATCACCATCGGCGACATCACGATCTCGGCGCACCGGGGGCACCTCAGCCGGGAGGACCGCGAGAAGCAGCTCGTCCTGCGCTCCCGGGTCGGCATGGTCTTCCAGGGCTTCAACCTCTTTCCGCACATGACAGCCATCGAGAACATCATCGAGGCGCCGGTCACGGTCAAGGAGATGACGCAGTCCATGGCCGTCAAGCGCGGCCTGGACCTGCTGGCCAAAGTGGGCCTCGAGGACAAGGCCGACTTCTACCCGTCCCAGCTCTCCGGAGGCCAGCAGCAGCGCGTGGCCATCGCGCGGGCCTTGGCCATGGAGCCCGAGGTCATGCTCTTCGACGAGCCCACCTCGGCCCTGGATCCCGAGCTCAAGGAGGACGTGCTCCGGGTCATGCGCCAGCTCGCCAACGAGGGCATGACCATGCTGGTCGTGACCCACGAGATGTCCTTCGCGCGCGACATGGCGGACCGCATGGTCTTCATGGAGAAGGGCCGCGTCCTGGAGGAGGGGCCTGCGGACATCATGTTCCGCAGCCCCAAGCACGAGCGGACCCGTGAGTTCTTGAAGACCATCCTGCCCAAGAAGAGCTTCCGGTCCGGCAACGGCAAGCCCGTCTCGGGCCGGCAGGCCACCTTCGACGAGCTCCTCAACGGCGGCCCGGCGGCCGCGGGGGGATGACGGCATGCCAGGCATGAAGTGCTCCCGCTGCGGCGCCGCGGCTTCAGGCTTGGTCTGCGCCTACTGCGGCGCCCTGACCGGGACGCCGGGCGGGGGGGACTTCGAGCGCCAGGCCCTTGAGGAGTTCTGCGGCCTCCTGCAGGGCAAGGACTGGAAAGAGCAGGCCAAGCTCCTCGAGAGCGGCTACATCCCTTCCAGCCCCGGGGGCCTCATCGAGGCCGGGGTGCGCTGCGTCCCCTTCATCAAGGGGGAGCGCTTCGAGCGGCCGGCGGAGGCCGCGGTCCGCAGGCTCGAGGCCATCGTGCTCAAGCTCAAGCTGCTCCCGCGGAGCGACGAGAACCAGCGGGCGGTCTCCGAGTTCGAGGGGGTCGTGGCCGAGTTCCGCAAGGCGGAGGCCAGCGACACCTTCTGGGGATTGACCGTGTTCGGCGTCCTGGGTCTCCTGTTGATCGTCGTGGCCTGGATTCTGGCCCGCAAAGCCTGCGGCTGACCATGACGGTGCCGGGGATTAAGTAATTTAAGTTATCGCCATCACGTCCGTCGGGGCAGCAGCGATAACTTAAATTACTTAATCCCCGGCACCGAGGGTGGCGCGGAAGATGATGTTGGGGGAGAGCTTCGCGTCGGCGTGGCTGTAGGACTCGGCGAAGAGGTAGAGCTTCAGGGCCAGCTTCATGGGCTGCCAGAGCAGCCAGCGCAGGCCGCTCTTCAATCCCGTCACCACCGGCTCCTCGGGCCGCACCTCGACCTTCGAGAACCCGGCAGAGAGGAACAGCTGGTGCAGCGAGCCCGCGGTGAAGGCGAGCTCGTGTGTCAGGTCGCCGCACCGGATGCGGCCCCAGGCGATGCCGTCCGCGTTGGGCACGCGGCCGAGGACCGCGGCCCCGCCCGGGCCGTCCTTGAGGGCTGCCGCGACCAGGTCCAGGAGCGGGAAGAGCTCGTCCTTGCGGAAGTGCTCGAAGAAGTCCATGGCCACGACGCAGTCGAACGCGGCCGGGTGCTTCCGGAGGAAGTCGAGGGCGTCTCCCTGGCAGACCCCGTCGAGGCCGAGCTCCCGCGCCGCGGCCGCGTGCCCTGGGTCCTGGTCCACGCCCATGACATTCTTGTAGCCCTGCTGCTTGAGGAACCAGAGGAAGGCGCCCGAGCCGCAGCCGAGCTCGCAGATACGGGCATCCTTGTCCCGCGGCAGGAGGGGGCCGTACTGGGCCGCGAACCAGCGGGCCTGGTCTTCGAGGGAGTCGGCGGCTTTAAGGCGGGCCGGGTGGGTCTGGCTGTAGCGCCGGTAGATCCGGGCCCGATAATCTCCGCTCTCGGTCATCAGCGGATTCTAACATTTCCCGTAGGAATTCGTATGATATGGCCGACTTCCACCTGAGCCTACCATGAAGATCATCGTGCCGCTCGCGGGCCAGGGCTGGCGTTTTCGCGGCGCGGGCTATTCTCAGGCCAAGCCCCTCATCCCGGTGGATGGGGTCCCCATGGTCCGGCACGTGGTGGACCTCTTTCCAGGCGAGAAGGACTTCCTCTTCATCGCGAACGCGGAGCACGCCTCCCGCCACGGCATCCTGGACGCGCTCGAGGCCGCGGCGCCGGGGTCCCGGACCGTGGTGATCCCTCCGCACCGAGAGGGCCCGGTCGCCTCGGTCCTCCGCGCCTTCGACCAGGTCTCTGATGACGACGAGGTCATCGTGAACTATTGCGACTTCTCGAAGGCCTGGGATTATCCGGGGTTCTTGAAGCACACCCGCGGCCGGCGCGCGGACGGCGCCGTGGCCGCGTACAAGGGCTTCCACCCTCACATGCTCTCGGGCCCGAACTACGCCTTCCTGCGGGAGGAGCGGCAGTGGCTCTCCGAGATCAGGGAGAAGCGCCCCTTCACCGAGGACCGCATGGCCGAGTACGCCTCGGACGGCACCTACTATTTCCGGACCGGGGCCCTGCTGAAGAAGTACTTCACCCGTCTCGTCGAGCGCGGGGTCAGGGCCGAGGGCGAGTTCTACGTCAGCATGGCCTTCAACTTGATGGTCGAGGACGGGCTGAGGGTCTCGGTGTACGCGATCGAGCAGATGCTCCAGTGGGGCACGCCCGAGGACCTCCGCGAATACCAGCGCTGGTCCGATTATTTTCGGGGAGTGGCCGGGGCCAGGGACCGAGGCTGGGCCGCGGGGCCGGGCAGAGGCAAGGCCGGGGCGGGGCCGCGGGAGGGCACCCTCCTCATGCCCATGGCCGGCGAGGGCAGGCGTTTCCGGGAAGCCGGGTTCAAGGAGCCCAAGCCTCTCATCAAGGTCAACGGGACTTCGATGTTCGCTCAGGCCCTGCGCTCCCTGCCCCGGATGCAGGGGGAGGTCTTCGTTACCCTGGACAGGGCCCTCACAGCGGGCGTCCAGGAAGTGGTCCTGCAAGACCGGCCCGGAGCCATCGTCAGGATCCTGGACGCTCCGACCAAGGGAGGCGCCCTGACTTGCGCGGAGGGCCTTCCGGAGACAGCCGTGGACAAGCCCCTCTTGATCGCGCCGTGCGACGCCGGGGTGCTCTGGGATCCGGCTGCTTACGACCGGCTTCTCTCCGGGACTTCGGCTGATGTCGTGGTCTGGACCGCGTCCGGCTACGAGCCCGCGGCCAGAAAGCCCCAGGCGTACGGCTGGGTCAAGGCAGAGGGCGATGGCCGCGTGAGCGAGATCGGGGTCAAGAGGCCCCTGTCCAGCGAGCCCATCCGTGACCGCGTCATCCTCGGGGTCTTCATGTTCAAGTCTCCCCGCTATTTCCAGAAGGCGCTGGACTCTTTGCTCGCTGGGCCGCGGCGTCCAGCGGGCGAGGTCCATGTGGACCACTGCGCCGAGGAGGCTCTGAGGCTGGGGATGTCGGTCCGGGCCTTCGACGTGGACGGGTTCGCGTGCTGGGGGACTCCTGAGGAGTTGGCGACCTACCGGTATTGGCAGAAGTTCTTCCACCGAGCCTCCCGCCATCCCTACGATCTCAGCCGCCATCCCGGGCTCGAAGGCGCTGAAATCCTTGCGGCTTCTTTCGAGGGCTTCCGGCAGGAGTACGCGTGACCACGAGCCCCCGGCCGGCGCTGTCTTTGGTCGTGCCGTGCTGGAACGAGGCAGAGAGCCTTCCCGGCCTGGTGGAGCGCTTCGCCGCGGCCTTGAGGAGGACGGATGTTGAGATCATCCTCGTGGACAACGGCTCTACGGACCGCACGGCCGAGGTCCTGGCGGGGATCACGGCGAGGAGGCCGTTCTGCCGCAAGGTGTCCTTGGCCGCCAACCAGGGCTACGGGGGAGGGATCCTGGCCGGCTTGAAGGCGGCCGGAGGCGCCTTCCTCGGCTGGACCCACGCGGACCTGCAGACCGATCCCGCGGACGCTCTCAAGGGATTGGAGCTCCTCGAGTCCTGCCCCGCTCCGGAGAAGACCCTGGTCAAGGGCCTCAGGACGGGCCGGCCGCTCGCAGCCCGGCTCTTCACCTGGGGCATGGCCGGGTACGCGAGCCTGGCTCTGGGGACCAGGCTCTGGGACATCAACGGCCAGCCCGTGCTCTTCCACCGGGCGCTCGTCGGCGAATGGCCGGGCGTGATGCCGTCGGATTTCACCTTCGACCTCGCCGCGCTCTACGCGGCGAAGC
>JBAZSR010000084.1:0-15353 GCA_041662295.1 Elusimicrobiota bacterium | reverse complement strand
TGAGGGCCGGTTCTCCTTTAGGAAGCCGACGGCGGCCTCGAAATCGATGGTCTCGAGGCAGCCGATGGTGGTCACTCTTCCCTCGCTCTCGCCGTGGGAGCGGTTGTCGAAGTAGAGGAGGTTGAAGCCCGCGGCCGTGTTGAGGAAATGGGAGCGCTCGAGGAGGTAGCCCTTGTTGTCTCCCCAGCCGTGGCACATGATGATGGTGCGGTCGTCTCCGGTCCGGGAGGGGATGAACCAGCCCTTGAGGGTCAAGCCGTCCGAGGTCCGCAAGGAGACCTTCTCATAGGGCAGGCCGTAGAGTTCCGGGAAGGTCTGAAGGCTGGATCTCTTCGGCGGGTAGAGGATGACGCCCGCGCCCCACCAGCCGGTCGCGAGGAGGAGGGCGACCGCGCCCAGGACTGCGAGGCCGGCCCAGAGGAGCGTCATGGCATCCGCGGCGCCTCAGGCCCGGCGCGGGAAGACGCCCTCCCGCACCTCGCGGCAGTACCTGGCCACGCCGCGGGCCGCGGATGCCCGCAGGTCCGCGTAGCGCTTCACGAAGGAGGGGACCGGCCCCTCGGTCAGGCCCAGCATGTCGTCCGTGACGAGGATCTGGCCGTCGCAGGCCGGGCCCGCGCCGATGCCGATGGTGGGGATGGAGAGCTTGGAGGTGATGAGGGCCGCGAGGTCCGGCGGCACGCACTCGAGCACCAAGGCGAAGACCCCGGCCGCCTCGAGGACCTTCGCGTCCGTGACCATCTTCTCCGCCTGTTCGGGCCGGCGGCCCTGCACCGTGTAGCCCCCGAGCCGGTGGACCGCCTGCGGGGTCAGGCCTAGGTGCCCCATGACCGGGATGTGGACCCGGAGGAGCTCCTTGACCGTGGCCCCGACCTCGAGGCCGCCCTCGAGCTTGACGGCCTCAGAGCCGCCCTCCTTGATGAGTCGGCCCGCGTTGACCACCGCGGCCTTCGGGTCGAGCTCGTAGGAGAGGTAGGGCATGTCCGCCACGAGCAGGGGCCGGCGGCGTCCGGGGACCCGTCCCAGGCCGCGCCGGACGGCCTTGACGTGGTGGAGGATGTCCTCGACCGTGACCGGGATGGTGGTCTCATGGCCGAGCTTGACCATGCCCACCGAGTCTCCCACCAGCACGACGTCCGCGCCCGCCTCTTCCAGCAGGGCCGCGGTCGGGCAGTCGTAGGCCGTGAGGGCCGCGATCTTGATCCCCTTGCGCTTGAGCTCGGAGAGACCCGTGGTGGTGACCCTGTCCTTCATACGGGCATCCTAACAAAAAAACAGGTGCCTGGCATTGCATTGATTGCATTATATGTCAGCTTTTGTCAGTCGACTGATGGTGAATGCAATCAATGCAATGCCAGGCGCTGAAGTTCGGCGATGGGGATCTTCACGAAAGGCCTCTTTTGCGCTCGCGGATGAGGGATGGTCAGCCAGGGGCCGCGGAACCCCCGGCCGTAGGAGATGATGTCGATGTCGATCGGCCGAGGCCCCCAGCGGCGGCCCGGCCGGCGGCCGAGGCGGGCCTCGATGCGCTTGAGTTCGATGAGCAGGCCCATGGGAGAGAGGGAACTCGAGCAGGCCAGGGCCGCGTTGAGGAAGAGGCCGCCGCAGGAGGCGGGCGCCGGGGCGGTCTCGTGGAAGGACGAGACCCGGAGCACCTTCAGTCCTGGGAGGCGCCTGAGACCCGCGACGGCTCTGAGAAGGTTCCGGCGGCGGTCGCCCAGGTTGGAGCCCAAGGCCAGCAGGAGGGGCCGGGTCCGGGCCCTGGCCATCGGTGCTTCAGGCTCCGCGGCTGGCGGCCTTGCGGTAGAGGCTGAGCAGGGCCGCCAGCAGCGCGATCAGCACAAGCAGGGCGCCGAGGTTGCCCCGCCAGCCCTCGAACGCGCCCATGGAAGCCGGTCCGCAGCAGCCGTAGTCCGCCAGGGTCTTGTCCGTGAGGAGCACGGAGAGGACGGGCCCGACTTTGGCGAACAGGCCGCCCTCGAACACGAGCAGGGTCCAGAGGAGCCAGTAGAGGGCGCCCAAAGACGCCATGCAGGCCGTGAGGACGCCGGCCAAGTGGACCGGGTCGTAGCGCGGCTCGGACGGGTCGTCGTTTTCGGCGATGAGGCCGCCGGCCTTCTTGAGGAGCCCCTGCCAGTCCATGCCGCGCTCCGCGCTCACAGCCCCAGCATGTCCCGCATGCCGTAGAGTCCGGGCTTCCGGCCCTTGATCCAGAGGCTTGCCTCCAACGCGCCGCGGGCGAAGAGGTCGCGCGAGTGCGCCCGGTGGACGAGCTCGAGCCGCTCGTGCGGCCCAGCCAGGGTGAGGGTGTGCTCGCCGATGATGTCGCCCATTCTCTGGCTGACGGTCGGCACCTCCGTGGGAGACTTCCGGGCCTCCTGGATCCTCTTGGCGAGGGCCAAGGCCGTGCCCGAGGGCGCGTCCTTCTTCATGCTGTGGTGGGACTCGCTGATCGATATCTCGTAGTCCTTGAGGATGGCCGAGGCGATGCCGGCCAGGTGGAAAAGGAGGTTGACGGCCGGGCTCATGTTCGGCGAGAGCAGGAGCGCGATGGAGCGGCTGGCGGCCCGGAGTTGGGCCGACTGCACGGTGTTGAAGCCGGTGGACCCGATCACGGCCGGGACCTTGGCCTTGGCGGCCGCGGCCGCGACGCGCACCGAGGCCTCGGCAGAGGTGAAGTCGATGACGACGTCGGCCTTGGCGAGCGCCGAAGCCAGGGCCGAGACGGGGAGGACGCCGGCCGGCAGGGAGGCCCCGGGCTCCGGGTCCTTGTCCACCTGCGCCGCGACGCGGAAGCGCTTGTCCGTCCCTGCCAGGGAGACGACCTTGGTCCCCATCCGGCCGAGACTGCCGACCACGACGATGTTCAAAGGTCTTGCCATGTCAGGCCTTACTATACCAAAATCAGCCGCCGTGCTAGAATATGGGACCGCCGTAAGGAGGCCGCATGAACTGCCCGAAGTGTCCCGGCCGGAGCCTGGATCGCCTGAGCATCCCCATGAAGGACCGCAGCGTCCCGGGCCCTGACGCGGCCGCCAAGGAACTGGCCGTCGAGCGCTGTCCCTCCTGCGGCGGGGTCTGGTTCGACCTCGACGAGCTCAACGCCTTCCTCGATTCCGGCGCCGGTCTGACGCCTTCCTCTCCCGCGCCCGCCTCCGGCCCCTCAGCGGCCGAACTCGACGCCGAGTCCGGCTCCTGCCCCAAGTGCGGGGTCGCGCTCGTGCCCGCTCCCGCGCCCACGAACCCCAAGGTCCGCGTGGACCGCTGCGTCAAGTGCGCGGGCCTTTGGGTGGACGGCGCCGAGCTCGACAGGGTCTCGGGCAAGGACCTGCCTTTCAACGAGCGTCTCAAGGCCGTGTTCGGGGACCTGAGCAAGGGCGTCCTCTGACGTCCCGCGGGCACCCTTGCTCAGGGGTCGATCTCGCTGCGGTGCCCGATGCGCTGGATGAGGACGAGCCAGTACCTCGTGTCCCACCTATAGATGATCCGATAGTCTCCGACCGCCAGGCAGCGCAGGTCCGAGTAGGGGCCCTGGAGAGGCTTGCCCGCGTTGGGGTCGCGGCCGATGATGTCGAGGGAGAGGTGGACCCGGGACTTGATGTCCGCCGGGAGCCTGCGGAAGTCCTCGGCCGCCGACGGCAGGAACTCGATGTGGAGCCAGCTCACCTTCGATGGGCGACCTTGCGTCGGGACGGGCGGCTCGGAGCGGGGAGGCCGTGCGGTTGAGGCCGGCCGACCACGGCCTCGTAGGAGAGGGTGCGGCCGGCCTTGTCCTCGCGCTTGGCTTTGGCGAGAGCCCGAGTCCAGGATCCCGAGCGGGCGATCTCCAGGGTCTCGAGCCAGCCCTCGTACTCGTCGACGGCCATCATCACTGCATGGGGCCTGCCCCGGTGCGTGATGACGTACCGGGTGAAGGCCTTGTCCACGTCCTTGACCATGGAGAGGAACTTGACGCGGGCTTCGGTCGTCGGGAGGGTGCGGGTCGCCATATCCGCAATATTAACAGAGAAGTGTACACTTGTCAATGCCCCGCCCCGATCGATTCCCGAATGGGCCGCCAAAGACTGCCCCGGGCCCCTTTGAGGGGGCCCGGGGCTGACTGCCCGGACGGGACTCCGGTCGTGCCGGAGCGCCGCTTCAGTAGCCGACCGAATTGCCCTCGCCTTGGCGCATCAGGTCGCCGCTGCTGAGTTTGCTGTTGGTCCTGCTGAACTCCCAGCTTTGGATGAATACGCTCGAGCGCTTCGTGTTCGCAAGCTTGGGGGTCGCGTTGGCCGCAGCCGTCAGGTCGACGACGAGCTGCGGGTCGGCGTCTTTCACCATGATGTCCACGGGCTGGCTGTGGAGCACGGTGTCGTGGTTCTCCTCGCCGTCGAACCACCACCAGCGGGCGATCCTGACCACGACGCGATGCACGATGTGGGCGCTGACCCGGAGGGTCTCTCCTCTGTAGTATTGAGCCCGGGCATCGTTGACCACGAATTCCAGCTTGCCTCCGTTGATGCGCAGGAAGGCCTGTACCGCGTTTCTCTCGGGCTGCCGGAGCACTTTGGGCCCCGCGATCATGGTGACGCGGTCGCTGCTGCCGATCCGGTCGTCGAGACGCAGCGTGTAGCGGAAGGACGCGCCCGAGAAGTCGTATTGCGGCGCTCCCCTGCCATCGTAGGAGACCCGGATCCTATCGGACTCCCAGGGAAGATCCGGCGTCCCCAGGACCATGCCCATGTCGAAGGACACGGCGATGTGGGCGGTCTGCGTCGGCCCGAACTCGCGCGGCAGGCGGATGCAGCTGGCATTGTAGTGGTCGAAGCGCTCTTCCCAATGCGAGCCTTCGAAGCCGCCCTGCGCCCAGTCATAGCGGTACACGGCCTGATAATAGCACTGCTTCGCATCGCGGTAGAGCCTGCTGGTGAGCGAGACGGAATGGACGCGGTCCTGGTTCGAGCGGGTGCGCACGATTTCGGCCGCGTCGCCGGTCGCCGTCCATGGGGTCACGAAAAGGTCGCTGCGCAGATGCCAGGGGCTGTAGTAGAGGAATGTGTCCTCATCGCGGCGCTGGGAATAGCCGCGGTCGTAGCCGCTTGGAAGGCCCTCCCACCAGTCATAGGAGTCCCATTCCGTGTTCCACCAGTTCGGAGACGGAGGCGAAAAGACGCTGCGCCACACCGGGGCCGGACGCGAAGGAGGGATGCTTCCGCCGCCGATCGGAGGAGGAGAGACGATTCCGCCGGGAGGCAGTGCGCCCCCTCCGCCCGGGGGAGGCGAGACCCTCCTGCCAGGAGGGGGCGTCAGTCCGCCCCCGCGTGGGGGAGAGACTCTCCGGCCGGGAGGCATCGAGCCTCCGCCGCCCGGGGGAGGCGTCACTCCGCCGCCCGGCGGCAGAGAGACTCTGCGGCCCGAAGGAGGCGTGACGGCGTCCGCGCGTGCGCTGCCCGGCGGCAAGGAGGAGAGCTGCATCCCGGTCCCAAGGATGTCTCCCGCGAGGAAGTCCGCGAACGAAGCCGCTGCCAGGGAGCCGCGGCCTCCAGCATGGTCGAAGTCCACCGAGACGGTCCGGTCGTCCGCCGGCATCGGAAGCTTCGGCATCGGCACGGCCTGGGGCAAGGCCTCCTTCCTCCCGTCCTGGCCAAGGCTCAGGAGCACGGCGTGGCCATGATAGCGCGAACCCGGGAAAAGCAGCGGTTCCAGCGCGCGCGCCGCTTCCTGCGTCACGCCGCTGATGATGAGCGCCGAAGAGCCTGGCTCGCAGGCCAGGCCGTCCGTCTTCATGGCCCGGGCTTCCGCGACGATCCGGCGGCATGCCTCGACGGGCGCAAGCTCCGGCCCTTCAGCCTGTGACGGACCGGCGGTCAGCGTCAGGACCGCGGCGGCCCAGAACGTCGTTGCATATGATCTCATGGATCCTCCTTCAAGTGTTCGGAGCCGCATCAGATCTCGAGGCGGTCTTGCAGCCATCGGATGATGGAGCCTAGCGCCGTATTGGCGGGGTCGGGGTTGCCCTGCTGGTCATTGCCTTTGCCGTCCGCACCGTAGACGCTGTAAGACGCGTCGTCGAAGGTCTGCTTGTCGATGACGGGGGCGCCCGGCGGCAAGGGCTGGCCGTGCGCGCTCTCGCCGGGGCGGTAGTATCGCCGCTCGGGGTTGTACTGTTCCCAGAGATTGTATTCGAGGTTTCGGTCCTCGGATTTTACGGGCGTTGCGGCCCACGACCTGGCCCAGGAGAGGAATTCGCTGTCGAGGAGGTGCTGAGCGCCGGCGGCGGCGTCACGAGCGGCGGCCGTCAGCTTCTCGAACCAATTCCAGCCGATGAAGCTGGCTTGGTCTCCGGGCATGGCCTGGAAGTCCTTGTCGGTCGCCCAGGACTTGGAAGTGCCGTTGGTGAGGTCCACGAACACGCGGACCATGCCTATGAAGGAGAGCGCCACCTTCTCCGCCGAGGACGGGATCGCCGCATACCAGTGGAAGGACATCTCTCTGGCGAGCATCGAGGCGATGAACTCCCACGGAGCCCCGCGGGCCATCTCGCCCGCTCGGCCGTTGTAGCGGTTGAGGAGGTCCCAGGTCAGGACGATGACCGGGCGATGCCGTCCGTCGACCGCCGCGGCCGCCATGTACCGAGCGTCGCGGTCCGGGTCCAGCAGGAACTGGCCGCCTTGGCGCTGGAATTCCCTGCCGAGATCCCGGAACATGCCGCTGGCTTTCGAGGCGTAGCGGAGCGTGGCGTTGACCTTGGTCCGCTCCCCGTAGTCGAGCGGCCGGTACCGGCTGGAGTACGGGTCGACCTCCGCCGGGCTGGCGGAGAAGTGGAGCGCATCAAAGCCTCGCGCCGCGCCGTGCCATGACGCAGTGTCCCCCTGGTCGGGGACGCCCTTGGACGCGGTTTCCGCCTGGAGGGACTGGAGTCCGTTCAAGGCTGGAGCGCGAGCCTTCCGCTCCTCTTGCCCGCTCGGGGCGGCGGCCAATCCCGAGGACTCGGGGGCCGCGGGGGCGGCAAGAGCCGCGGGCGCGATGCCCGGGACAGGAGCGAGCGGCGAGATGGGAGGGGTGGCCGCCTGAGGCGGAACCGCTGAAGCCTGCAGAGAGACCGCCGGAGCCGCAGCGGTCTCAAGAGAGACGCCCGGCACATTATGCGGCAGTATCCCGGCAGGCGTCAGCGGAACCGGGCCGCGCCGCGTCACGAGCGCGGCCGAGCCGGCTTGGCTGGCTCCGGCGCTCAGGGCGGGTCCCGGCATCCTGCCGAGTACGGGCCCGGTCCGAACGATCTGGGCCCCGGCTACCGCGCCCTGCATGATCAAAAGGAATAGCGCGGCACAGGACAGCCTGATCGGAAAAGCCCTTCCAGTTGACGACGGCCTGCAACTCTCCATGAATGCCCCCTGTGCGGAATTTGCGCAAGTATTATGCCACGGAAGGTTGGGATGCTCTGGGACCTTTGGGTAAGGGAGCAGACGGATTTTGACCTACTCAGGTTTGGGTAGTTTCCTAGCCGTTAGACGAAGGGGCCGGCCTCAGCTGCCCTGCCCCATGACGCGCTTGGCGAGCCTGGCGCAGTAGCCGCAGGACGGGCAATCCTTGCCGCAGGACAGGACATGCTGGAGAAAGCCCTTCGGGAACCGGCTGTTGTCGCAGGCCGGGGCCTTCTTCCCGTCGTGGAGACTGACATCCACGATCCTCCACAAGTCGCCGCTGCGGCGGCCGCTGAAGTAGGCATCGTAGATGTCCCGCAGCCGTTCCGACGGCATGTCCCGGAAGGCGAGCTTGATGACGTCCGCGTAGCCCTCCCGGACATAGAAGGCGCAGTCCTCCGGCCTGATGAACGGGACGTGGAGCAGTTCTTCCGCGGTCGTGTGCGGCCGCATGCAGACCTCGTACCGATAAGGCGCTCCCTCGCGGAAGGAGGAGCTGTCCGGGAACACATCCTTGAAGGTGTCGAGGAGCCAGTGCCAGGGCATGAACACGCAATCCCCCGGGCACGGGTGGTTGGCGATCAGCCGGGTCCTCATCCCGGGGAGTCTCCTCTTGAGAGAGCGGACCGCTCTGAGGACTTCCAGGTCGCGGTTGCAGCACAGGGAGAGGTTCACCTCCGAGATCCCCAGGCCGGCCGCGGCCGACACCTTCGCTGCGGAGTCGAGCCCCATCACGATGGACGCGTGGATCTCATGGTTCGGCAGCTCCTGCCTGAAAAGCCGTGCGGCGTAGGGGTCGGAGACCGTGATGGCGTCTATCCCCTTCTCCGTCTTCAGGAACCGCAAGGCCTTGCGAAAATCGAAGAAGAACAGCGACGCCGCGTTGCAGAGGAGGTTGGTCTTGACCTGGCGCTTGCCGCACTCGCCGATCATCTGCCGGAGCGCCCTGCGGGTCGGACTCGTCCTCCGGGGAGGGGTCAGCGTGCTCAGGTCCGCGGCCGAAGGGCCCTGGAAGTACACTTCACTCACCTTGCCGGATGAGAGCGCGTCCCGGAGGAGGCGGAGATCGCCGTTGAAAGGGATGGAGAAGCAGGGCTTCATCTGGGCAGACTCCTGAAGAAGGCGCAAGCCGGTTGGCTGGTGGCCCCTACGGGAATCGAACCCGTGTTTTCACCTTGAAAGGGTGGTGTCCTAGCCGTTAGACGAAGGGGCCGGCTTTGAGCCCGGTGGGATTCGAACCCACGACCCCACGCTTAAAAGGCGTGTGCTCTACCAACTGAGCTACGAGCTCGGAACGTCCCATTCTACCAAATCTTCAATAGACTGCTTCCCACTCGCGGTAGGTGAGCACGAACTCGACGCGGCGGTTGAGCGCCCTTCCTTTATCCGAGGTGTCCTGGGTGAGGGGCCGGCGCTTGCCGTAGCCGATGACCTTGATGTAGGTCGGGAAGACTCCGCGAGAGGAGAGGTAGGTCTTGACCGCTCGGCCGCGCTCCGCGGAGAGCCAGTCGTTGTACTCGTGGGAGCCCACGTCGTCGGTGTGGCCTTCGACGATGACCTTGAGGTCCTCATGGCGCGTCACGATCTCCGCGACCTTGTCGAGGAGCTGGTAGGAACTCGGCAGGAGCACGGCCTTGTCGAACTCAAACTCGATGGGCGGGATCTTCCCGGTCCGGGACATCTCCAGCACGGACTGGACTTCGAGCTGGGCGCGGCGCGCGGTCTCCGCGTCGAGGGCGTCGCTCCTTCGGGGGCTGCCGGAGCAGGCCGCGAGCGCCGCGGCGCAGAGGAGGAGGGCGAGGGTCCGAGGCATCTCGGAGGCGCCCCTGGCGCAGTCTTCTCGGGATGCCATGGCCGCGTCTTACCTGCCGAAGAAGGGCCGGCTGAGGTCGAAGGCCCGCACGCGGGCCGGGACCTGCGGGAGGTCCGGCGCGGTCGGGCCCGGAGGCGGCACGGGCTCGGCGAGGGCCTCGCGGATCTCCGGGAGCCTGGCGTAGAGGCCGTCGCCCGGGCAGTCGGTCTTGCCGAGGTCGCGGTGGCCGAAGAGGCCATCGGCCGGGATGCCGTAGGCCCCCTGGAGCCAGCGGATCAGCGCGACCGCGGCCTTGAGCTGCTCCGGGGAGGCTTGGTCGTTGATGGGGGGATGGTAGTTCCCCATGAAGGAGATGCCGACGTTGCCCGTGTTCATGTTGAGGACGTGGGCGCCGACCGCGTTCTCCGGGCGGCCCTGGTGGACGCGGCCCGCGCCGTCGATGAGGAAGTGGTAGCCGATGTCGTTCCAGCCGCGGCCGGCCTGGTGGTAGCGCTGGATGAGGCGCATCTCGGAGCGCGCGTCCTCGAGGGTCTCGGGCCGGGCGCCGGCGGTGTTGTGGATCGTGACGCGCTTGACGTTCATCAGGGTGTAGTCGTACTTGGGCGGCGCGGCGTTCCAGTCCGCGCGGGTCTGGATCTCGGGCTTGCCGGCCAGGGTGGAGAGCTCGACGGAAGAGAGGGTGACCACCACGGGCTCGGAGGCCTTGCGGAACGCCTCGACCTCGTAGAGGTCGATGACGCGGCCTGGGGAGACGCCCTTGTTGACGATGCGCAGGCGCAGGGAGGCTCCCGCGGCGCCGATGAGGCGGAACTTGCCCCAGAACCGGCCGTTGGAGAAGGTCTCAATCTCGGGCGCGGTCCAGGGGCCCCAGACGCCCGCGGCGCCGGATTGCGCCTCGAAAGCGACTCCGGCCTGGGTGCGGCCGTGGAAGAGGACGGAGTCGAAGGCCGCGGGGAGCGGAGCGCTCGGGCCGGTCTCGAAGATGACGCGGCCCGGCCGGGAGGATTGGGGCACGACGATCCGGCTGGCGCCTGCGGAGCCGTTGAAGTAGACCTGCATGCCGCCGTCGCCGTCGAAGGCCGGAGCGCAGGCGAGGAGCAGCGCCATGAGGGGCATCATAAAGGGATTATATCACGAAATAAGGCGGGGTCAGATCTTGAGATTTGAGTTTTCGCCTGGCGAAAACTCAAATCTCAAGATCTTACCCCAATGACCAATGACCCCAATGTCGGGGGGGGTCTGGGCCGAATGGCCCGGGAAGAGGCGCTCTGGAAATCCTACAATCCTTCCCGATGAGCGCGGCCAAGGACTGGAGGAAGGAGGCTCGGGCCGCGCTGCCGCGGCCGCGGTTCGACGAGCCCATGCGGCGCCATACGACCTTCCGGATCGGCGGCCCCGCGGACTGCTACATCGAGGCCGCGTCCGAGGACGAGCTTCGCGCCGTCCTGCGCTTCTGCGCCGTCCGCCGCGTCCCGGTCTTCCTGCTGGGCTGGGGCTCGAAGCTCCTGGTCGCGGACGCGGGCATCCGCGGCGTGACCGTGCGGCTTTGCGGCGATTTCGAGGAGGTCTCCTTCCGGGCCGGGGGGCGCGTGCTCGCTGGAGCGGCCGCGCGCCTGCCGCGGCTGGCGCGTCTGGCGGCCTCCCAGGGGCTCTCGGGGCTGGAGCCCCTCGCGGGCATCCCGGGCACGGTCGGGGGCGCCCTGGTGATGAACGCCGGCATCCGCGAGGGGGACATCGGCGGCCTCGTCTCCTCCGTGCGCGCGCTCGACCCGCGCACCGGCCGGCCTTCGGTCCTGCCGCGGCGGAGCCTCCGGTTCGGCTATAGGAAAAGCGGCCTCGGCCGCCGGGTCGTCGTGGGCTGCGAGCTCCGTTTGAAGGAGGGGGACAAAGTTGATATAATCACACGCATCCGGGAGTACCAGCGGAGAAGGTCTCTGACTCAACCGATTTCCAGCCATAACATAGGTTCGATTTTCAAGAATCCGCCGAATTCGCCTGCCGCGAAGCTCATCGAGGACTGCGGTCTCAAGGGCTCCGTCTGCGGAGGGGCGCGCGTCTCGACGAAGCATTCGAATTTCATCGAGAACACCGGCGGGGCGACCTCCGCCGACGTCCTCGAACTCGTCCGCCGCGTCCGGGAGGCGGTCCGGGCCGCCCACGGGGTGGACCTCGAGCTCGAGATGAAGGTGGTCGGGGATGCATAGGTTCAAGGCCCGGATACGGCGCTACCGCGTCCAGCCGCGGCCCAAGGTGCGCTCCCGCCGCAGGGTCGAGTTCGCCGCGGTCCTGGCCATCGTCCTGCTCGGCGGCGCCGCGGTCGTCATCGCTCCCCGCCTGCTGCGCCAGATGCCCGACCTCTCCTCCCTTTCCGAGCTCCCGGGACGTCTCTACCCGCGCGCCTTCGTGCTGGAGGGCGCGCCCGAGACCCTCGAGGCGGAGTTCACGGCCGCGCTCGATGCGGCGCCGGGAGGCCCCGCGGCCCGGGCCGCGGCGCTGCGCTCGCGCTATCCGGTCCTGCGCTCCGTCCGGGTCACCCGGGACTGGCTGGCCCGCAGGCTGCGCTTCAAGGTCGCGCTCCGCGAGCCGCTGGCCCTGGCGTCGCGCGACGGCAGGCCCCGGGGGTTCATCGCGGCGGACGGAGAGGTCTTCACGGCCCCCGCGGGCCTCTTCCCCGGCCCCCTGCCCGAGGCCGAGCTCGGCGGGGCGGACGCGGCGGAGCGGCGGCGCTTGGCCCGCGCCCTCGCGGAGCTCAGGGGGGCGACCTCCCTGCCGTCCGGGCTCTCGCGGATCGCCTGGGCTCCGCGGCTCGACGGCTGGGAGGTCAGGCTCGAGGACGGGACGCTGATCCTCTGGGGAGACCTGCGCTGGACGATCCAGAAGGCCGACCGGCTGAGGCAGGTCCTCGGGGACGCCCGGGCGGCCGACGCGGGCGCGCTGACCGCGGACCTGAGGTATTTCGAGGACGGGAAGATCTACGTGAGGCCTTCCCTGCAGGCCAGTCTGTGAAGGGGATGGTATGATGAGAAAAGACGTCGTCGCGGGGCTGGACCTCGGATCGGGCAGGATCACCTGCCTCATCGGCGCTCCGGATGAGAGCCAGCGCATGCGCGTGCTGGGAGGGGCGAGCGCGGTCTGCCGCGGCATCAACGGCGGCGTGGTCGTGAACATCCCCGAGACCCACCGCGCCATCACACGGGTGGTCGAGGAGGCCGAGGCCAACGCGGGCAAGCCCCTGGTGACCGGGCTCTACCTCGGGATGCGGGGCGCGCACCTGCAGTCCTTCAACAACAAGGGCGCCTTCAACATCGCCCGCACCGACAAGGAGATCACCGCCGACGACGTCAACAGCGTCGTGGCCAACGCCAAGGCCATCCCCATCTCTCCGGACCGGGAGATCGTCCACGTCGTGCCGCAGGGCTTCTCCCTCGACCGTCAGCCCGGGGTGCACGACCCCCTGGGCATGGAGGCCAGCCTCATCGAGGTCGAGGTCCACATGGTCACGGCCTCGACCCTGGCCCTCAACAACCTCAGCAAGGCCGTGTCCATGGCCGGCTTCGAGGTCATCGACCCGGTCTACGGCCTGCTCGCGGCCTCGGAGCTCCTCGTCTCCCCCGAGGAGAAGGACCTCGGCTGCGTGCTCATCGACCTCGGGGGGCAGACGGTCTCGATGGGGATCTTCTGCGACGGCAGCATCCGCTACTCCAAGGAGCTGTCCTTCGGCTCGGACCTCATCACCCGGGACCTCGCCGTGGGCCTGAGGACCTCCTACCCGACGGCCGAGAAGATCAAGATCGGCCACGGGGTCGGGCACCCGTCGCTCCTCAACGGCGACGACGAGATCGGCTACGTCGGCATCGACGGCCGGTCCACGGCCTCGGTCCGCAAGCGGGCGATGATGGACTTCATCCTGCCCCGGGTCGAGGAGATCTTCACCCTCATCGCCGACGAGCTCAAGCGCTCTTCCTACGCGGACATGGTGGTCTCCGGCGGGGCCATCCTGACGGGCGGGGGTTCCCTCCTGAGGGGCTCCATCGAGGCCGCGCGGCAGATCCTCGAGATCCCGGTCCGGACCGGGACGGCCCACCCGGACCAGATCGTCTGCGAGGAGAAGTGGCTCGACCCCGCGTACGCCACGGCGCTCGGGCTCCTGCACTACTCGACGGCCCGCCACTGGAGCGAGAGCGGCCATCGCGTGCTCGGCCGCAAGAAGCCGGTCTGGCTCCGCCGCCTGTCGTCGATGTTCAAGGAGATGTTCTGATGCTCATCCGGCCGAGCAAGGACTTCCAGGAGAAGCGCGCCGTCATCAAGGTCATCGGCGTCGGCGGCGCGGGCGGCAACGCCGTCAACCGGATGGTCCAGGCGGGACTGCAGGGCGTCGAGTTCATCGCGGCCAACACGGACGCCCAGGCCCTCAAAGGCTCCCTGGCCGAGATCCGGGTCCAGCTCGGAGAGACGCTGACCAAGGGGCTCGGGGTGGGCGGCGACCCGGCGAAGGGCCGCGACTCCACGATCGAGTCCGAGGACACGATCCGCGAGTACCTCGCGGGAGCGGACATGGTCTTCATCACCGCGGGCATGGGCGGCGGCACGGGCACCGGGGGCGCCCCGGTCGTGGCGCGCGTGGCCAAGGAGCTCGACGCTTTGACCATCGGGGTCGTGACCAAGCCCTTCGAGTTCGAGGGGGTCACCAAGGCCTCCATCGCGGAGAACGGGGCCACGGAGATGCGCCAGAACGTGGACACCCTGCTCCAGATCCCCAACCAGCGGCTCTTCGAGGTCATTGACAACCGCACTCCTCTCGACGAGGCCTTCAGGCTCGCGGACGACGTCCTGCGCAAGGCGATCCAGTCCATCTCGGACATCATCACCTTCCCCGGCAACATCAACATGGACTTGAACGACATCCGCGCCGTGATGAAGGACGCGGGCGAGGCCTTGATCGGCATGGCCGAGGAGTCCGGGCAGGGCCGGGCGCTCAAGGCCGCCAAGTCCGCGGTCGAGTCCCCGCTCCTCGAGAACGTGGTCATCGACGGGGCCAAGGGCCTCGTCGTCAACGTCACGGGCCGCAAGGACAGCCTGATGACGGTCGAGGTCGAGGACGCCATGAGGTACATCAAGGACACGGCCTCCTCGGACGCGCGGATCAAGCTCGGCACGGCCTACGACGACTCCCTGGGGGAGAAGATCCGCATCACGGTCATCGCTACGGGCTTCCCCGCCAGGCGCAGGAGGTTCCCCGGCCACCGCGGCATCGACCTCTCCCACGCCAACGTCCCCCCGGACGCCCGGTCGCTGGTCGCGACCGCCACGGCCGAGGAACTCTCCAAGCCCGCGTTCATGCGGCTCAAAGTGAGGAAACTGAGGTAGCCATGGATCTCCAGACGATGCTCCAGAAGATGATGGACAGCAACGCCAGCGACCTGCACATCCGGGCGGGCGGGCCGGCCTACATCCGGGTCGACGGCAACGTCGCGGTGGTGGCGCCCGAGGTGCTCAGCCAGGCCGACGTCGAGTCCATGCTGGGCCAGATCTCGACGGGCCGCGCCAAGAAGATGTACGAGGCCAAGGGCGAGGCGGACTTCTCCTTCCAGGCGGGCGAGGTGGCGCGCTTCCGCGTCAACGCCTTCCGCCAGCGCGGGCGCCTGAGCATGGCCATCCGCAAGATCCCGATGCGGATCCCCACCTTCGACGAGCTTCGCCTGCCGGCGGCGACCATGCGCAAGATCGCCGACAACAGCCGGGGCCTGATCCTCGTGACGGGCATCACGGGCTCGGGCAAGTCCTCGACCTTGGCCGCCATGGTGGACTACATCAACCAGTCCCGGGCGGAGCACGTTCTGACCATCGAGGATCCCATCGAGTTCGTGCACAACGACAAGAAGGCCATCGTCACCCAGCGTGAGATCGGCGAGGACACGACCACCTACGCCGAGGGCCTCAAGATGGCCATGCGCCAGGACCCCGACGTGATCATGGTCGGCGAGATGCGCGACCTCGAGACCACCTCGGCGGCCATGACCGCGGCGCTCACGGGCCACCTCGTGTTCGGGACCCTGCACACGACGGACGCCATCCAGACCATCTCGCGCATCATCGACCTCGACCCGCCGCACCAGCAGGGGCTCATGCGCATC
>JBAZSR010000083.1:10582-15359 GCA_041662295.1 Elusimicrobiota bacterium | reverse complement strand
GCGTCGCAGGGCTCACCATCCTGAGCTACCTCCTGGGAGGCATCCCCACCGGCTATCTGACCGTGCGCTGGCTGCGCGGCATCGATATCCGGCAGCACGGCTCAGGCAACCCGGGCACGGCCAACGTCTACAGGGTGGCGGGCGCGGTCCCGGGGATCATCACGCTCGCGGTCGACGGGCTCAAAGGCTATGTGCCCGTGGTCCTCGCCCAGCACTTCTTCCCTGGACAGAACGCCCCCATGATGCTGGCCGGAACCGCCGCCATCGTCGGTCACGACTGGACCGTCTTCCTCGGATTCAAGGGCGGCAAGGGCGTGGCCACCTCAGCCGGGGTGTTTGCGGCCATGATGCCCCTGCCCCTGGCAGCCACGGTGGCGGTGTTCATCCTGGGCTACGCAGCCTCGGGCCACATCTCCGTGGGCTCCATGGCCGGCGCGGCGCTCCTTCCGGTCTTCAACCTGGCCTTCGGGACTCCCCTGCCGCTGACGGCCATGGCCGGGGCGGCCGCGGCCCTTATCCTTTATAAGCACATCCCCAACATAAAAAGACTCTTCATGGGAAAAGAGCTTTTTCTCCATGAAAAAAAGTAATAAAATCGCGGTGTTGGGAGCCGGGGTCTGGGGCACGGTCCTGGCCCAGCACCTGGCCCGCGGGGTCCCTTCCGAGGGCCGCTCGCGCCGAAGGATCTGGCTTTGGGAGACACTGAAAGACGTCGAACAATCCCTGCGCGTCCGCAGGCGGCACCCGCACATCCCGGGTCTGCACCTGCAGGAATCCGTCCATGTCACCGCCGGCCTAGCCGAGGCCGTGGCGGACGCGGACGCCCTGGTCTTCGTCCTGCCGTCGGCCCATATCCGGCACACGGCAAGGGAGGCGGGCAGGGACCTCGGCGGAGCCAAGCCCCTGATCGTGAGCGCCTCCAAGGGCATCGAGCCGCGGACCCTGCTCACCGTGGGGGAGATGATCGCCGAGGAGATGCCGGCCTGCGGCCGGGGCATCTACACCCTCTCGGGCCCGAGCTTCGCCAAGGAGGTCGCGCTCGGCGCGCCGACGAAGCTCGTGCTGGCCGGCCCGTCCGGCCCGGGCGCGCGCTTCCTGCGCTCGGTCTTCAACCACCGGCCGATCGTGGTGGAAACGAGCACGGACCGCAAGGGCGTGGAACTCGGCGGCTCGCTCAAGAACGTGCTGGCCATCGGGTGCGGCATCCTCGACGGCCTCTCCAAGGGCCGGGCGCACCCCTGCGGGATCAACACCAAGGCCGCGCTCTTCCTCCAGGGCATCAAGGAGATGGGCCGGCTCATCGCGAAGTCGGGCGGCCGGCGCCAGACCGCTTTCTGGCTGGCCGGCATCGGCGACCTCATCGCCACCGGGACCTCTCCCCAGTCGCGCAACCGGGCGCTGGGCGAGAAGCTCGGGCAGGGGGAGCCCCTGCCGCAGGCCCAAGGGGAGATCTCCGAGGTCGTCGAGGGCATCGACACGGCCCTGAGCGTCCACGACCTGTCCTGCCGCACCGGAGGGGACTACCCGCTCTTCAACGCCATCTACCGCGTCCTGCACCAGGGGGCGCCGCCCCAGAGCGTGCTCGAGGCCTTCGGATTTGAGTCATGAAAGACAAGAACCCGCCGGACAAGACCCCGGGCGAGGAGAGCACCCCCGAGAAGGAGGTCAGGATCTACTCCCTGGCCACCACGCAGAACGAGTGCATCATCTTCCTCGAGGAGCTCGGCGGCAACCGGCTCCTGCCGATCTGGATCGGGCTCGCCGAGGGCCAGGCCATCGCGATCCGGTTCTCCGGCATCGTCCTGCCGCGGCCCCTGACGCACGACCTGCTGCTGGCCACGATCACGGCCGTGGGCTTCGCGGTGCAGAAGGTCGTGGTCCACGACATCCGCGAGAACACCTTCTACGCCCGGGTCCACATCAAGAAGGGCGGCCAGAGCCTCTCCGTCGACGCCCGCCCCTCGGACGCGATCGCGATCGCGGTCCGCGCCGGGTGCACCATCTTCGTCGAGGAGAAGGTCTTCGACCGCTGCCAGACCCTGACGAAGCCCATCACGGAAGACGAGGTCAAGAAGTTCAAGTCCGAGCTGAAGAACCTTAAGCCCGAGGACATCTTCGGCGATCTCAAGAAGAAGAAGGATGAAGGCCCCCAAAGCGGCAAGGAACAAGACGGGAAGCCGGACGCGGGGGACGAGGAGGCCGACACCTAGTCGGAACAAGGCATGAACAGACTCGACATCATCAAAGCCGTCGCAAAGATCCTTTCCACGAAGGGGGAGGCGGCCAAAGCCGTCGAGACCACCTTCGACACCATCCGGGAAGCACTCAACAAGGACGAGAAGGTCGTGGTCTCGAACTTCGGCACCTTCCGCGTCCGGCACCGCTCCCAGCGCACGGGCCGCAACCCCAAGACCGGCCAGCAGGTGGCGGTCCCGCCGCGCAAAGGAGTCCGCTTCAAGGCCTCCAAGAACCTGCTCACTCCCTGACCCAGGACGGGAACGTGCCGCTGGCGAACCTTCCGGACAAGGATTATTTCAGCATGGGCGAGGTCTCCGCCCTCGCGGGCGTGACGCCGCACACCCTGCGCTATTGGGAGACGCGCCTGGGCGCGCCCAAGCCCAGCCGCCTGGCCAGCGGCCACCGCCGCTACACCCGGCCGGACCTCGAGACCATCCTCCTGGTCAAGGAGCTCCTCGGCAAGCGCAAGCTCAGCTTCGACGGCGCCCGGCGCGCGCTCCTCGAGCGCCGGCGCGGCCGCGGGCCGGCAGCGGGCGCGGAGGGCGACGCCGTGCCGGCGCGCGTGATGAAGACCCTCGTGGAGGTCAAGCGGGAGCTCCGCAGCGTGATCGCGGAGCTGTCCCGGTGAATGCAAGATGGGTCTGGCAAGCCCCATGAGGAATTTACTTTAATTTATGGGTACGGGGACTGGCTCAATGGTAGAGCGCTCCTTTGGGGTGGGAGAGACTCCGGGTTCGATTCCCGGGTCCCCGATGTTTTGACGGGGTATAGCTCAATTGGCAGAGCGCCTGGTTCGGGACCAGGAGGTTCTCAGTTCAACCCTGAGTACCCCGAAGTTTTTTCTCATGGGCGATGGAACGTTCGAAATCGTCACTTGACGGCTAAGGAACCACCACATGGTTGAGCCCACCACCGACACGATCAGCCAGTACTTCAAGAGCATCCAGAAGCTCCCGCCGGCCAGCCGCGAGGAGATCCACGACCTCTGGAAGAAGGCCAAGAAGGGCGACCGCGCCGCCAAGACGCGGATCATGGAGATCAACCTGCGCCTGGTGGTCCCCATCGCCAAGAAGTACCACCGCCAGGGCATCGACTTCCTCGACTTGATCGAGGAGGGGAACCTCGGCCTGATGCACTCCATCGACAAGTTCGAGCCCAAGAAGGGCTACCGCTTCTCCACCTACGCCTCCTACTGGATCGAGCAGTCCATCCGCCGCGCGGTCGAGGAGCAGTCCAAGACCATCCGCATCCCGCCCCACGCCTGGGAGGCCCTGCGCAAGTGGCTCAAGCAGTGGGAGAAGATGCACGCCATGCTCGGCCGCGACCCCACGCTGGCCGAGATGGCCCGCAAGATGCACTGGACCGCGCGCCAGGTCCGCGGCGTCTTGGACGCCGCCGAGGCCGCCCGCGGCATCGGCTCGCTCGAGACCCCGGTCGAGAGCGAGGACGAGAACATCACGGTCGAGGACATGATCTCAGAGTCCGACCAGAAGTCTCCGGAGAACCTCATCTCGGTCCTGAAGCTCCACGACGAGCTCAACCAGGCCCTGAAGGAGATCGGCGACCGCGAGCGCATGATCCTCGAGTTCCGCCACGGCCTCACCGGCCAGACGCCCATGACGCTCGAGGAGGTCGGCAAACGCCTGAAGCTCTCCCGCGAGCGCATCCGCCAGATCGAGGAGCGCGCGCTCCTGCGTCTGCGCCGCGTGGCCAACCGCATGGGCTTGATCGAGGTCAGCGAGGGCCGCCAGCTCGGGACCCCGAACCTCCAGCCCGGCTGGAACACGCCCAAGCTCAAGACCGACATCCTCGGCCAGATCATCCCGGCCGGCCGGCGCACCGCGCCAAAAGCCGCCCCCGGCCAACCCCAGTTCATCCGCAGGAAGCCCCGCCAGCTCTTCTTCACCCAGCCCCAGGCCAAGGGGAAGAAGAGATGACCGGGACCGCGGCCATGGACCTCAAGACCCTCATCAAGGACGTGCCTGACTGGCCCCAGAAGGGCGTGGTCTTCAAGGACATCACACCTCTCCTGGCCGACCCCAAGGCCTTTGACGAGACCATCGAGCGCCTCGCCGAGCCCTGGAAGGGGAAAGGCGTCACGATCGTGGCCGGCATCGAGTCCCGGGGCTTTCTCCTTGCAGCCGGGGTGGCCTTGAAGCTCAGGGCGGGCCTCGTGCCCGTGCGCAAGAAAGGCAAGCTCCCCCGCGCCGTGGTCGGCGAGAGCTACTCCCTCGAGTACGGCACCGCCACCATCGAGGCCCACGTCGACGCCTTCCCCAAGGGCTCCAAGGTCCTGCTCGTCGACGACGTCCTGGCCACCGGCGGCACGGCCAAGGCCGCGGTCTCCATACTCGAGCGCATCGGCGGCTCTGTCGTGGGGACCATGTTCCTCATCGAGCTGGGCTTCCTCAAGGGCCGCGAGAAGCTCCCGGGCCGCGACTGCCGCAGCCTCATCGCCTACTGAATTTGCCCCGATAGCTCAATGGATAGAGCGGTGCTCTCCTAAGGCACAAATGGAGGTTCGATTCCTTCTCGGGGC
>JBAZSR010000083.1:0-10572 GCA_041662295.1 Elusimicrobiota bacterium | reverse complement strand
ATTTTGTGGACTTCGACCTCGTTCTGAAGAACCTGCTGGAGGGCTTCGACCGGCTCAAGATCCGGTACGCGGCGTTGGGAGCGTTCGGCATGGGCGCCTTGGGCGCTCCCCGGGTCACAGGCGACCTTGATTTCCTCGTGCGCAAGGACGACCTGCCCTCCCTGGACCTGCTCATGCCGTCTTTGGGCTACAAGATCATCCTGCGCAACGAGAACGTCACCCAATACGACGGCGAGAACGTCGTGTGGGGGCACGTCGACTTCCTCCACGCCTTCCGGCCCCTGGCCCTGCGGATGCTCGATGACGCCGTCGAGAGGCCTGTCTTCGACGGCGCGAGGCGCTTGCGCGTGCTCAGGGCAGAGGACATCATCGCCTTCAAGATCCAGTCCCTGGCGAACAACACGTCCCGACGGGACAGGGACCTCGCGGACATCGACTTCATGCTCG
Source organism: Elusimicrobiota bacterium (assembly GCA_041662295.1). Classification (GTDB taxonomy): domain Bacteria; phylum Elusimicrobiota; class Elusimicrobia; order UBA1565; family UBA9628; genus JACQWX01. The sequence goes on along the minus strand of JBAZSR010000083.1, from coordinate 10,125 downwards.
AAGCGCTCGGCCAGGGCCTGGATTGGACGAAGCTGGAGGGCTATTTCAGCCTCTTTGGAGAGGGGGAGGAGTTCCGGAAGCTCCAGGCACGGCGCCGCCCATGAAAGAGGATACCGGTCACGAACTCCTCTGGCAGGGCACCAAGGAAGAGGTCAACGAAGGCTTCGCGGTCATGCGCAGGAATGTGCTCCGCAGCGGCAGGACCATGACCGTGGATCAACTGATCCTGTTCATCGACTCCTTCTGGAAGGCCATCGGCCCCCAGCCCCGCAAGCGCTTTCCAGCCTCCTACGACCGCATGCTGATCTGACTTCGATAGCCAGGAACCGCGGAATATTATAGACTCTCCGGCATAATCCTATGGGTAAACAATGGGCGAAGCAGCAGATCAAGACCAACGAGCTCCAGGATTTCGTGGACTCGAGCATCAAATGGATCGCGGCTAACCGCGAGAAGGTCCTCTTCGGGGCCGTGATCGTGGTCCTGGCCGGAGCCCTCGCAGGGTTCGCCATCTTCCGCCACATCAAGATCCGGGACGACGCCTGGGACCGGCTCTCCATGGCCCAGGCCTACGCCTTCACGGGCCGCATCGATGAGGCCCTCAAGCAGTTGGCGGAGATCCAGAAGGACTACTCTTCCTCCCCTGCCTCCAGCTACGCCATCATCTTCGAAGGGGACATCCTGTACCGGAAGGGCTCTTATAAGGAAGCCGCCTCAGCCTATTCCAGGGCCATGGAACGGGGGGGAAAGGGAATCGAGCCCCTGGCCCTGGCGGACCTCGGCATCGCTCAGGAGGCGTCCGGCCTCTACACCGAGGCCAAGGACACCTCCCGCCGGTTCCTTGACACCTTCCCGGATCACTTCATGGCGCCCACTGTCTACGCCAGCCTGGCCCGCAGCCTCGGCCGGCTCAACCAGACCGACGACCAGAAAGCCGCGCTCCAGAAGATGACCCTCCAGTACCCGGACACCTTCTGGGCCGCCTGGGCCCAGGCCAAGCTCCAGGGCCGCTAGATCACCACCCCCCCTGTGGACAGAGTGCATACTGGGGACAAGGGGCACCTCTTGACAGAAACAGGCCTGCCTGCTATATATACGACTCATTGTCACAAAACCTCAATAATAAGGAAAAAAGCTGTTGACAAGAAAAAAAGGCTTATGGTAGGATTCAGCCCTCGATGGTGAAACGACCGACTGCCCTGAAGAAAGCCGTAGGGGCGACAGGCCGTGCGCTGGAGAGGCAAGTCGTGAGCCCCGCCGGTTGCGGGGTTACGAACAAGACCCCCGCCACGGGCGGGGCTTGCGAAAACAAGCTAAAGATGCAAGGAGGTAGTAAACGATGAAGAAGCTCCTGGGATCGGTGCTTGCCATCGCCATGCTCGTACAGCCTGGTGTTGCTAGCGCAGAGCTCCTTAAGAACTTCAAGTTGAGCGGTAATGTCGACATGCAGTCTCAGGCCAGCCGGAACGTCCTGGACTTCGTCACCCGACAGGACCCCAAGATGAATGACGCCAGCGGCACCCTCGAGGGCGCCGAGCGGCCGACATTCAATGACCGCATGAACGATGCCCAGTTCCGTGTCATTGTGAACATGGATTGGGACATCCTGGATGATGTCCACGCCAAAGTCACCCTCGGCAAGAACGACAGGGCTTGGGGAACGAACGGCGGCACGGCGATGAGCGGGCTCTACGCCACCCAGACCGCGAAGCAGACGGTCGGCGTCGGCGGCGGGACGAACGTCCTCGGCCAGCTCTTCGTCGAGCAGGCCTATGTGAAGATCGACAAGGTCTTCGGGCACGTGGATGCGACCGTCGGCCGCCAGTACTTCGGCGAAGCCGGCGACGTCATCATCTACTTCGGGCCCCGGAACGTGTACGGCCAGCCGGTCAACGCCCTTGACGCGGTTCGGGCCGACATCTACGGCCTGCCCTACGTCAACATCACGGGCATCGCCGGCAAGGCGGTCGGTTCCGCCCTGTACTCGGCCACGAACAACAGCGGCTCTGCCGCTGACCAGGACGTCCGCGGCTTCAACATGCAGCTCAAGGACGTGGAGAACATCGGCGCAGAGTTCTTCCTCTACAACAGGCTGACGCACGCACGCGGAGCCCTCGGCTTCACGGGCGACGACATCTCGCCTCAGACCAACACGGGCCGCAACGACTACCTCACCGTGTACGGACTCAGGGGCAAGGTCAACTTCGGCGGCTTCACCGCCAAGATGCTGTTCGCCAAGAACAACGGCGCGAACCGCGCTCGCACGACCTACAGCTGGGACAAGAACCAGGACGGCATCTACCAGGCCAACCTGGATGCGAAGGCCAACCCCACCTCGGCGTCCGAACTCTACCTCACCCCGAGCTCCTCTTACTCGGGCTGGGCGTGGACCATCGACGCTGAGTTCAAGGCTGAGATCGAGGACATCGCGTCCTTCACCCCCTGGATGCACTTCGCCATGGGCACGGGCCGCAACAGCCTGGCTGACGCCAAGAACCAGGGCTTCATGTCCATCAACTCGGACTACAGCCCGGGAACCATCTACGGCCGCTTCGGCCAGTTCCTCGGTTCGGCCATCCCCTGCGTCATCGGCGCGGTCGGCTGCGGCACTGCCGCCGCCAACACCGGGACCGACATCGACGGCGACGGCACCATCAACGGCCTCGGCGTCCGCACCCAGGGCAACCACATGGGCGCGGCCAACATCGGCGGAGTGGGCCTGAACAACCGGGTCATCTGGGGCCTCGGCCTCAAGACGACCCCCGCGTTCGCCCCGAAGCTGACTGCCGCGGTCTCCTGGTACCAGTTCCGGTTCCAGAAGGTCACGGATGACAAGATCGTGTGGCAGAACCCGACCACGTTCGACGCGACCCGGACGGCTTCGTATGCCACCTCGCCTCGCGCGGTCTACTGCAACGGGACCACCTGCTACGCCAGGCTGCCCAACGCCGGAGCCAGCACGGGTGCGCCGGACATGGGCCACTACTACGATGGCCAGAACAACACCCAGGGCTTCAGCAACGGCCAGAACAACAAGCACATCGGCGATGAGATCGACATCGACTTCACCTGGAAGCACTCCGACAACGTGAGCTTCCAGGCGGGTATGGCGTCCTTCCGCCCTGGCAAGTACATCCAGAGCATGATCGCTGACAACTACAATGCCAACAACGCCGCTGAAATGACGGCTCTTGGCACGCCCGCAGTGGGCACGACCCGCACGAACACGACGGCTCCGGGTATGCGCGTCAGCAACAACCCGGTCGTCATGGCCTACGGCGACATGCACATCAAGTTCTAATATAGCCTAGCGCTAGACCTAGAACGAACAGACCCCCCGGCGAAAGCCGGGGGGTCTCTTTTTTATATAATCTCCCGACATAAACCCATGATCACCCCCCGAACGTCTTGTCTGTGGATCCTCCTCCTTGCTGTCGCGGGCTGCGCCTCAACCCCTCCGACCCGACCTCAATGCCCCACAGACCCGTTCCCGCTCCTCTGCGCCATCAAGCAGAATGACTCACCCCTAATCAATCAGATCCTCGACCAGGGAACCCCTGTCAACCAGATGCAGAGCGGGGTGAGCCCACTGGCCTTCGCGGCTGGCAGTGCCAAGCCGGAGACGGTCCAACTCCTGCTCGACCGGGGAGCCGACATCCACGCCGTGGGTGAAGCCGGGGCCACGGCGCTGGACTTGGCCGCTGCTGAGGGCCGCCTCGAGAACGCCAAACTGCTCCTTTCCGCTGGCGCCGATTTCCGGCACAAAGCGGAATTCGACACCACAGCCCTGCACCGGGCTGCGGGGCGAGGAGCCTCAAAGGTGGCCCGCCTGCTCATCGAAATCGGAGCCAATGTGAACGCCCGGCAGACCGGGGGGGAAACTGCCCTCATGATCGCGGCTTCCCGCGGCAGTCTCAGGACCGTCAAAGTCCTTTTGGAAGCAGGAGCAGACCGCCGCATCAGGAATGAGGCCGGCAAGACGGCCTACGACTACGCTGTTGCCCAACGATTCCCGAAGGTGGCAGAGCTTCTCAAACTGGACTGAGCCGAACCTTTCCGCAATGGGGAACCTCCGCTGCTACAATGCCTCCTTTGGCGCAACGCAGTCCAAGATTGTCCATTGCTGCGTCTGCGGCATCCCTCCACGGCCCTACGCCTTGGACTACAACGGCAACAGCATCAGCCGCTGCCCTAAGTGCGGGTTGCGGTTCGTGAGCCCCCGGCCTCCCTTGGAGGCCATGCTCGAGCACACCTACGACACTCCCTACTACGGCCTGGACCGACCCTCTGACAGCCGCCAGCAGGCCAGGGACTGCTCAGGGCACCTGGAGCGCCTCCACTGCTGGGCCAAGCCTCCAGGCCGATTCCTGGACATCGGCGCAGGGGACGGGACCCTGCTCAAGGCTGCCAGGGAGCAGGGCTGGCAGGTCGAGGGCGTGGAAATGCACCCCATGCTCTACGACCGCTATCTCAAGGCAATTGACTGCCCCATCCACACAGGCCCCTTCGAGGACCTTCGCCTGGAGGGGCGCTTTGACGCGGCCGCATTCGTCCATGTCCTGGAGCACGTCCTCGACCCCAAGGCCTTCCTGCTGCGCTGCAAGGCCTCCCTCAGGCCCGGGGGCACGGCCTACGCCGTGGTGCCCAACACCGAGAGCCTCAATGACCGGGTCAAGACCGCCCTGAGCCGCTGGAGGCTCAAATCCCGGCCCTGGAAGCACTTTGCCGCGGACCATCACCTCTGGTTCTTCACACCCCGCACCCTGCGTCGGCTGGCCGTCTCAGCGGGCCTGGAAGTCCTGTCCCTGGAATCGACCCACCCTGACCCCTCGACCTGGCCAGGGGCGTCCCTGCTTAAAGCCGGCCTCTCCCGGGCCAGCCTCGCGCCCTGGCTTTGTGCAGTCCTGCGGAACACCGCCTAGCCTCCCATCGACACGAATGATCCACGCCCTAACAAAGGCTTGACATTTTCCTGTTTATATGTCATACTATATGACATGAATGAGTCGTGGACGCTACGCCAAGAGCACGAGGACGGCGCGCCACGCCTGAGACTGAGCCCCGGGCCGGGGCAGGCGGAACGCCGGGTCTGCACGTCGGCCGAGGCTGCCAAGCTCCTGGGCAGGTCCGGCCGGCAGGTATACCGCTTCATCAAAGAACAGAGGGTCGCCTCCTATGGCAAGTTCCTCGGGGAATGGCTCCTGGACCTCGCGGACGTCGAACGGCTTGCCCGCCGGCCAGCCAAGCCCCAGAGGCTTCCATCGAGGTTCCAGACCTTCTTCCCTGAGCACGCTGTCGCAGACCTGAACCCCGGCCGCGACCGCCACCTTGTGCTTTCGCGCCTCATGGAAAGCGGGGGAACGCGGGAGATCCGCTGGCTGCGGCGGCGCTACCAACCGGAGGAGCTCGCCTCCTTCATCACCGAGGACGGGGCCAGGCTCCTTTCTCCCCGGCCCCTCAGGTTCTGGGCAGGATTCCTGGGCATCCCGGTGCCGCAAGGCCCTTCCTGGCGCAAGCCCCTGTGGCGGCCCGGAGCGAACACGTGACCTGGCACGCCGAAGCCCTGAATCCTCCGACCCGGACGGCCGCGGACCTCGTCCGCCGCTCCGGCGTCAGCAAGGGATTCTATCTGGTCGGAGGCACGGCCCTGGCCCTGCACCTCGGTCATCGGTTCTCTCAGGACCTCGATTTCTTCAGCGGCACGGCCCTGATCGACGAACGACAGCGCCAGGTCATCCTTGAGAGCCTCTCCCGCGCTGGCGCCGCGCCCGAGGTGCGCCACAGCCAGGACGGGTGGCTGCAGGCGGCGCTTGGAGCCGTGCCCCTGACCTTCCTCCGCTATCCGTACCCTCTCCTGTCCGAGGCGTCGGACTGGGACGGCATCGCCGTGGCCGGCATCCCCGACATCGCGCTCATGAAGGTGAGCGCCATCATCGGAAGAGGGACGAAGAGGGACTTCCTGGACCTCTACGCCATCTGCAGGAAGAGGCCCCTCGAGGAGATCCTCCGCCTGGCCGGCGGGAAATTCAAGGGGCATCAGGACCTCATGGTGCAGGCCAGCTACGCGCTCATTTATTTCGACGACGCCGAGAAGGACCCCATGCCCCGGCTCATCGAGCGCTTTGATTGGCCCGCGATCCGGCGCTATTTCGAGAAGGAAGTCCCAAAGGCTTTCAAGCGCCTCACGGACTGAGCCGTGCGCCCTCTGAAAAAGGTCCGGGAAAGGCTATAATATCGGCCTGATGAAGAACCTTGGCAGGCGCCTTGCCGCTGCCGCGCTGGTCTTTGCGGCCGCGGCCTTGGCGCCGTCGTGCGCGCAAGCGGCCTCCCTCGACATCTCGGCCTCCTACAGGGCCAGGCTCCTCTCCTACGCCAACCTCAACCTGAACAAGGAGGTCGGCAACAACCACGCCTTCCTCTCCAACGACGCCAGACTCTCCTTTGCGGCCCGCAGGATCTACCTCGACACGTGGAGGGGGGAGGAGATGACCCTGGACGTGGCCGTGGGACTGCGCGCCCTGGGCGTGGCTGGGTCGACCACCGCCTTCCAGTCGCCCTTCGACCGGATCGCGGACCACTACCCCAACACCTCCTTCGTGCCCTTCTTCGAGCGGGCCTACCTGGGCCTGCACAACGCCTTTGGCGTGCCCTTGGACCTGACCCTGGGCAGGCAGAACTACCGCCTGGCCTCAGGGCTCCTCCTCGATGACGACGGCGCGGGCCTGACCGGCGCGGTCGGAGTCGGCGCCCTGCCCTTCTGGGACATGAAGGTCGAGGGGTTCTACTTCTTCGGCCGGAACTCCCAGACAGGGCCGGATAACCTCAACCTCTACGGCGCCAGCCTCATCATCCCCGGGGAGGGCACCTGGCAGTTCAGCGCCCTGGCCGAGGACGACCGGAGAAACCAGGTCCAGTACGGCTGCTGGTACACCCAGATGCCTGCTGCCGGGTGCCGGGCCTACCGCTCCCGGAGGTACTTCCCGAGCGTGCGCTACACCCTCCACTGGGGCCCCGTGGTCTTCGACGGCGAGGCCGCCTTCCAGTTGGGCAAGGCCAAGATCGTCCAGGACACGGCAGGAGCGCCCAAGATGGTCACCTTCCAGGGCAACGCCCAGGTGGTCAAGGCCAAGTGGAAGCAGAAGCTCTACCGCACCGGCGAGGGCATCGCCCGGATGACCATCGCCCGGGGCAGCGGCGACGACGGGGGCACCACGGACGAGGACGAGGCCTTCTTCCCGTCCATGGGCCACCGCTTCGACGGCATGGAGAGGAGCGGCTTTGGGGACTTCTTCGGCGCCTCGCCCTACGACGCCTTCGGCGGCAACTACTCCACGACCACGGCCAGCGGCCTCAACCGCAACGCCAGCGGCATCGTGGCCGTGGGCGCAGGCTACTCCTTCCCATCCTACCGCAACATCACCCTCGACGTGGACTACTGGCTCTTCCAGGCCGACCGCATCAGGCAGGGCAAGCGCACCCTGGGCGCGGAATGGGACTTCAAGCTCAGGTACAACCTCAAGGACCAGTTCTCCATGGCTGCCTCAGCCGCCCTCTTCGGGGTCGGCACAGCCACCAACCAGAATCTCGGGGCATCCAGGAAGTACGCCTTCGAGGTCTTCGGCAAGTTCTAAGGGCCCTCCCGGGCTCCTGAGGCCACGCACCCGAGGGTAGTCCGGCAACCCCTGTACGAGCGGTGCGTTAAAATGCACCACTCGCACAGGGAGCTAAGGGAGCTGAGAAGACACCCCGGGGGGTGGAGGGGAAGGTCAAAACCAGGCCTAAGAAACCCTTCCAAACCTATGTTCCTGGGGCCCAAAAAAGGCCCTAGGAGCCCGTTAACCGGGTCCTTGGGCAAACCTTCCAGGCCCAATCCAGCCGCGCCCCCTTCCAGGGCGCCCCCAGAGTTCCGGGGAACGTCCGCTGAATCCGACGCCTTTAGGCCAGATGGAGGCCTGCACATAGAGGGCCATTCAGTTCATCGGGGGGGGAGTTTGGATTTTCCACGGACAGGAGTGAGGGCCCCAATAGCAGGGGACAAAAAGCCCCTAAAACCCTGGTATTTTGACCTTGAAAGACCCTTGATTTTGAAGGGGGGGGCAAATCGCGATGTTTGGAGTGGTGGGGGAAATCCCCCCTCCCCCTTCCCAAAAAACAGCAACTCCCAGGCGTTCGGCAAGTTCCCAAACCCCGTCGCTAAACCAGCTATCCACAGACTTATCCCCATCGACAAGACTTGAGAATGTCACTATTGTCTTAAACAATGGATTCATGCCATTGTTTAAGTCAAAAAGCATTCCCCTGCTACCCTCTAACAACGACATATACACCGGATTTCCACAGGCATTTGACGCATGAGTTTTTTTATGCCATAATGTAGTCACCGTGGTCGAACCGGTCTATCGCGTCAAGATAAGACTCCCCGACGGCTCCGAGCTCGAGGCCGAGGGCTCGCCTGATTTTGTCGAGAAGCAGCGCCGGGAGTTCCTCGAGCGCAGGACGCTCTCTGCCACCCCTGCCCAGACAACGGCCGGCCAAGACCCGTCCGACGAGCCGCGGATATCCTGGGAGACCATTGCCGAGACCTCGGGAAGGACCCTCCAGCTAAGGTCCAAGATCACTGGAAAAGGCCAGGAAAAAGACGCCTGCCTGGCCCTCCTGGCATGCTCTGAGAAGCTTCTAGGGCTCGGGAAGCCCACAGCAGCGCTGCTGGCCAAGTGGCTCAGAGCCTCCGGCTACCCCATCCAGCGCGTTGACAGGGCAGTCCAGACAGCTATCGACCAAGGCGAGATGCTTGCCTCCGGCTCCAGAAGGGCCCGGAGATACGAGCTCACAGCCCCTGGCAGACTCAAAGCCTTTCTGCTCGCAGAGCAACTCACAAAGCTTATCGCTGGCCCAGGCAGCCCTATCCAGCCGAAAAACGGATCAGGGACCCACAAGCCGCTGATCTGGCCCAAGTAGCGCTTCCAAGCAGGCCGGACAGGCCTTTTCAATAGAGCTAGAAGGCATTCCAATCAAGAAACAGGCTATTCAATAAGCTGACAGACCCCTACCATAGCATCCCAATAACAGGATTTAAACGCTGGAATCCCGCTGAGAAGTTCCGAACATTTCGGGGAATCGGATCAGCAGAAAGAAATCCGAAGGTGCTGCCTCGATCCGACTCGTCCTGCCCCTGATCCGACCCGAACCAGGCCTTGGCCATCGTCGGAGAATGGGGGACTTCAGCGGACACAAAGGCCATCCCTCCTGTTTAAGATTCAACTTACGATAATATATATTATGTTACCTACAGGACATACTGCCGGTTGACATCAGAAGCTATAATCAATATCGCAATATCGTAAATTAGATTCAAAATACAACGAATAATCGACCGATACGATAAATATTCTTGATTTTCAGGATTAGCAATCCCATCTGAGTGTCCAGATGCCGGATCGAACCCTGGCCAGCACCCAAGAACCAGACCGAGCAGCCTGAAAAGTTGGCAACATCCTGGATAAGCCTGCCCCAAACAACTCGTCCAAAAAGACCATGAAAAGAGCCTCAATATCAGACCCCATAAAATGGCCTCCAACCCTGGGTCTGAGGCCATAATAAGGCACCAAAAATAAGCAATATAACGCAGTTATTTCAGAAGACATCCGAAGCGGATCCCCCCCACCAGGAGCCGTATTTCTAAGGAAAGACCGTGGCCAAAAGCCCCATTTCAAAAAGACCATGAAAAGAGGATGGAGCGGATTTCAGAAAAGACCCTCAGGATAGGGTCTTGGGAAAAACACCATGTCAGGCTTTCATGGTTTTTTTCGATTCAGGAAGACCAAGGAAGTAGGGTGATCGGTCCAGGCAGCTTAGACCATGGAACCCAGGGTCAGTTGGCAGGATAGGAAACAACCATCATGAAAAAGACAGACAAAGCCCCGGGGTCAGGCTTTCATGGTCTTTGACTCAGGCTTGGAAAGCCTGAAAAGGCAGAATCTCGGCCCAGTTTGCTGGGATTCCAAAAATGCGCTATATCGCGTATTCGGCGGATTACAGGCAGTCTTCTTAGGTGGTTTTACCCAGGGTCCCAGGGGCATCTATGGCGCTAGGAACAGGGTCCGGCAGGAAGATGCCCAGACCCAC
>JBAZSR010000082.1:0-15448 GCA_041662295.1 Elusimicrobiota bacterium | reverse complement strand
CTGGGTCCACTTCTCCGAGAGGAGCCCCAGGCGCACCATCCCGGCGTGGAAGGTCTTCGAGGATGACTTCCCCAGGGAGGAGCTCGAGAGCGCCATCGCCTTCGTCGGCACGAGCGCCCTGGGGCTTATGGATATCCGGGTGACCCCGATCCACCCTGTGACCCCGGGCGTGGAGGTGCACGCCAACATCGTCGAGCAGATCATGGCCGGAGACAACCTGAGGAGACCGGACTGGGCCGCGGGTGCGGAGGTCGTCTTCCTCCTGATTCTGGGGGGAGTGCTCATCGCGCTTCTGCCGCGGCTGGGCGCGGCCTGGTGCCTCCTCATCAGCCTGGGAGCGGTCGGAGGCGCTGTCGCCTTCTCCTGGCATGCTTACACGAAGATGCAGCTCATGCTCGACCCGGTCTACCCGTCCTTGACCATCATGGCGGTCTACATGGTCTCCTCCCTGATGGGCTACCTCAAGACCGAGGGCGAGAAGAAGCACATCCGCGGCGCCTTCGGCCAGTACCTGCCGGCCGCGCTCGTCGAACAGCTCGCGGCCCATCCGGAGAAGCTCAAGCTCGGCGGGGAACTGCGCAACATCACCATCCACTTCTGCGACATCCGGGGCTTCACCACCATCTCGGAGCAGTTCGACCCCATCGGCCTCACGCGCCAGATCAACGGGTTCCTCACACCCATGACCGAGATCATCATGGCCCACAAGGGCTGCATCGACAAGTACATCGGGGACTGCATCATGGCCTTCTGGAACGCGCCGCTCGACGACTCGGACCACGCGGCCAACGCGTGCCGAGCCGCGCTGGAGATGCACGCCCGGCTCCTCGAGCTCAACAAGGTCTGGGAGGAGGAGGCGAAGGCCGCCGGCCGCAAGCACCTCCCCATCAAGATCGGCACCGGGCTCAACACCGGCGACGCCGTGGTCGGCAACCTGGGATCGGACCAGCGCTTCGGGTATTCGGTGCTCGGCGACGACGTCAACCTCGCCTCGCGGCTCGAAGGCCAGTCCAAGTACTACGGGGTCAAGATCGTGATCGGCGGGAGCACGCGGGACAAGGCTCCGGATTTCGCCTTCCTCGAGCTCGACCTCATCAAGGTCAAGGGAAAGACCCAGCCGGTGCGCATCTTCACCCTTCTCGGAGACCTCTCCCACAAGGAGAGCCCCGCCTTCAAGGAACTCGCCAAGACCCACGACGCCATGCTCGCGGCCTATCGGGCGCAGGACTGGGCCAAGGCCGTGGCCCTGCTCGGGGAATGCCGCAAGTTCGAGCCCTCCCTGAAGGTCCTGCACGACCTCTATGCGGAGCGCATTTCGGCCTTCCGCGAGAACCCGCCGGAGAGCGACTGGGACGGGGTCTACGTCGCGACGTCCAAGTAGCGCTGGAAAGACCAGCCTGGCCTAGAAGCCCGCAGGGGTATTTCGCTGGACAACGACCTCGAGGATCAGCTCGGAGAGCTCGGGAAGGGCCTCCAGGAGACTCGCACGGACCGCGGCAGGATCGGCCGAAGGCGATGTCTCGACCGCCACGGCCGGGTTGTGGGGCAGGATGTGGAGGTGCTCTCCCTTGACCATGCAGTCCCAGCCCAGGCCCGCGGCCGCGACGCCCGGCACGCTAAGCATCCGTTCCAGGCGGCTGGCGAGGAACCGGAGGACCGCGAGCCGGTCCTCGGATAGCGGTTCTGCGGAAGGGTCCTTCGAGACCTTGAGCACGGTCTTGTCCGCAGCCAGGCTCTCGAAGCGGTCGCCAGGCACGAATCCGTGGACCTTGAAGACCAGGGGCCTGGGTCCGGGAGAGGAGGGCCGCGCCTCCGGGTCCAAGGGCTCGACAATGCTGGGTTCGGAGCTCATGTCCTGGACGAACCCGTGGACCGCAGTCAGCGCCTTGAGACCGGCGCCAAGGACCATGGCCTGGCGGTCGAAGTCGGAGACGGGAAGGACCGGGAGCTCGATCGCGACAGGGATGAACTCCGCGATGGGCTTCTCGGGAGGAAGGGCCACCTTCTTGGGCTTGAAGCGGGGAATGACGTTGGGCTCGACCTTCGCCGTGCCGTCGAAGAGGCTGTCGAGGGTGCGGGGAAAGGTGCCTGCCGAGGCATGGGGAGCCAGGGCCAGGAGAGCGCCGAGAAGGAGGTTCATCATGCCTCCATTATACGGGAGGGCCCGGCTTATGTCCTATGACAGCGGCCAATCCCTGCGATTGACCCTGCTCAGTAGGTCCATTGCTCCAGGGGCCGTGGGCCCTGGAGTCACTTCAGCGCTTCGGCCAGGACCCGGCCGCCCTGGTACGGGGGGAGCTTGACGCCGAGCAGGACCGCGAGCGTGGGCGCGGCGTCCATGACCCGGACCGGCGTTGAAAAGGAGCCGGCCTTGATCCCATGACCCCAGAAGACCAGGGGGACGTGGGTGTCGGAGGGGTAAGGGGTCGAGTGGGTAGTCCCATCCCGGCTGAAGAGGAAGTCCTCCTTGGTGCGGATGAGGAGGTCCCCGGACCGGGCGGGGTGGTAGCTCGCCCGGTAGACTGCGGCGTAGGGGGAGGAGGATAGCTGCACCTCCTCGGAGGCGGAGAGCCTCTCCGCGGTGTAGACCTCGGCCACGCCCTCGAGAGCTGCGATGCTCCTGGCCGCGTCCCGCAGGAAGACCGGCCAATCGAAGCCGCGGGAATCGGCAAGGCTTCGGTCGAGGTAGAGGTGGGGGAGCCAGAGGTGCTTCACCAGCCTGCCTCCCGGGGCGGGGTAGACGAGCTGGAGGGCGTTCTCGACTTTCTCCTCGAACTTCACGGGGTCCACGCGGTGCAGGCCGAGGGCCTTGCCGCTGCGGCTCTCGGGCACGGGCATGACCCCGTGGTCGGAGGTGAGCAGGACCAGGACCTCGTCTTTGGGCACGCGGCGAAAGACCGCGGTCAGGAGCCGTCCGAGGACCGCGTCGAGGGCGAGGAGGTTCTCGTCGATCTCCTTGGAGTCCGGGCCGTGGCGGTGGCCGACGTCGTCGGTCCCGGAGAAGCTCAGGGCCAGGAGGTCCGGGTCAGCGTCCTTGCCCAGGGGATACTCCTCCAGCAGACGGCGGGCCAGGTCGTCGAGGATCGCGTGGGCGCCGGCCGACTGCCAGAACCGCTCCATGTCGAGCCGGGTCTTGACCTTGGCCAGCTCCCCCCCCGGAGCCCGGAGGCTCTCGTTGAAGGGCGCGAGCCACGCCGGCGCGGCTCCATAGTAGGATGAGGTCGCGAAGGCCCCCGCGTCCTCGTCGAGCCAGAGGGCGAGGTCGGCTTTCTTTCCTCCCATCATCACCGCGGCCCGCTCCTTGAGCGAGGCCGCGAGCACGATGGAGCCCGGCCGGCGCGCCTTGAGGCTGTCGCCGAGCGTGTAGGACAGGAGCCCCTCCGGGCCGATGCCGTGGAGCGAGTCCTCGTGGGCGCTGACCCGCCTGCCCCGGCCGCGGTCGAACCATTGGTTGGCCGTGATGCCGTGGACCGACGGCGGCCTGCCCGTCATGATGGCGGCGTGGCCGACCGCGGTCTGGGTGGGGACGTGGCGGTGGTGCGCCTCGGCAAAGACCGCTCCTTCGTCCAAGAGGCTCCTCAATGCTCCCTGGAACTTCGGAGCCAGGCGCTGGAGCTCGCCGGCCGTCATCTGGTCGACGACCACGGCGACCACCAGCCTGGGCGGCTCTGCCGCCGCGGCCGGACCCGCGGCAAGGGCGAGGAGCAGGCCGCAGACGAGGGCGGAGGCCCGCGGGCTCACGCGTCCCCCTCGACCTGGAGCGTCACGTGGGAGAGGCTGAATTCGGACTCCAGCATCTGGGTGCCGATCTTGAGCACGGACGTGGGGTCGGTCCCGGGGGCCACCACGATGTGCCCGCTCAGGGACTCGCTCCCCTTGGTCAGGGACCAGAGGTGCAGGTCGTGGACGTCCTTGACCCCGGGGATGAGGCTTAGGTGCTCCCTGATCTCCTCGAGGTCCAGGTGGGGGGGCGTCCCCTCCAGGAGGATGTGCGTCGAGTCGCGCACGAGCATGAAGGCGGTGAAGATGACCACGGCGCAGATGAGGACGCTGGCGCAGGGGTCGGCGCGGGTCCAGCCTGTGGTCAGCATGACGATCGCGGCCGCGATGGCGCCGATGGAGCCGAGCGCGTCGAGCAGGACGTGGAGGAAGGCGGCGCGGATGTTGATGTTGCCGTGGCTGTGGGGGAGGAGGAGGAGCCCGGACACCAGGTTCGCGGCCAGGCCGATGACCGCGATGAAGAGCATGGGCCCGGCCGCGACCGGGGACGGGTTGAGGAAGCGGTCGTAGGCCTCCATCAGGATGGCGCCCACGGCCACCATGAGGAGCAGGCCGTTGGCGAGCGCGGCCAGCACCTCGACCCTCTCGTACCCGAAGGTCCGTCTGGGGTCAGGGGGCAGGGTCTTGAGTCTGGCGGCCAGGAGCGCCATGCCCAGGGCGCTCAGGTCCACACCCATGTGGGCCGCGTCGGAGAACAGGGCCAGGCTCCCCGTCCACCACCCGCCCACGACTTCGGCGAGGAAGATGATGGCGGTCAGGCAGAACGCCCCGGCGAGCGGCCGCACGCCGGCGCTCTCGATGGGCGGGTGATGCGGCTCGGGACGCTCGACGCGGGGAGGGCGCCGGCGGTCGTGGTCGCGGTGGCCCCGCTCGTCGTGGCCGTGGTGGTCGTGGCCGTGATGGTCGTGATGGTCGTGGCCATGGTGCTCGTGGTCGTGGCTCACGGCTTTCCTCCGGCGGCGGCTGACTGCCGCCAGATCTCGTAGAGGAGGACGCTGGCCGCGCAGGAGGCGTTGAGGCTCTCGACTCCGGCCTTGGATTGGGGGATGCCGACGAGGCTGTCGCAGGCTTCGCGGACCAGGCGCCTCATGCCCTCTCCTTCGGAGCCGATGACCAGGACCAGTGGCCGGTGGAGCGCGGCCTTGTTCGCGGGTTCTCCGGCCGCGTCCGCCCCGCGGACCCAGAATCCCGCCTCCTTGCAGGAGTCCAGGGCCTGCCGGAGGTTGACGACCTGGAAGACATCGATCTTCTGGATGGCCCCGGCCGAGGCGGCGATGGCGACGGGAGTGACCGGGGACGACCGGTGCTCCGGGATGATGAGGCCGGAGGCGCCGAAATTGAGCGCGGACCGCGCGATGGCCCCGAGATTGTGCGGGTCCTGGATCTGGTCGAGCGCGACCAGGAGCGCGCCCTTCTTGCGGTCTTCAGGGAGCTCCCGCAGGAATCCTCCGAGGTCCTGTCTCGGAGGGGCGGCGACCCTGGCCACGGCCCCCTGATGGCGGCCGTGAACCACCCGGTCGAGCTCGTGCCTTTCCGCGAGCCGCGCCTTGACGCCGGCCTGTCGGCACCGGGCCAGGAGCGCGGCGTGGTCGGGGGAAGATGAGGCTGCCTTGCGGTCGAGCAGCACCTCGAGGATGTCCCGTGGCCTGGCCGCGAGGGTCTCCTCCACGGAGTGGAGCCCGCCGATCCAGGAGGCGCGGGAGCGGCCTATTTCTTTCGCCATTTCTGCCCCTGCTTGGTGTCTTCCACGAGGATGCCCAGGCCGTCGAGCTCCTTGCGGAGCTTGTCCGAGAGGCCGAAGTCCTTCTCCGCCCGCGCCTTGGAGCGGGCGGCCAGGAGCTTTTCCGCCTCGGGGGTCAACTCCAGGGCTTCCTCCTTGAACAGCCCCAGGCCCAGGACCGTCTCCGCCTGCTCAAAGAACGCCTTCTTGGCCCCTGCCTCCGCGTCCGAGCGCAGGCAGTCCCAGACGCTCGCGAGCGCGCCGGGCATGTTGAGGTCGTCGGCCAGGCTGTCGCGGAACGCGGCCGAGAACTCCGGCGGCGCAGGCGCGGCAGGCGCCTTCGCCAGTCCGAGCGAGGCCTCCCTCAGCCGCCGCCTGGCGGTCCGGGCAGCCTCGAGGGTCTCCCAGGTGAAGTCGAGCTGGCGGCGGTAGTGCGCGCTCAGGCAGTGGCAGCGGTAGTCCAGGGGGTCGAAGCCCTTGGCCTTGAGGTCCGCGAGGGTCACGAAGCCCCCGGCAGATTTCGCCATCTTGGCCTGGTTCATGAGGAGGAACTCGCCGTGCATCCACCAGCGCACGAAGGGCTTGCCCGTGGCTCCCTCGGCCTGCGCGATCTCGTTGGTGTGGTGGATGGGGATGTGGTCCACCCCGCCGCAGTGGATGTCGAAGGTCTCGCCGAGGTACTTCATGGCCATGGCGCTGCACTCGAGGTGCCAGCCCGGGAAGCCCCTGCCCCAGGGGGAATCCCACTCCATCTGGCGCTTCTTGTCCGACGGGGAGAGCTTCCAGAGCGCGAAATCCGTCAGCGAGCGCTTCTCGCGGTTGGCCGCCACGCGGGCCCCTTCCTCGAGCCCCTTGACGTGCTCGCTTCCCATGAGCCGGCCGTAGCTCGGAAACTTCGCCGTGTCGAAATAGAGACCGTCCGAGGTGCGGTAGACGAGGCCCTTGGCCTCAAGCCTTGAGATGAGGGCGATTTGCTCCGGGATGTGGTCCGTGGCCTTGCAGAGCACGTCCGCGGGGAGGATGTTGAGCTCCCCGCAGTCCTGCAGGAAGGTCGCCGTGTAGAACTTGGCGATGTCCCAGGCGGACTTGCCTTCCCGGGCCGCTCCGACCTCCAGCTTGTCCTCGCCCTCGTCCGCGTCGCTGACGAGATGTCCCACGTCCGTGACGTTCATGACGTGCCGGACCTTGAACCCGAAGAACGTCAGGACCCGCTTGAGGGAGTCCTCGAAGACGTAGGTCTTGTAGTTGCCGATGTGCAGGTAGTTGTAGACCGTGGGCCCGCAGGTGTAGAGACCGACCTCCGGTGGACGCAGGGGGACGAACTCCTCCTTGCGCCGTGTGAGGGTGTTGAAAAGGCTCAGGGGCATGGGTAGATTCTATGAAATGTCGTCTCCTGTTTCGAGGCGGCAGGCTCAGCGGGGCGCGAGGCTCGAACCCGCGATCTCGATGGGCAGGTAGGTCCCGGGAGCGGACGGGATCATCATGACGTCCGAGCCGTCGAGGGAGAGGGCGCGCACTCCTGGGGGCAGGCGGAAATCCACGTAGTGGTGCACGTCTTCGTTCATCACCCTGGGTTCGCTCGCCGTGTTCTCGGTGGCGGTGAAGAAGGGGCCGTGGAGATCGAGGTAGATGTCCTTGATGTAGGCGCGGTGCGAGCCCGTGAACTCGACGTAGGACACGTTCCCCGCCCGGAGCAGGCCCGAGGCGAGGATGCTTTCGAGGTCCGCGCTGTCGCGGACCCAGTGGCGGTAGATCCGGCCGTCCTCGGACAGGGCCGCGATCCGTCCCGGCACCCCTCGGTACTCCGTGATGGTCTTGGTGTCGCTGGCGGCGAGCTCAGCGTGGACTTTCGGCCCGGCCTTGCGCATCTTCAGCAGGCGGGCGACGTCCGCGGCCGTGTTCTTGCGGGCTTCAGTCAGGGCCGCGTTCCAGCGGGCTTGGTTCTCCGGGGAAGAGCGCTCGGCATTGAGGCGGTTCCACGCCTGAGCCGTGTCCTCTCCCGCGCCGGTCCCTGGAACAGCGCCGGCCGATCCAGGGACAGCGGCGGCCGGTTCTTGGGCGTCAGGCGCGGCCGGGGCTTCCCCGAGGGCCTGGCGCCAGAATCCCTTGGACTGCTCCTCAGCCTCGGCCGGGTCCTTCGAGGAGGGTGCTGTTTCCGAGATGGCCTTGAGGGTGTAAAGGGGATCCTTGTTCGGGACCGCGGTCGGAACGGAAGCAGGGATCGCTGGCGACAAGAGGGGAATAGGCGCTCCCTGGACCGCGACGCCAGGAGCCTCCGGCGCGGCGATGGAGGGTGTCAGTGCTATGCCCCCGGGCAGCAGGGAGACGCCGGCCAGAGCGGAAAGGGAGGGCGCTGTCAGTGAGCCGCGGAGAGACGAGGGGATGGCGGAGACTTTCTGAACCACGCCGCCCGCTTTCGGGGAGACGCGGATGCTCTGTCCCGCGGCAGGGAAGCTGCCGAGGCACAAAGAGAAGAGCAAGACGAGGCGCTGATAGCGCATGACGCGTCCTGTCAGGGAGTATATAGGGAGCTGGTCGGGTGGGCAGGGGTCCGAAGGCCCAATCCGATCAGGAAAAAGACCTATCCAGATGGAGGGAGCTTAAACCCGAAGTTATCCACAGACCCTCTCAAGATATGTCTGTGGATAACCGCAGATCGGCAGGTCCTCTTGGCCGCGCCATGACCGGGACATGGTAGAACATTCCATGCCGGGGATCATCGAAGGCCTGCCGCCCTGTTTGGTAGAATGAGACCCCGATGAGCGAGGAGAAGGACGCGCTCCTGGATTTCGCCGCGATCGAGAAGAACCTCGATAGCGTGGTCCGCGTCAGCCGCGGGGTCCGGCCTATCCCCATCGAGAAGATCACGGGGAGCCTCGGTCGGTACCAGGAGTTCACGGAGAACTTCCTTCCCCAGGCCGGCGGGGTGCGGGAGAAGTTCGAGAGCGTCCGGGCCGCGATGCTCGCCGGCAAGATTCTCCCGCCCATCAAGGTCTACCAGCTCCTCGACAACTACTTCGTGGTGGACGGGCACCACCGGGTGACGCTGGCCAAGACCGAGCTCGGGGCCATGGACATCGACGCCGAGGTCATGGAGGTGGAGTTCGGCCTCTCCCTCTCCCCGGAGAAGAAGTACTCCTGCGACACCGGGTCCGCCATGCGCTTTCTCATCAAACTCGAGGAGAGGGTCTTCGAGCGGGAGACGCACCTGAGCAACGCCATCCTCGCCCGGCCCCTCAAGGTCACGGAGCTCACCAGCTACGGCAAGCTCTTCGAGGAGATCGCGAACTTCCGGCGCGGCTACGGGGGAGGCGAGCTGGCCAAGAAGAACATCGTGTTCGCGAGCCTCCTCTGGTACGAGTCGCGGTTCCTGCCCGCGGCCGCCATCATCCTGGACCAGGGCCTTCTTGAGGGCTTCCCGGACAGGACCTACACGGACCTCTACATCTGGATCCAGCAGCACAAGTACTACCTGAGCCAGAAGGCGGGCTTCGACGTGGGCTTCGATTTTACCAAGACGGACTTCGTCAGGAAGTTCAGGAAGGCGAAATTCTACGACCTGCTGCCGAGCCTTGTGCAGGGCATCGTCGGGTCCATCAAGGCTCAGCGGCCCGCGGCCTGAGATGGAGCGCGGAGAGGCCGGGCAGGACGGGGCAGGCCGCCGAGCCCTGGTCACCGGCGCCACCTCGGGACTGGGCCGGGCCATGGCGGTCGAGCTCGGCCGGAGGGGCTGGCGGGTGGCGCTCACGGGCCGCAGGAAGGAGAGGCTGTCCTCCGCCGCTGCCGCGGTGCGCTCGGCCCAGGCGCAGCGGCGGTCCAATCAGGGTCCAGGAATCCCGGTCCGGGATCATGACTGCCTGGAGCTCCACGGGAGCGTCACGGAGCCCGAGACCGTCAAGAGGCACTACGCTGCCATCAAGGAGGCCTGGGGCGGGCTCGACTGGTCCATCCTCAACGCCGGGGTGGGCGACTCCTTGAGCGCGCGCGCCTTCAGCGCCGAGAATCTCCGCTGGACCTTCGAGACCAACGTGTTCGGCGCCGGCAACTGGCTGGAGGCCGTCATCCCGGACATGGTGTCCGCCGGCCAGGGGACCATCGCGGGCATCGCGAGCCTGGCGGCCTACCGGGGCCTGCCTGAGACCGGGGCCTACTCCGCGAGCAAGGCCGCGCTGGCGACGCTGCTCGAGTCGGTGCGTGTGGACCTGGCCGGGACCGGGGTGAAGGTCGTGACCGTGTCCCCTGGGTTCGTCAAGAGCGAGATCACGGACCGCAACGACCCGGAGGACATGGTGTTCCTCCTGGAGACCGAGGACGGGGCCCGGCGGATCATCGAAGGCATCGAGCGGGGGGACCGCCTGGTGCACTTCCCGTGGCAGCTCTCCTGGCCCGTGGTCCATCTGGCTCCGGCGCTGCCTTCCGCGCTCTACGACTGGCTCGTCTCGCGCCTGAAGCCGAGGAAGAAGCGGCCCTACGTGGACGAGAGCCGGACCCGGAGATGACGGAACGCCCTTCCCTGGGGTTCCTCCTCGCCCGGACCCTGGCGAGAATCTTCGTCTTCCTCCTCTACCGGATGCGCATCATCGACCGCAGGCACTGCCCGAGGAAGGGCGCGGCGCTCCTTGTGGCCAACCACATCTCCTACGCGGACCCCATCCTCATCGCGGCCGCGAGTCCCCGGTCGGTCCACTTCCTCATGTCCCGCACCTATTTCGACATCCCGGTGGCACGCTGGTTCTTCAAGGCCATGGGAGCGATCCCGGTCTCGGGCCGCGACAGCCCCAAGGCGGTCCTGCGCTCGCTCGAAGCCTGCCGCAAGGTCCTCCGGGAGGGAAATGTGCTCTGCATCTTCGCCGAGGGCACGATCTCGCGCCACGGTCAGATGAACAGCTTCAAGAAGGGCTTCGAGAAGGTCGTTCAGGGGCTCGACGTCCCCATCGTGCCCGTGCACCTCGACCGGCTCTGGGGGAGTCTTTTCAGCTTCGAGGGGGGGAGGGTCCTCTTCAAGCTGCCAGGCAGGCTGCCCTACCCGGTGACCGTGAACTTTGGGCACCCGCTCCCGCCGGACGCCGACGCCCACCGGGTCCGCCAGGCCATCCAGGAGCTGGGGTCGGAGTCCTTCCGGCTCAGGCTCGCGGAGAAGGACATCCTCCCGGTGGGGTTCGTGAGGCGGGCTCGGAGGCACCCCTTCCGCCTGGCCCTGGCCGGGTCCGGGGGACGCTCGCTGAACTACGGGTCGGCCTATGCCGCGGCTTCCTGCCTGGCACGGGCCCTCGAGCCGGTCCTCGGGCCCGGCAAGCGCCAGGCCGTCATGCTGCCGGCGTCCCTGGAAGGGGCGCTCGCGGTCTTGGCCCTCTCCCTGTCGGGCAGGACGCCTGTCATGCTCGGCCTCTCGCTGAGCCGGGAGTCCGCAGCGGCGCGGATGTCCGCGGCCGGAGCTGGGAAGGTCGTCACGTCCCGCAAGCTCGCGGCCCGGCTCGGGTGGGAGCCGGAAGGCGCGGTCTTCCTGGAGGACCTGCCCAAGCCCGGCCTGTCCGGTCTCCTCGGCGGGTGGCTGCGCCTGCTCTTCAGGGACCCGGCGGCCTTGGCCCCGCCGGGGGCGGTCGAGGACGAGGCCGCGGTGCTCTTCACTAGCGGCTCCACGGGCCTGCCGAAAGGGGTGGTGCTCAGCCACGCCAACATTCTCGCCAACGTGGAGGCCGTCTCCCAGGTCTACGCGACCCTGCCCGGAGACCGCGTGCTTGGGGTGCTGACCCTGCACCATGCCCTGGGGTTCACGGGGACCCTGTGGCTGCCGCTCCTGCTGGGGTTCGGAGCGGTCTTCCACCATGACCCGACCGACGCGGCCAGCGTCGCCAAGCTCGCGGAGCGGTTCCGTGCCAGCATCCTCATCGCGACCCCGGCGATGCTGTCGATGTACCTGCGCCGCGTCCCGCCGCGCGCGTTCCGGAGTCTGCGCCTGGTCGTGGCCGGAGCGGATAAGCTCCGTGAGGACCTGGCCGCGGCGTGGCTGACCCGGTTCGGGGTCCTGCCCCTGGAGGGGTACGGATCCACGGAGCTCTCCCCGGTCGCTGCCGTCAACATCCCCGACGTCGTGGGTTCGCGGGGCCGCCAGAAGGGCGGCAAGTTGGGCACCATCGGCCGGCCCTTGCCCGGGGTCACGCTCAAGACGGTCTCCCCGGAGACCTGGGAGCCCACGCCCGAGGGGGTGCCCGGGCTCCTCCTCGTCAAGGGGCCCAGCGTCATGAAGGGCTACATCGGCGGTCCGGAGCCGACGTCTGAGGTCATGCGGGACGGCTGGTACGTCACGGGCGATGCTGCGGTCATCGACGAGGACGGGTTCGTGACCATCACGGACCGTCTCAGCCGCTTCAGTAGGATCGGCAACGAGATGGTCCCTCACCGGGCCCTTGAGACAGCGCTCCAGGACCTCTCCGGCACGGCGGCTCCGGTCTTCCTCGTCTCATCGGTGCCGGACAGGGATGGGGAGCGCCTCGTGGTGCTCCATGCAGGCGACTGCGACGTCGAAGATCTCCGTGTCAGGCTGGCGGCAACGGGCTTCCCCAAGCCCTGGATCCCGGACGCGGGCCGTTTTCATCGGGTGGACAAGCTTCCGATCGCTCTCTCCGGCAAGGTGGACCTTGTCGCGCTCAAGGCTTTGGCCGTGGAGCTTGATGCGTAGGGTGTCACACCTCAACTTATGGAACTTGTTTTCCAAACAAGTTCCATAAGTTGAGGTGTGACACCCTTTGTGGCGGCCTGCCGGCCGTTGTGGTAAAATATCCCCATACTCGCAGTACGGAGAGGAACAATGGCCTATAAGATCAACGACACCTGCAACGCCTGCGGCACCTGTTTCGACACCTGCCCGTCCGAGGCGATCATCAAGGGCGAGCCGCGCTACCGCATCGACGCCGAGAAGTGCATCGATTGCGCCGCGTGCGAGTCTTCCTGTCCCACGAAGTCCATCATCCAGGGCTGAGCCGGTCTTCCAAGGGACCCAGGGCGCTCCGGCGCGTTCGACCGCGCCGGGGCGCTGCTATTTCTGACCGCCCAGGACCTTGGCCGCTAGGTCCGCGGGGTCGTCCTTGCCGCAGCGCCTGATGACCTGGATGCAGCCGAGATTCGCCATGGCGGAGCCTGAGTCTTTCATATAATACCAACTAACCTCCGAGAAGGAATCATGGCCAGGCCTTCCCCCCAGCTCCTCGACCCTTGTCGAGCACGCGTGCCTCTGCTCGACGCCTTCGGCACGCGCGTCAGCGAGGCCGCGGTCATCGAGGGGCTCTACGGGCTGGGCCTGGAGTCCTTCTCCCTGTTGGTCTCGGACTCAGGCCTGTTGCTGAGGATCGCCTCGGGCGTTTCGGAAGGAGCGGCCGCCCGCGCCGAGATCTGGCTCAAGGGGGTCTTCTCTCCCCTGCGGGCATGCAGGGTCGAACGGGTCCCCCGGCGTCTTCTTCGCAAGGGCATCCGCGAGGTCGCCTTGGGAGACAGGCGGCCGATCCTCGTTGCGGCGGTCGTCGAGATGTTCGAGCCCGGGGACCTCCCGGCCGTCCTGCCCCAAGCGCTCGCCCGCCTGGGCTTGAAGCCTGGAGCCGGTCTGTCCCCTGGCCCGGGACGCTTCCTGACGCTCCCTGAATGGCGCAAGGGGCGCCGCTGGTCCGCGGCCGCCGGGCCGGTCTTTCTTTCCTGGCGAAGGCCGGGTGGGGCGAAGGGCGTGCGGCCGGCATGGCTTCTGGCCGCTTCGCTCGTCCCCGCGGCCCTGGACCTGCTGGCCCGGTCCTTGGTTGGCGAGCCACACCCTGAAAGGGGCTCCGAGGTCCTGCTTGATGGCCTCGAGTGGGCGGTCGGCCGGCGGCCCACAGTGGCCGCCCCTGCGCCCGCGGGCTTCGTGCCGCCCATCGTCGCGGATCCTGAGCGGTGCGGCAACTGCGGTCTCTGCTCCCGGATCTGCCCAGCGGACTGCCTGCTCCCTGGCGGGAGTCTCAAGAGCAAGGCCAAGGCCGAAGCCTGCCTGCGCTGCTTCGATTGCGTCGAAGCCTGTCCCCAGGACGCTCTGCGGCCCGTCTACTCCGCCTCGAGCGCCACGCTCTCCGGCACGCTGCGGCATCGGCCGGGCTGGCTCTCGCGTTTGGCAGGCGGGGCGGGCCCGGCCTTGCCGCTGGCCTTCCCGCCTGCCTATCTCCTGCCCAAGCCCGGTTCCGCAGGCAAGCCCAAACTGGTCTTGGGCGTTGCGGTCACGACCCTGCAGGAGCACGCTGCGGCCCTTCTTAAGGAAGGGAAGGTCCACGCCGCGGTCGAGGAGGAGCGTTTCTCCCGGAGGAGGCATCACGGCTGGCACGCTCCGGACAGGCCCGGGGTGAGCATCGCCATGGACCCCACGCTGGCCGTGGAGGACGCCTTCCCGCGTGCGGCGATTGCGGCCATCCTGGGTCCGGACCGGCTTTCCCTCGACGACATGGACCTCATCGCGGTCAACGGCATCCCGGCGCGCTACCGCAGGGCCTTCTCGGCCCTGGAATCAGGCCGGGCCATCCCCAGTCTCAAGGCGGGAAGGGTGGTCTATGTCCCGCACCACTTGGCGCACGCTGCGAGCGCCTACCGCGCCAGCGGCATGGACGACGCCTGGGTCCTGACCGTGGACGGCCGCGGCGACCGGGAGACGGCCGCGGTCTTCCGGGGCAAAGGGGCCGCCCTCGAACCCGTGCTGGAGGTCCTTTCCCTGACCGACCGCTCCATCGGCGGAGTCTATGAGACCGTCACCCGCCTGCTCGGTTTCGGCCCGCACGGCCAGGGGAGCGTCATGGCCCTGGCCTCCTTCGGGAGGCCCCGCAGGGACGTGGAGCCGTTCCTTTCCTGGAAGGGCTCCGCCGAGCCCTCGATCCACGAGAAGGGCATCGACGAGCGGTTCGCGAGCCTGGCCAGGAGCGGGTCCGACCCTCTGACCAGGCCGCACCAGGACCTCGCTGCCTCCCTCCAAAGGGCGCTGGAACGGACCATCACAGGACTGCTGAAGACCGCGGGGATCAAGCCCGGCGTCCCCGGCCTTTGCTTGGCCGGCGGCGTGGCCCTCAACTGCAGGATGAACCAGGTCCTCCGCGAGACCTTCAGGCCGTTGAAGATGTTCGTCCAGCCCGGAGCAAATGACGCCGGCACCGCGCTCGGCGCGGCCTTGGAAGCCCTCCACCTTGCCGGCGGCCCTGCCAGGGCAGCCATGCCCCACGCGCTGCTCGGTCCGGCCTACGACAGCGAGAGCCTGCTCCGCGCCCTGCGGCGGGCAAAGGCCTCGTTCACGGCAATCGAGGATGCTCCGGCCGAGGCGGCCCGCCGCCTGGCCGAGGGGCAGGTTGTGTGCTGGTTCGACGGCCGCGTGGAATTCGGCCCCCGGGCCTTGGGCAGCCGCAGCATCCTCGCCGACCCTCGGCGGCCCGAGGCCAAGGGCCGTGTCAACCGCATCAAGGGAAGGGAGCCGTGGCGGCCCTTCGGTCCCTCCATCCTCTCGGGGCACGAGGCCGCGTGGTTCGCGGGGGCGTTCGACTCCCGCTTCATGCTCTTCACCCTGCCGCTCAAGAAGGGCAGGGCGGCCAAGGTTCCGGCCATCGTCCATGGCGACGGCACGAGCAGGCCTCAGGTCGTCAGGCGCGAGCACCAGCCGAGGTACCACCTGCTCCTCAAGCTCTTCCATGAGCTCACCGGGGTCCCCATGGTGCTCAACACCTCGTTCAACCGGAGGGGCGAGCCCATCGTGTGCTCCCCGGAGGACGCGCTCGCGTGCTTCACCGCCATGGCTGCCGAGCCCGGTGGTCCTGACTGTCTGTTTCTTGGAAGCTTTCTTGTGGAGCGGTCCTCAATCCGCCCCGGCTGAGGGGGGGGGCTGTTGCAAGAGAATAGAAATGTCCGGTAATCCGTTTTTTAGAAGTGTCCGGTCGTGAGGAAGAGAGATCTCTCTCG